>QHBN01000145.1 GCA_003176995.1 Candidatus Nitrosopolaris wilkensis
TTTATGGCTAGAGAAAAAGACTGTATATTCTGCATGGCATGTGAAAACGTATGTCCTCCCCAGTGTGTAAAAATATTCCAGAAAGGGACATGAGATAATATAAGATAACACTATGTCAACTTTTTGACATATCTTTTTATAATATTTTTATCTTTTTAATCAAATTGGAAATCTTGGGTATGTGACTATAACTATACGGCTAGCTAACATTGGTTCTTAGGCAAGATAGAATGCTTGGCTTAGGCGCATTTCTTTATGTAATTTTCATAAGTGTTGCCTGGATTATGACTATTTACACTCTCAATTTTTATTACCTTTCCTATCAGTCTCAGCACAATATTATACATCAAAAAAGGAAGGGCAAAATAAGTCTCCAGGGCGATTCTACTACTCACGACAATCTTCCGGTAGTGACAGTTCAACTCCCTATATACAACGAAAAGTATGTAGCAGCCCGGCTAATTGATGCTGTATGTTTACTCGACTATCCGAAGGATAAACTCGAAATACAAATCCTTGATGATTCTGACGACGAGACTTTCGAATTGATAAAGTTGATGGTTAACCAACTCAAGCTTGGCGGTGTAAACATTCACCATATTCACAGAAGCTCTGGTAGGCCAGGCTACAAAGCTGGAGCATTGAAGGCCGGCATGAAATACGCGAAAGGGGAATTCATCGCGATCTTTGACGCAGATTTTGTTCCGGCACCTTGTTTTTTGAAAAAAACCATTGGTTATTTTGTCGACCCGAAAATAGGCTTAGTCCAATGCAAATGGGTCACTTAAATGAAAACTATTCATCTCTTACGGAAGCGCAGGCAATTTCTCTGGATCTACATTTCTTAATTGAACAAAAGGCAAAGAGTCTGACACATCTCTTTATGAACTTTAATGGAGCAGCAGGTATATGGCGAACATCGTGCATCGTCGATGCAGGCGGTTGGCATACTGCAACTCTTGTCGAGGATCTTGATCTTAGCTACAGAGCTCAGCTGAAGGGCTGGAAGTCCATTTTCCTAGAAGATATAGTGGTGGGAGGAGAGCTCCCAGTTCAGATGAATGCAGCAAAGCGTCAACAGTTTCGATGGGCAAAGGGTTCAATCCAGGTTGCGTTGAAATTATTAATCGACATTTTGTTGGAGAAAAAAATATCTATCGACACGAAGATTCAGGCTTTCATTCAATTGACCCGCCACGTGGTCCATCCTCTGTTTCTTATCCAGTATCTTGTTTTTCCTATATTACTGGCATTAAATTACAAGTTATACGCAGTAAATTGGGCTCCAATTACAGGAATTCTGATATACGTTCTGATGGGTCCTGCCACATATCTTTACATGATAAGAAAGATTTGGGGCGAAAGGTGGAAGGATAAGGCAAGGCAATATCTGTTCTTGATTTTCTTTGCAGCCGGTATATCAGTTAATAACACCATCGCGGTCTTTGATGCAATATTCGGAGGCAAGAGTGAATTTTTACGAACGCCGAAATTTGGTGTCGTGACTAAAGACGATGATTGGAGAGACAAGGCATATGTCTTGCCGTTTACGAAGACCATCTTATTGGAGGTTTTTTTTGGTGTGTACGGATGTATCGCCATATTTGTTTCGATTTTTTCACTTAACCCAGTTTTCGTTCCCATCATTGCCATCCAAACAGTCGGCTTCATTTACATAGCATATCTGAGCATTGTCCATTCTTCGCTTAAAAATAAAATGGATAGAAAACAAAGAGGAGTCAGTTATTTAGACAGCATGCCCACGCAACCTGCAATGATGCGGACTGCGCAGACGGACCCCCTTCTAGGTGATAGAATAAATACAACCACCCGCGCAAAAACATTGCTAACGACTGGGCCTGAGAACAGGAACAAGCAAAGCGAAATGAGAACTAAATATTACAGGTTGATAATAATAGGAATTCTGGGATTTCTAATTCTTGGAGGCGCTTTGGTTTATTTCGGTTATCAAAATGCTATCTATCCGTTGGACAAAGCAATGGGCTATTTGACAAGGGCTGAATCTGCCCAGACACCATATATGATCGCCGATTATCTTAGGCATGTTAAGCAACTTCTCCCAATGGGAGGAAATCCTGTATGGTCGTTTCCAAATCCAAGGACAGATTTTGGATTAATCCAAAACGATGTCGACGCGATGTTATTGCGCACTGTCTCTATTTCGTCAGTGGAACCCAATAGCGCAGCATACAATACAGGGTTAGAAGACCTGCACGGGTCAATCAAAATAATTGAATCAAACTTAGAAGAATCTACACCGTACGTCTACGTTAGTCTCACAAATATGATCCTGGCTGGGCTATGGGTAGGAGTAATCATGTTGATATTTGCTGCGATGAGGAGAGGTAGAGCTAAACTCGAGTATGAGACGACATGAATAAAAGTTTCGTGGAAGCTAGCCACTTCTTACATTCGCGGTCTCAGCCCTCTCATCTAGTTCAATTCAAGGATTAAGTACGTCTCGACTGAACAGAATCACAAGATAATCTATTCCTCTCAGGCAATAGATTGGTCAGCTACCCTAGTACTGTCTTCATTCTTTTCCGTCAGGAAGACTTGTCATCATCCCCTCATTGGTATTGATGTGTTATATTATTAATGCTTCGTTTAAAAGTTAAATTTTGTTAATCAAATATGTAGTAGCATGTTACGTCCGTCTTTAAATAACGATTTTCGCGCTTTACCTCATGTTAGCCGAGGAGGAACTTATCCAAAGGATTTGTTCTGCTGGCCAGGCCGGTGTAAGAAAAACAGATTTACGCAAAGAATTTCCGCAGCCCGAAATCGATACTATCTTGGAGAAATTGACAAACGATGGTCAGCTCTTCATTGACAAAAAGGGTGCTGCATATTATTGTTGGCTTAAGGAGGGCTATCTACAACATTTGCTAAATTCAGACCCCAGGTTCAGATTGACGCATGAGGCAATATATTCTTTGGAACAATCTATCCACAAAAATACGGACCGACTAGCAATCACCTTGGATGCAATCGGTGCACGGAGTTCACCATCCGGCGATCTAACTGCTATAAACGACCAACACTCTTCTGAAGCGGCTTTCGGAAAACCGACATTCGAATCCCAGATGACTAGAGTGGGACTCGATTTGTTTAAAAATAACTTCGATAACTCGATCGCCAATTTCTCAAGCTCGATAGGCTGGGTTGAACTAGGTAAAATCAGAAATGATTTATGTAAAAAACATCATCTGGCTGACGAGGAATTTTATGATTTGGTGGCTCAATTGATAGCAAAGTATCCTGACAAATATGAGTTGTCTTCAGGCGGTTACGAGGGGTTGACGGTCCGTGGATTATTGCATGGATTTGTGAGGTGCATATGATGTACCCCTACAAGCTGATACAGAATCCATATCCAAGTAATCCTACACCAACAGTAGAAGATACTCAGATTCTTGGCGGCAACAGGCATAAGGAAGGAAAGTCTGCTGTGCTATCTTGCATAGATGACTTATTTTCGAAAATAAAGGGAGGTGCGACAGAAAAGGATTTCCGCTTAATTACCGTTATTCAAGATGTAGGTTCAGGTAAGACACACCTTGCCTTTCACATTAGAGGTTTGCAACAACTATTAGGCAGCGCTGTAATCTCCTATTCAGATCTCGCACAGATATCACCACGATCTATGCACAGTATTTGTGGTGCTCTATTAAGAGGCTTTAATGACGAATATCTGAACGATCTCAGAAAGAAAGTTATCCATTATTTAAAAGACAAAGCGGATCGAAATATAAAGAACGCCAGAAAAATCTTCGGTTATGGGTTCTTCGATTCGCTTATGGGCAAGAAGCTCGAGGACAAGGTAGAAAAATTTTTACAGAATGATGGCTATGTCTTAGACTTTGATGCTGTCGACAAAGTGTTAACTGAAGAATTTTCTACAGCCGAAGTATCCGTACTGAAGTTAATCATCGAAGGTAAATTTAGGACAGTGGTCAACCATGAAAAGACGTTGGAGGAGATAATCGAAAACCTATCCGCATTAGCGAGGATGAATCTCAAGTTTTTAAAAAAATTAACGGTGTTAGAAATAGATGAATTTGACGCAGATAAGGAGTCTATGGCTTTTGTCAAGGCTATTGTAAATGCACACTTGCCTTCAACAGTCCTTTTGCTGATCTTGACTCCATCTTCGTACGAACAAATACGAATCGCCAACAGTTCCGTATTTGATAGGCTCGAAAAAGCGAATTACAAAATCGACCTTGCCGGGTCAAATACCTTTGAAGAAATACTAGATATCATACTTGAATATATTAGATACTATGATAAAGGAAAGAATTTTACATCACAGGAAGAAAAAGACCTGGCTGCGAGGATAAAAGTAATTTATGATGAATTTCCAGATTTCAGAAATGTCCGGTCAATGATAAATATTTTGTATCACTCAACAGAAAACGCCGAAGCCAGGGATGCATCTGCGATCGATGAACACGCTCTCGATGAGACTATCAAGAAAAATTACCCGGGTTTGAGAATAAGAGGTAGCATCATGTCAGTTCCTGTATCTGATTTCATTAAAATCCAAAAGAATTGTGATGACAAGCAGACTATGGAGTCTGACCTACGCGCTGCGATAAGAAACCTTGTTAACCACGCCCACAATATGGGGACTGTATCTGCACTTGAAGACTCACAAAATACGAGTGGCATTGATGTAATTTATAACGATGCCTGTGGAATGAAGGTCGCTGTTACTGTCATTTTAAATAAAGATAGCGCCAAAAATTTTGAACGAGTTTCTAATTC
Source organism: Candidatus Nitrosopolaris wilkensis (assembly GCA_003176995.1). Taxonomy (GTDB): domain Archaea; phylum Thermoproteota; class Nitrososphaeria; order Nitrososphaerales; family Nitrososphaeraceae; genus Nitrosopolaris; species Nitrosopolaris wilkesensis. The sequence goes on from QHBN01000145.1 coordinate 4,792, forward strand.
TGCCCGATCGACTTTAGCGGATAAGGTTGTAATACTGACTGATTCCAGTACTGCATTAGGAACAGGGTCGGCGACGAGGGCTGCGGCAGTAGTAGCGGCGACAACTGCAAAGGGAGGAGAGACAGTTGTAAATGTCGATCGATCCAAAATGATTGATTTGCTTTATTTTAGCAGCAAGTACAAAAACGATGAAATAAAGGGAGATGATCTAGAACGCGCATTAACGCTCGCAAAATCAATAAAACTTTGTTAATTGTAGAGCAAGGTTTGTACAAACTCTTTTAAGAGGGTGCTGCAATTGTTGCGCTGTGGATGGCGACAAAGAATTGGATGATGAACTCACGGATTTAAATCATACAAGATCGCTTAGAGAGGTTCTTCGATGTAATATCTGCGGCGGAGATGCCGACTTTATAGTTCAGCTAGAATTAGTAAAAGAAAGAAGCAACTATAATGTTATGGAATCTGTGAATCAAATGCCATTCTATCTTTGTAAATCGCATGAATATCTCTACAAGAAGATGCAATACAACATAGAACTAAAAGACTATTTCTCCGAAACAATTAGCGGATACCGATAAGGACAATATTATAGTTATTGGGCAGCAGACGTCGTTGGCCACAGGAAGTAGATCTTTTAGATCACTTGAGGACTTCATCTCAAATTTACATAAATGTGGAGCGGCCTTGACTGACTTCAAAGGCGCCAACATTCCTACCATATACATTGACGCTAGAAGATATGACGAAATTATGAAAAGGATCTATAGCCAAAAAGTAGCAGTTGATACTTTGTTGAACATATTTCATGACGGCCGTCATGTGTTTGTTGATGTCCAAATGAAATTTCTCAATACAGACTTGCAAGAAAATTATCTTTTATATGCCAACAACATGATCGAGTTCTTTGAATCATTGTCGGAAACAGGTTTGATATCACTTGCCCCTGATCCCTCCTCTATAAGTAACTCAAGTAACTTATTCATTATCCAGCTTCCAAAAAAAGAGCTGGCCGAAAAAGCACTCCAAATAATTCGGAAAAATGCAAGCAACAAAGTAGGAATACATGAGGACAGTTATGATAAGAGACTGTAAAGAAAAAGGAAGGCTCGATCGAGACCCAATTCTACACCCACTTGATTATGGTGCCAGTGAATATTGGCGCCGCCACAAATAGTGCAAAAACGCTCGAAAAGGGCCGATTATGAGATATATAGTAAACCTGCTAATGAGGTTGAGTATGGCGAATCAATTAAATGCAAGGTTTGTTAGAGCAAAATTAAGGTATTTGCGTAGTGAGGGTAAGGGAGTATATCGAAGTTTCAAAGCCCCGCATAGTTGTAGTTTTAGTAATCACAGCTGTTACTTCTTTACTTGCAGGTAGCAGGTTTGACAGTACGCCAGGTTGGCACGTAACTGCATGGCAATTAGGCTTTTTGGCCTTGGCTGGCGCTCTTGCGTCGATGGGCTCCAGTGCTCTTAACCAGTACTATGACAAGGATATCGATAAAATAATGTATAGGACTTCCAGCAGACCAATTCCCTCTGGTCGGTTGTCTCCTGGGAACGTCATGGCTTATGGTTTGGCAATGAGCATTCTGTCGGTGATATTGGCGTGGATTACATTGAATCCCGTTGCGACGAGCATGATTGCCCTCGGAATATTTTTTTATGTTATGGTTTATACTGTATGGCTTAAACGCTACAACGCGGCAAATATTGTCATAGGGGGATTCGCAGGGAGCGCCGCATCTATGGCCGGTTGGGCCGCCGCTACCGGATCAATTAATTTGCTCGGTTTTCTAGTTGGATGGTTGGTGTTTATGTGGACTCCGTCTCATTTTTGGTGTCTGGCGATAAAAGCACGAGAGGAATATGCGAGCGTTCGGATCCCGATGCTGCCTGTTCTAATTGGAAATGAGAAGACGTCAGGCTACATTTTCGTAAATACCGCTATATTACTCCCGTACTCTCTGGCGCTTTATTTTTTCGGGCTGGGTCTTTTATATACTGCTGTCGCAGCTATCTCGGGTTCGCTGATGCTAATTTATCATTATAAACTGACAAAAAATCCTAGTCCAGAATTTGCTTGGAAGGCGTATAAGGTGACAGCGCCATACCTTGTCGTGATATTTGTTGCGTTAGCGTTGGACTCTCTGTTTTATTTCAGGTTGTGAGGATACTTATTCGTCCTCTAGACGGGAGTGGAATCCACCAACCTTGCCTCTATCCTACGTTTATCTTTGGTCATCCACGAGACTCGCACAAGCCCATATATTTCTAGGTCAAGCAACGTCTTGTCTAACTCGGCCTCAGTTATGGGTACTCCATCCTTGGTCAAAGCATTCATTAATTCGGAATCAGTCATATTACCGGCATGCTTTATTTTCTCGTAAATTAGATTACGCAAAGGGTAATTCATAATGCGGCCTCTAAAATTTGGGAGGGTTAGCAGTATATCAATGTATATCCAAACAAACTGTACGAACTGTTCATGTTATGGGGCTACCGGGCAATTAAATTGGGATCGAATATACTTTTATAAAAATCCCTATCCGTAGAACACTTTGTCTATTTGTTTAGGCATCGAATACGTAATGCTCTTCTTCATTGACTCATACCAGTCTTCAACATCTTTAGTTATCGACGGCTTTACCAGATGCAAAGCGCTCCCAAAGTCAGTGTTAGTGATGATATCTGATTTGCTTCTCATTGCATTCACCGCAGCTTCTCTGCAGAGGGCACCGAGATCAGCACCGCTGAAGCCTTTTGTAGATTGAGATATATTCTCCATGCTCACGTCATTTGCAAGTGGCATTGAAGACGTCAAAATTTTTATTATTTCGAGCCGTGCCTTCTCATCCGGTGCTCCAATGAACAATATCAAGTCTAATCTTCCAGGTCTCAGAAGTGACGTGTCTATTAGATCAGGCCTATTTGTAATTCCGATTACTATAACGCCTGCACTCCCTGAATCGTCCATCTCTGTCAGAAGCTGGGACAATACCCTCTCATTACCTGATAAATCATCCCCACCACGGGGTCTAGCGAGCGAATCCAGCTCATCAAAAACTACTACACAAGGCGAAGAAGCTTTTGCTTTCCTAAATATTTCCCGGACTGCTTTTTCTGATTCTCCAACCCACTTAGACAATACTTCAGGACCCCTCACCATTATTATGTTCGCGCTGCTCTCGGTTGCCAAGGCTCTTGCAATTAAGCTCTTACCGCAGCCAGGAGCGCCAAATAATAAGGCTCCTCTAGGGGGTTTGACGCCCATCTTGATGAAATTTTCCGGGACTTTAATGGCTGTAATGAGGTTATAATATAAGGTACGTTTGGCGTCATATAGTCCGCCTACGTCCTCCCACCTGACTGCTGCAGCTTCTACGTAAAATTCTCTCATTGCTGTTGGAATGATTTCTTTCATTCCGTCTTTGAAATCTTTATTCCTGATATCCATTATCTCCAACGTGCTTGGCGAGACCTTCTCTTCTTCTAATTCTATGTCCGGTAGGTAGCGCCGCAACGCTTTCATGGCAGCCTCTCTGCAGAGGGCTTTTATATCTGCCCCAGTATACCCGTGAAGCTCCTTTGCCAAAGCCGGAAGGTCGATATCTTGGGAAAGTGGCATTCCTCTTGTATGAATTTGAAGTATTTCTAGTCTGCCTTCCACATTGGGCACCCCTACTTCTATCTCTCTATCAAATCTACCTGGACGCCTCAAAGCAGGATCTATACTTTCGGGTCTATTTGTAGCACCTAGTACTATTACATTACCACGTTCAGACATACCATCCATTAAGGAAAGCAATTGTGCCACAACTCTTTTCTCGACGTCGCCAATTGCCTCCTCCCTCTTTGGAGCGATGGCGTCGATTTCATCGATAAAAACAATACTTGGTGACGCATCTCTTGCTTCTTTAAAAATGTCTCGTAGCCTAGCTTCCGTTTCGCCGTAGTACTTGTTTACAATTTCGGGGCCATTGATAATAAAGAAATTTGCTTCGGATTCTGAAGCCAGTGCCTTAGCAATCAAAGTTTTCCCACAGCCAGGAGAACCGTACATCAGTATTCCGTTATGAGGTTCAATGCCTAGTCTTGCAAATATCTCTGGTTGTCGCAAAGGTAGTTCGACAATTTCTCGGAGACGCTTGATTTGTTCCGTTAGACCGCCAACCTCTTCATATGTCACTCGCGGCTTCTTATCAAGAGAACTCTCTGCCATTATATTCAGCTTCGTGGATCTTTCAATCTTGACGGTAGCTCTAGGTGTTATTTTTTCTATGCGAAAATCCATAGGATTCCCCAGAATTACTACAGATATCTCATCTCCCTCAGTTACAGGGAACCCTCTGAGTCTATTCTTTACAAATTCACAGAATTCCCTATCAATAGAAACAGTACTGCTCCCGAGAGGCATCAGACCTACCGCTTTTGCAGATTTTGATTTTGCCTTGTGTACTGACAATAGATCATTCAAAGCTACTCCTGCATTCTTTCTCGTTTGACCGTCGATCCTGATAATATCAATCTCGCTCTTCTCCTGATCGCTCGGCCAGGCCGTCACAGCGGTCTTGCGTTTGCCTACTAACTCTATGACTTCGCCGGGTTCAATGCCCATTCTGCGCATCGAATCCGAATCAATACGCGCCCTACGTTTTCCTAAGTCCCGGTGTTTAGCTTCTAAGACACGAAGGTGTAATTTTGGGGAAGATTCGTCACTTGCATCGTTACTTCTTCCACGAGATTTTTTCAAATTTCAGCTTTGAGCTCCTTCTCAAAACTTGGACTTCATTTTTACAGATTGTCTGCTTATGTTTATCACGTCGATCTCGCCAACACCCTCTGTATTTTTTATGAGCTCTTCTAGTTTATCCATCTGACCTGCTTGGTCTTCCATAAGAAAATCTCCGACAATTGCCTCCAAGCCAAATGCAATGGGTTCTTTTGCATGGGCCATCATTTGGATACCATCGGGAATTACAGTCTTTAGGCGCTGAACCACATCCTCTAGATCAGAATCAGCTTCTGCCGGGAGGATCCTGATTCTTGCAACAAGACGGGTCATTTCTACGGACCCTCGAATCCACACCCTACGCATTTATAATTTCTGGCAAATTCTCGGCAACTTTCACATCTCCAAATTAGAACATATCCACAATTAGGACAGTAGTATTTGACGCACTCATCGTTAGGCATTATAGGTCTACTACAAGAAGTACAAACAGGAAGCTGTAACGGCTGGGACACGTAACCTCGAAGGTTGATAACCGAATTTATATCTTCCTTAGCTTAATAACCGCCTAATTTCGTTACCTAGTATTGCTTTCATTATCTTTACTCCATGCCTTGATCCAAATATTTTTGTCAAAGCAGCAGTGTGAAAATCGAATTCCCCTACTCTAGATATTTCTTGAAGCTTCGATTCAGAAACACTAAGAAATAATTCGTCTAACGTCCTATTATCAACTCGTTCCAATATTCGTCTTGCGAGAAGCATCTTGTCAAATTCGCCTCCGAAAATAGCGAGCCAGCTTCTCTGGTAATCCCATAGCTTATCAATGTCGTTTTCATCATATGCATTCGATATCGCCCTACCGGCAAGAATTCCTCCCATCCCGCATGTATAAATCCCACCCGCCGTTGTCGGTTTTGTTTGGCCCGCTGCGTCCCCAATAATTATTGTTCGTCGAGCACTAATAAAATTCTCAATCGGACCAGAGACCCAAATCGGTGCATATACCTTACGAATAACTGAATACTTTTGCGCTTTACTATCCATATACGATTTCAAGGCAACTGCCGCATTGATCCCTTTTCCGGCTACTCCTACTTTTCCAGTACCATCTCCAGTCGGAATAATCCATCCGAAAAAACCCGGATACTTATGATTATCAAATTGAACCTCGACAGTCTCTCTCTCTATCCACGAAGCATATACTTCATATTGTGCGGATTGAAGTATACCCTCACGTTTGTTCTGAATTATTGATGCCACCCCTCTTGCATCAATAAAGAATTTACAAGTAAAATCACCTTCAGAGGTTTTTATAGTTTGACTAAAATCTGCCTGATTATGATCTAGAGTCGGTTTATTTTCAGAAACAGAACGAACGGAACACCTTGTCCTTATTTCTGCACCCAGTCTTTGTGCTTGAAGAGCTGCCTGTTTATCCAAGAGTCGCCGGTCGAGGGCAATCACTTTTTGGGCTTCGGTATTAAGAATGAAAGAATGCGAAGGAGAAAAAATTTTTGCCTCTTTGATTCTACTTTCAATCGCATTGGCTGCAGGTACCATACCAAGATTCTTTAGGCCGTCGATACTAACTAAGCCGCCGCAATGTTGCGGTGTTCCGATTTCAGGATCTTCTTCAAAGACAGCAACAGATCTACCTCCTGGGGCAGCAATTTCGCGTGCTGCTAATAGGCCGGATATGCTACCCCCGGCGATTATTACATCAAAATAATCTGACATAATAACAGATAGGCAATCTATTTCTTGGTCTGTTAATTAAGGTATATACCTGTGATTTACAAACAGGTAATCGTCGTTAGGAGGGATCTTCGGATGGGTATTGGTAAGACGGCCGCGCAGGTAGCTCATGCGGCGGTCCTCGGAGCTGAAAGAACCAAGCAGTTTAATCCGGCCTGGTTTCAGAGGTGGTTCGAATCGGGTCAGGCAAAAGTCGTGGTAAAGGTGCAAACTGTTGAAGAGTTGACTTCATTGCGTAATGTTGCCGAGACTTTGTCTTTGATAGTAGTTCAAGTGGAAGACAGGGGTCTCACACAAATTCCTGCGGGAACCACTACGTGTATAGGGATAGGACCAGCACCTACAGAGCTGATAGACAGGGTGACGAGCCGCTTAAAATTGCTTTAGCGCTTGACGCAATAAAGTGTGTAACAAGAATGTTTTTTAGGGTATTGCTGCGTCTAATAACTGAAAGTGTACAAACGTTCTAAACTTAATATATTGACGATTAGGGGTGTTCATCGGAAATATTTAGATATTGAGCAAAAATGGTTCACGAAAATTGTGGAGTAGTAGGGGCATTCTCGCTGAACGGTTCTAACGTTATACCGTTCGTCATAGATTCTCTCCGTGCACTTCAACACAGGGGCCAGGAGTCCTGGGGCCTCGCAGTTCCAAACAGGATGCCGCTAAAAAAACTAGGACTAGTCTCCGCGGCAGCGACAGAGTTTCAGACATTAGTTAAGAGGTACAAGTCGCATGCGGCGATTGGGCATGTTCGTTATTCTACTTTTGGGAAGAGCACCCTACAAAATGCTCAACCCTTAAAGGTAAAAGATTTGTGTGTAGCGCACAATGGCACGATAGCGAATGTAGAGGAACTGTCATCCATGGTAGGTGGATGTACTTTCACTCCGCAAACTATGAGCGATACCTTGGTCGCAGCGCAGCGTCTTGTTATGCATACAACTGAAAATGGCAACTTTACTGAGGCTGTCTCTACCTTAAGAGATGAGATGGTTGGCTCGTTCTGCTTTACCTTTTTGACTGATTCCGGATGTGTGTATGCAGCGCGGGATCCAAAAGGCTTCCGCCCACTTGTTATGGGATATCATAAAGAGACCAATACCTATGTTGTTGCGTCAGAGTCTTGTGCTTTCTCTGCGATCGGAGCACAACTTAAACGGGACGTCGAGCCTGGTGAAATTATGAAAATGAGCCTATCAGGGATTGAATCTGAACAATTTTCTGTAGACATGCCACATTCTCATTGTGCATTTGAATACACATACTTCGCCCATCCTAGCAGCATTATGGAAGGTGTGAATGTATATGCAGCAAGGAGAAGGATTGGGAAGTTCCTTGCTAAACAATTCCCTGTTCACGATGCTGATGTTGTTATCCCGGTGCCAGATTCCGCGAGACCAGCGGCATTGGGATATGCACTTGAGATAGGCAAACCTTTCGAAGAGGGATTACTCAAAGATAGATACAGTAGAAGAGGTTCAATGCGGAGCTTCATAGAACCTCATCAAGAAAGTAGGATTGAGATTAATAAGGGTATTATTCCTATTCGCGAGGTGATTGATGGGAAAAACATTGTTGTTGTAGACGATAGCATTGTTAGGGGTAACAGCTCGATGTCCATAATTCGTACATTACGCGCAGCTGGTGCTAAACGAATTAGCATGATAATAACATATCCTCCAATTAGCTATCCTTGCTATGCAGGCATTGACTTTCCATCGCAAGAAGAACTTTTAGCGTTTAGACATGCAAGTAATGATCTGTCAGGTACCGGGGCAGGAGATAAGATATCAAAAATAATAGGGGCAGATTACGTAGCATATAACAGTACTACAAACTTAGCAAAGGCCATAGGCATTCCCAAGGAAGAGCTTTGTTTTACCTGCTCAACAGGAGATTATTCTGCTCTTGGGATAAAACCAATTTTCAAATCAAGAAAACAAATGAAAGGCGAGGATTAGTTATCGACGACCTTTAGCGTTTAAGATTTCACTTCAAGACCTCGTATACTGATTATTGTAATACCAACCGCCTTCTTCTGTACATGTTTTTTTGATCGACACTGTTCGACTCGGTGTTAGTAGAATAACAGATACAACTAGGCTTCATCTATCTAGTTCTTAGCCTGAAAAACACGTGTTATCTACTCATAATGAAGTTAACCATCGCTACCGATCTGTGCGCTAGAATAATAACCGATTTAGGATCTAAACCAGTTGTTACGGACTAAGTGTAAGCTGTAGTGTCGACCCATTCTATTTTGTATGAAACATATTAAGACAGATAATCCTTAGAAATCAACACTTAAAAATAGGATCACTGATTTCTTCGGTTATATGGCTGCCCGAAAAAAGACGGCCTTGAAAATGAGGCTAATGAAACGTACAATGCAAAACAAAGCGGTCCCTGCGTGGGTAATAATTAGAACACATCGCCACGTAAGGACTAATCCTAAACGTCGCATGTGGCGCAGAACTGATGTAAACGTCGGGTAGCCTTTGAGAGGAGTTTGTTAGCGAAATTGTCTTCTGAAGAAAGTGTAACTCGTATCGAAACCGTAAACCTGGGAAAAGCATGGATAACCCCCCGTTATAGAAGGACAGATCGAGTTATAAACATGATTAGGGAATTTGCAAAAAAAAGTATGAAGAGCGATGAAGTGAAACTTGATCAAGATCTGAATCGGCAGATTTGGAAGAGAGGTAAAACAAATCCTCCAAGAAAGGTTCGTCTTAAGCTGGTCAAAGATGAAGACGGGACAGTCGTGGTCTCTCTTTATGATGAGGCGACGAAGAATGAGCTAAATAAAATAGGACCGGAAGAAAAGAAATCACCTGAATTGACAACGAAAACAGAGGGACCTGAGGCTTCCAAATAAAATAGAATACTCTGAATCACTCCCTCTCAATAATCAACTTATTATTCGCGCAAGCTATTGGATCCTGCGGTCAAATCACACACTAAAAAACCAATCGTGATTTCTCTTGGATCGAAATTATTTCTTACTCGAGATTCGTAATTGCCATTTCTATATCAGGCGAGCAATCCATATCATCCCAGTCTAAAACATTTCTATTCGGGATGATTCGGGAAAGAGGATCGTAAGCGTCAAATCTTGTTGTTTCGTCAAAGGATGCTAGAAGATGAACCGTCGTTTTGTCGGAGTTTGATTCTGCAATTGCAACTCCTGCATTTCCGTCATCCTTAAAGATTTCTTGTAACGTATTAAAAAGCGAATTTAAAAGGCCGAGAGGAACGTTCTTCCCACCCATGACATATAACATGGCACTCTTGACAGAGCCGGCATATGCGTTCTGGTATAGCATAGCAACAGAATCCTTGGCAGAAAATTCTGCTCCGCCAATATTATTGCTGGTACATAGTAAACTCAAGTCGCTATAGGTGTAAGTGCCGCTGCAAATTAGACCAATAGTCTGAGAAAGAGCTCTATTTGTGATTTGATAACATTCTTCGGCTGATAATTCTGGATTATTTTCTAGAAAAGCCTCGTTGTCAATTACTACAGTCGCGTCAGAGGCTTCTCGTACTCTTTTAAGAGAGATCGCTGCTTGAAAGACGCGATCTTTTTCAAACTTGAAAGGCATTATGACGAATGACACTACAGTTTTTGAATTAGACTCTTCTTTTGCCAACCTACAAACGACCGGAGCAATCGCACTACCCCCCCTTCCAGCCAAGTTTGCTACCACGACCACTGTGTTAAAACCACGTAACACCGATCTTATTCTAACTGCTGAATCTTGAGCATAGAACCTTAACTTATAACTAGACGGATTTACCCAGGATTTTGGGTTAATCAGAATAGAGCTAAAACTCCCGACTAGGTCCTTTGTGTCATTACTTATCAAAACACATTCAGAATTGATTGCTTTGCAGGCCTCTCTGGCTATCCTGCTTCCTGCGCCGCCAATACCTATTACTAGAATAGGTTTTTCAATGGCCAAGTTATCTTCCAGAACCCTTCCCCTTCATCCGGATAGCACAGATATTAGTTAAGAGTTTTGGTGGTCTACATAATAACAACTATTTGAGCTATTGGCCTCTATTATTATCTAATCAACCTATCAACATATGGCTAGAAAACTCTTGGATTTTTACACTTATTCTGTCGCCTAGTTGAATCTGACAGCCTGGTGAGCGGGGAACATGTATAGGCTTGTATGCATAGTTTCTCCCCCGTAGCCACCTAATATCTGATTGATCAACAATTATTTCACCTTCCCACCCTTTCCATAATGCGTTACGTTTCAGAGCGATATTGTTAATCAGCAAATGCATCTGCTTACTTCTGACTTTTATAATCTGGGAACTTAGCTTCTTAAACTTTGCAGCCGCAGTTCCTGGTCTCGCACTGTATTTAGAGATATTGACGACGTCGGGCTCGGTGGCTTTTATTATCTCAAGAGTTCTCTCGAAATCTTCCATAGTCTCAGAGGGGAAACCAACAATCACGTCAGTAGCGATGGTCACCTCCGGAATTCTGCTCCTAAATGTTTTGACTGCGTCAACGAATATGTTCGCGGTGTGACCTCTTTTCATTTTCCTAAGAATAGCGTTGCTACCGCTTTGGACTGGAATATGTAAAAACTTGAAGATTCTGTCGCTTTCTACGAAGAGCTCTGCCAACCTCTCAGTCATGTTCGTAAGAAACATCGGATTCATCATCCCGATTCGAATTTTGTAGTCCCCCTTTATGCTAATACACGATTCAAGGAGCTCAATCAGATTTGATCCGATATCTCTTCCATAACAGCCGTTGTCGGTTGAAGTAAGCCAAATCTCTTTGCAACCGTCATTGACATCGTGTCGAAATTGCCGCAGTATGTCTCCTATGCGATAACTTCTTAATTGCCCTTTTGCGAGTTTCGTCTGGCAGAATGTACATCCACTCATGCATCCACTGGCTATTTCTATTATGCTGGTCACAGGATTAACTCGTACTCTAGGCAGGTTAACTTTGTTAGACACAGAATCCTCAAGAGCTACTGCTCGTCGTCCAGAAATTGTGGATTTTACAACATCTATTGTGCGATTGATAGCGTGTGGTCCAAGCAGGGAAGCTGTAGGATACCTAGTTTCTAGAAGTTTCTTGTTTGCCTTGGGAAGGCAACCGGCTATTATCAAAGGTTTTCCTGTTTTCATTAATTGGTCTACTCTATGAAGCATCTTGTGTTCGGTTACGTCCTTTACAGAACATGTTACGATAATACTCAGAAAACTGTCCCTTTCGTTATTCCCTACCTGATAACCACTCTCCTTCAAGAGCCCGGTTATCATTTCGGAATCTCCGATGCTCGCTGTGCAGCCGTATGCTTCTACCCATATTTTCATATTCTTAGATCGATCACCCAACGTGTCTGACAAAGCTCGCCAGTTAGCGTCACGAGTAGTCGTGTTCGGGCGTTTGATCAAAGAAGGTATCTTTTCAATTAGACTTGGTTGTAAGGAACGAAACAATTCTATTGCTGTAGTCGAATAATATAATGTCTAGTATAAATCGTGTGGCGTTTTTGACGTCATCCGTTGTTCCAATCGGTTTAGGAGTCTTTCTCCGAAGATAGTATCCCAGAGTTCACCAATAATCGTGTAGCCTCGAGTAGATGAGTAATATCGCCCTCGGTGTGCACTGAGGATATTGCTCCCATTTTTAACGGCAGAAAAAAAATTTGATGCAACGTTATTAATCCCAGGTGGTACCTGTGGAGTAGTCCCAGATCAGACATGGCCACATCTGCGGCGTTACTTATACTTCTAACCTTGTTATTTAGAAAGTGAGTCAAAAATAGTGACCCTTCCCCGGTAACTTGAACGTCGATTTTGGCCTCTTTAAATATCTTAGCCAAACCAGCCCTAGCTTTTGCGCCAAGATCATTTATCTTCTGATAGATCTCGTCCATATTTTTATTAAGATAATTGATGGTTGCCAATCCTGCTGCCATTGACATAGGATTACAAGAATATGTTCCTCCACCTATATTGCATCTAGCCTGATTCTCTTTGATTAAGACAGGGTCTGCTAGTGACATTACCTCCTTCTTCCCGCAAACAATTCCTATTGGCATTCCCCCGCCTACAATTTTGCCCAGTGTAAAAAGATCGGGTTTGAGATTGTATTTCTGTGAAGCTCCTCCAATGGATAATCTGAATCCGGTGACAATCTCATCCAGTATTAGAAGGATATCGTTTTTCTGTGCGAATTCTTGCAAACCCTTTATGTAACCAAGATCGGGCGTAATGCAACCTGCCCCTCCAAGTATGGGTTCCAGAATGATGCCTGCTAAATCGTCGATAGCGGATTCAAGAATCTTTATAGAAGAGTCGAGGTCGTTGAAAGGTAATGATTCGACAAATTGTTCCTCTTCCGCAACAAGACCCGCTCCCTCCTGTTTATTGAACGGATAGTTTACCGACTGCATAAGTGTAGTATTGAATCCATGCCAGCCGCCAATTATCTTTGCGATGACACGCTTATTGCTCTTTGCTCTTGCGAGACGCACAGCGTACATCGTTGCCTCAGAACCTGTGCTTGAAAAACGCAGATTCTCTGCACCGGGCATGAGTTTCTGAATTAACTCCCCTAACTCCAGGGAGATATGGTTTGCGGTCCCGTACAAAGTACCATTTCTAAGCTGTTGCGACAGTGCATTTACAACTGTACGAGGAGAGTGGCCTAGGATTAGCGACCAATGTCCCATCCAATAGTCGGTGTATTCGTTGTCATCTACATCGCAGAGATTTTTGCCCTTAGCCCATTTTGAAAAGAATGGATACGGTTTGAAAAAGCGAATGTTGTGGTTGATTCCACCTGCGAACACTTTGGTGGCTTTATGAAAGAGCCTTTTGGAGGTCTGAGTTTTATCTTCATAGGAAGCGCCAAGTTCGGAATTTAACATAACTAAAAATGGAGGTTAAAATGAGCTATTATATTTTTGTGTGAGATTGAATGACAAATAGTCCGAGACAAGATTTATATTCTAATTTGTTGTCATAAATCTAGAACGTAACATTAAAGGCGGCGTCGGTGATGATCTTTGGTCATGGTGCCATTCTATGATTTACCGACCTCCAGTTGCGCTCACAATATGGGGATTCAATTGTATAAAAATTGTATCCGACATTGGTCACATGACCCGCACAATACTAAAAGTTGTCCGGCCGTACTCTTTAAGTTAACAAACATAATGGCTCCGGTTGATCCTGCCGGACCCGACTGCTATCAGAGTGGGATTAAGCCATGCGAGTCGACGTAGCAATGCGTGGCGAACGGCTCAGTAACACGTAGTCAACATGCCCAGGGGACGTGGATAATCTCGGGAAACTGAGAATAAACCACGATAGGTCACGATTCCTGGAATGGATCATGGCTTAAATCTACATGGCCCCTGGATTGGACTGCGGCCGATCAGGCTGTTGGTGAGGTAATGGCCCACCAAACCTATAACCGGTACGGGCTCTGAGAGGAGAAGCCCGGAGATGGGCACTGAGACAAGGGCCCAGGCCCTATGGGGCGCAGCAGGCGCGAAACCTCTGCAATAGGCGAAAGCCTGACAGGGTTACTCTGAGTGATTTCCGCTAAGGGGATCTTTTGGCACCTCTAAAAATGGTGCAGAATAAGGGGTGGGCAAGTCTGGTGTCAGCCGCCGCGGTAATACCAGCACCCCGAGTGGTCGGGACGATTATTGGGCCTAAAGCATCCGTAGCCGGTTCTGCAAGTCTTCCGTTAAATCCAGCCGCTCAACGGATGGGCCGCGGAGGATACTACAGGACTAGGAGGCGGGAGAGGCAAGCGGTACTCAGTGGGTAGGGGTAAAATCCTTTGATCCATTGAAGACCACCAGTGGCGAAGGCGGCTTGCCAGAACGCGCTCGACGGTGAGGGATGAAAGCTGGGGGAGCAAACCGGATTAGATACCCGGGTAGTCCCAGCTGTAAACGATGCAGACTCGGTGATGGGCTAGCCTTGTGCCAGCCCAGTGCCGCAGGGAAGCCGTTAAGTCTGCCGCCTGGGGAGTACGGTCGCAAGACTGAAACTTAAAGGAATTGGCGGGGGAGCACCACAAGGGGTGAAGCCTGCGGTTCAATTGGAGTCAACGCCGGGAATCTTACCGGGGGCGACAGCAGAGTGAAGGTCAAGCTGAAGACTTTACCAGACAAGCTGAGAGGAGGCGCATGGCCGTCGCCAGCTCGTGCCGTGAGGTGTCCTGTTAAGTCAGGTAACGAGCGAGATCCCTACCTCTAGTTGCTACTGCTATTCTCAGGAGTAGCAGAGCTAATTAGAGGGACCGCCGCCGCTGAGGCGGAGGAAGGAGGGGGCTACGGCAGGTCAGTATGCCCCGAAACCCTCGGGCCACACGCGGGCTGCAATGGTAAGGACAATGGGTTCCTATTCCGAAAGGAGGAGGCAATCCCTAAACCTTACCTCAGTTATGATTGAGGGCTGAAACTCGCCCTCATGAATATGGAATCCCTAGTAACCGCGTGTCATCATCGCGCGGTGAATACGTCCCTGCTCCTTGCACACACCGCCCGTCGCTTCATCGAAGTTGGTTCTTGGCGAGGTTGTGTCTAATTGGCACTATCGAACCTGGGGTCAGCAACGAGGGAGAAGTCGTAACAAGGTGGCCGTAGGGGAACCTGCGGCCGGATCACCTCCTTCGATTAAGGCCGGCAACTTAAGTGTAAAGGGTTATGTGCCAGTGTACGTACGAATGCAATTCTCTGCATGATATGCAGGGAATGAAGGACCGAGCAAACGCAAGTTTGCAATGACTGTCATGTATAGGATAAATCTGCATCTCTCAAATGATTGTTAGACATAATCGTCTGACAACAATGATAGATAAAATGTGGCTTTACAATGTTCACGTAAAGTTTCAATGCTTTAGACTACGCTGGGAAAACTGGTGCAAAGACGCCGGTTGGTGGATGACTCGGCTTGATAAGCGATGAAGGACGTGGCAAGCTGCGATAAGCCTGGGGTAGGTGCATGCGACCGTTGAGCCCAGGATCTCCGAATGAGATCTCTCATTACACTCCCTTGCTTACGCATGGGAGGGCGAACCGTCCGAAGTGAAGCATCTGAGTAGGACGAGGAAAAGAAATCACTCAGAGATTCCGTTAGTAGCGGCGAGCGAAAACGGAAGAGCCTAAACTGAATCCTTCATGGTAACGTGGTGGAGATGTGGTGGGTTATGGCAAATGGAATGCTGTTTTTGGAGCCAAAGTGCTCTGGAATGTGTTGGCGTAGAGGGTGATACCCCCGTAGGCGTATAGAGACAGGATTCCGCCATAACAAAAGTAACTGGCCTTGGCAGTGGCCAGTGAAAACGGGTGAAAGTAGCATCCAAGGCTAAATATTAATCAAGACCGATAGCATACTAGTACTGTGAGGGAAAGTTGAAAAGTACCCCGGAAGGGGGGTGAAAAGCTCCTGAAACCAACCGGTTACAGACGTGCACAGCTTGGAAGGAATTGGGTGGAGGCTCCGCAAGGAGCTGAAGCCCTCTAGAGTTGTGCGTTCCGTCTCGAAACACGGGCCAGGGAGTTTGCTGTCATGGCGAGCTTAACCTGTTTACACAGGGAAAGCGAAGGGAAACCAAATTCGCGCAGCATTTGCGTGCGAGGCGAAGGATCTGAAAGGGTCTAGAGTCATGGCAGTAAGGCTAGAAACCGGACGATCTATTCCTGGACAAGACGAAGGCGGGCGAAAGCCCGCTGGAGGTCTGCAAGGGTCCTGACGTGCAAATCGGTCCCCTGATCTGGGATTAGGGGTCAAAAACCAATCTAGTCCGGTGATCGCTAGTTCCCACCGAAGTGGATCGCAGTCCTGCCTTAGTGGAGACGGCTTGCTCTGTAGAGCACCGATAGGACGGTAAGGGCCCGAAAGGGCTCGCCATCCATTCGAACTCCGAATGTACAAGCGTCGTAGAGACTAGGAGACGGGTTTATGTGGGGTAAGCCTCATAACCGAAAGGGGGACAACCCAGACTAAAGTTAAGGTCCCCAAATGTCTGCTAAGTGTCAAACAGAAGGGTGTTTTCAGGCAGAGACAGCAGGAAGGTAGGCTCAGAAGCAGCCATCCTTTAAAGAGTGCGTAACAGCTCACCTGCCGAGCTCGGAAGCCCCGAAAATGGACGGGGCTCAAGTAGACTACCGATACTTTAGACCACCGGCAATGCCGGTGCGTGGTAGGTGGGCGTAGTGATTGGGTAGAAGCTGGGCTGTGAAGTCCAGTGGACCGATCTAACTATTGCAGATCCTGGCGGCAGTAACAGCGTAGCCGGGTGAGAATCTCGGCGACCGAAAGGGCAAGGGTTTCCCGGCAATGCGTCGTCAGCCGGGAGTTAGCCGGTCCTAAGAACAGCCTCAACAGAGCTGTCCGAATGGGAAACTGGTTAATATTCCAGTGCCTTGGAAAATCGTTAAAACCTTTCCCGTTGCTTCAGGATAGGGCGAGCAGAACCGTCGTTCTGTTTAAGTATTCGAGTCTGGGGGAGTGCCGCAATGGCGAGAACCTGGACGAGGTATGAATGGCTCTCCGCAAGGAGGGTTCGCTTGATTCCAGGAGACAATGAAAGCGGGAGAAGGAAGATACTTCCAAGACCGTACCGAGATCCGACACTGGTGCCCTGGATTAGTAGTCTAAGGTCTGTCGGGCATACCGTAAGGCAAGGGAACTCGGCAAAATAGCTCCGTACCTATGGTATAAGGAGTGCCTGCAGCTTTTGCGAGGAGCAGGAGCTGCAGGTCGCAGTAACAAGGGGGTCCCGACTGTTTAATAAAAACACAGGTGGTCGCTAGTCCGAAAGGATGAGAATGGCCTCTGTATCCTGGCCAGTGGCGGTACCTAAAACCCGGGTTCAACTGGGCTAAGGGCCGCTAAACGCCGGGAGTAACTCTGACTCTCTTAAGGTAGCCAAATGCCTTGTCGGGTAAGTTCCGACGTGCATGAATGGAACAACGAGGGCCCCTCTGTCCCTGCCTACAGCCCGGTGAAGCCACATAATGTGGACGAACAGTCCACAAACCTCTGTCGGGGAGAGAAGACCCTGTGGAGCTTTACTGCAGCCTGTTGTTGCGTTATGGTTGCGTATGCAGAGTGTAGCTGGGAGTCAGCGAAGTTAATCCTCCGGGGTTAATGGAGACGCCGTTGTAACACCAGCCATTCGTTACCGTTTCGCTAACCCGTTCTAACGGGGACAACGGCAGGTGGGCAGTTCGGCTGGGGCGGCACCCCCTTGAAAAAGTATCGAGGGGGCCCAAAGATTGGCTCAGGCGGGACAGAAATCCGCCGGTGAGGGCAAAGCCATAAGCCAGTCTGACTGGATTCCCAATGATACGGAATTCAGAGGCGAAAGCCGGGCTTAGCGATCCATCATGACCTCACTATTGGGGGCTGATGGTGACAAAAAAGTTACCCTAGGGATAACAGGCTCGTCGCGGGCGAGAGCTCCTATCGACCCCGCGGTTTGGTACCTCGATGTCGGCTCTTCCCATCCTGGTTCTGCAGCAGGAGCCAAGGGTGGGGCTGCTCGCCCATTAAAGGGGAACGTGAGCTGGGTTTAGACCGTCGTGAGACAGGTCGGTCTCTGCCTGACAGGGGCGCGGTTGTTTGAGGGGAAGTTGCCCCTAGTACGAGAGGAACAGGGCAACGCAGCCTCTGGTTTATCAGCTGTCCGACAGGGCACGCTGAGCAGCTAAGCTGTCTAGGATAACTCCTGAAAGCATCTAAGGAGGAAGCCTTTCCCGAGAAAAGACAACCTTCCGAAAGGAGAAGGGTGGCCATAGAAGATGGCGTTGATGGGATGGGGGTGTACGCATCAAGCTTCGGCGAGGTGTTCAGCCCGCCATTTCCAATAACCCAACGCACCTGCAATAAACTAGACGTAGTGGTCAGCCAAAAAGGCATGCATTGAGATACGTAGAGAACATTGCTAAGCGAGAATGCGGATTAATCTATATTTGACGGTCTAAACTTACGTTTTTTAATGTAATAAATATTAAGATATTGCCGGTTCAGTCCGTTAGCCGGAAGAAAATCTTGAGTCTTTAGAGTTACTGGGAGGATCGGATGCACTTGCAGAAGTAAGTGTAATCATGCTATATTATAACATTAAAACTACATCAGAAATTATTAATGAACAGCCTGAGATAAAACTAATGCCCTGAATGAAGCACAAATTGCACTTCATCCAGGACTGTTCCCCATCGGTTTGGTCGATGTAATCCTCATGTATCTGCAATGTAATTTAAATCATGCTGTTTTTGCGGAAGAAGTAAAGTTTATTGTCTTTATTCCGTGAAGAAGAAGATATTTTAAAGAGTAACAAGTATATCACTTGACAAATATTGAGCGGTGATAATAAACAATTCCTCTCACAACAATTGCTCTGGATTGGTATTTCGCTTGGTATAAGTCTCGTCATCTCATTTCTTATACCTTTTCCTTATTCTTTACCTATAATTATCGCGGTCTTCATCCTGCTCAGTTTCTATGTACGGAAAAGAACTCTGAGAAGAATGGGAATGTCTGGTGCGTCAATGTTTGGCTATAATTCGTTAAGCTATTATTGTATGAGTTGTGGAACAAAACACAATCAAGCTGCGTGCCCTAAATGTGGGTCAAAAATGAAAAGAGTTGGATCTTAGGGATCGACATCATGAGTATGCAGCAAAGTACCGTTATATGCTTTACGGGGTTAGATTTAGTGTATGCTGCATACGCGTACGAGGGTATATTACTTTGTAATTTGGATCTTTTTTATTAGCTTGTGGCTCTCCTGCATCGGAGCAGGCAGGCGGCGTGGTGAACTATAACTGGTGTTCAGTCCGAATAATTAATCTGCAAATGTTTTTAATGTCATTATTTGCGTCGCGATTCCTGTTTCGCAGGTCGCCATTTGATACTGTAGGGCACCGTTACACTAGAAATACGTTGATAGTCGATGCGCTCTGTGATACCTTCTATTTTCTAGGGGCAATCGTCTATGGGGAGATGCTCCTACTCTTTCTTATCAACCTGGTTAAATCTTGGAAACCCTTCTCTACTGGATGCGGTAGATAACAAGAACCGCATTTTATTACAGACCGTTGATCCTACAACTGTTTAGGAGGTTAGATATAGTAGACGCATTCTAGGATAAAACTACTTTGAATAGAATGAAGAAAGCTTCAAACAAAACCACTATTAGATGATTACTTACCTCTTAAATGCAAGGACGTTGCTGATGAGGTTTACTGGATGCACGCAGAAGACCTCCACATGTTGTGGGTATGTTATCAGTGTAAAAGCAGATTCGTATTTCATTCGGATGCTGATGACCATAAACTAAGAAGCGGCCATTTGCTAATCATAAAATATGATATACTCTCAGGCAAGGTATTAGCTTAGAGGAGTTAAGGACTTGTCCGCGTGGTTGCTGATGGATCTGTCATTTGTCACATCTCAACGCCTATAATGACTGAATTTCAGCTTTTAGAAATTGATGTAGCTTAATGGGGATTTGCGATACGAAGACATACACAGGTATATATACAGCCCCTTTATAAAGGCCATCTAGTATGCCTCAAACAAAACCCATTGTTAGTATAGAAAATGTGGTTGCGTCGGCAACCGTTAACCAAACGGTAAACTTAAACCTAATTACACAACTATTCCCAGATGTCGAATACCATCCTGACCAATTCCCTGGACTTGTTTTCAGGTTAAAATCGCCTAAGACTGCCACTCTGATTTTTAGCTCGGGTAAGATGGTCTGCACTGGCGCAAAGTCTGAAGAACAAGCCATAAAGGCTGTAAGGAATGTCGTTCAAAAGTTAAAGAAAGGTGGTATCCCCGTAGAACACGAGCCCCAAATTGAAATCCAAAACATTGTTGCCTCTGCCAGTCTAGGTGGCAAGATTCATCTAGAACTAGCAGCCAGGGTTCTCCCGAGAAGTATGTATGAGCCCGAGCAATTTCCAGGATTGATACACAGGATGTTAGATCCAAAAACGGTGATTTTGCTATTTGCTAGCGGCAAACTAGTCTGTACTGGAGCCAAGAAGGAAAGTGAGGTATATAGAGCAGTGCATGCTCTTCACACTCTGTTGGAAGAAAAAAATCTCATGATATATGAGAGTTAGCCAATCTACCCAACTCATGCTCTTATATCATGATTCTAGCAGCGATCAACGATTTGGGACATAGGCACCCCACATAATTTGATCTGAAAAAGTTTTATTTTATGTTTTATTTTTATTGTCATGCCAGAGATTTGGCTTAAATACGGTACAACAGATGTTGCGCTCGACATCAAGTTCGGAAATCTTCTTACTCAGGTGGTTCCTGATATTCCATTAATGTCGGACGAGGATATTGCAGCGACACTAGGCAATGTACCCATGTCTAACAATATGCTAATTTTGGCGCTCTCTAGATCAAAACCGGTCCAAAGAATTATCCAGATGCTTCAGGTTGTCATACAGTCTAGAGGCTTCGAAGGGGTGCATGTTAATGCTCTACGAAAACTACCGAATATGGAAAGTAACGAAGGTTTTAACCTGGGCTCTCACGACTGTCCTCTCTTCCTAGGTAGACGGTACGAAAATGTCATTTTTGTTTCTCGGACCTCTTACGATCCACTTTTTGGATTCAGCGGCACTCCAACTATACTTCTGCGATATTACATGCAGGACCGTATGCTAGCGGCTTTCGAATCGAGACAGAGCAATCTACCTAACCCGGGGGTTGACTGTCCCCCATTGGCAGTCGCTCTTTCTGCTTCAGAAAAGCTTTCGGCTTCATCTGTCGAACTCATAGCAAGTAATTCAGGCATTTCAGGAATCTATTGTGGAAATATTTGTGATGGATTCCGAAATGCTATACAAAAGTTAACCTCAGCTACGACGGTTGAAGTAGATTACGCCAAGTCCGCTATAGTTGCCGGAAGCAATGAAATGGACTTCTCGAATCTTACGGCCTCATTGAATTTACTATGGAATTCCGTGCATGCTATCCAAGAGGGAGGTTCCATTATTTTGTTGGCTGAAAATCGAGACGGCTTAGGAGAAGGAGCTATGCAAATGTTTGTGGAAGGTAAGATGAAAATTGAAGACCTCGACAAGAAAGGGTTCTATGTACCAGGCCTAGAGCATCTCGTATATATACAAAACCTGCGCCATCAATACGATTTAGGAATCTTGTCGACATTGCCACAATATTATCTAAAGAAGCTAGGATTTGAAACTTATGGCGGAACGATGGATGTTTTGCAAAAGTTGCTAGCCAAACACGGCAAAAACCATAAAATTCTTGTATCATCTGCGGCGGATCTTGCATTGTTGAAGTTGAGAGAACAAACAAGAACAGTCCAGGCTTAGTTGTAAGTAAGATTCAGCACTTGTTACGCCAACATGAAACAATAATTCTATCAGGCTAGGACTGCAGAGGCAGCAGCACGACGAGAAAGACGTGGTGAGGAGGAGAAAAAATGATCATAAATCGTTAGTATATTCATAATGATGACAGAAAAAACTTATGACCATTTTCATACTACTGTTACCCGTAGCACACAGGATGTGCTATTTCGCAGAATACTGAGCTCAGCAGTGCAATGATTGCAATTATTCGTAGTCCAGAGTATCGGATGTTCTGTACCAAACTCCGGCAGTACGCTGGTAGCTGTCTTGTGAAAGATTCTTGTCAAAATAAATTGCGTTGTAGGAATAAAGTAGTATTTCTTATTCCATCGACTATCTTCAAAAATCGAAAAAAGCAACCTCGCTATTCAAAGGTCTACAGTATCACTACGAGGTAGGACGGTAACCGCCATTCGAGATCGAAGAAATACTTTAGCGTAAGCCAGGCAGTAATATTATTGATAATTCCTCCACTTGCTAAAGTTATAAGCCAATAGCGCTATTACCGTTCACCAGGCTGTCTACATTGCCATTCTCCTTTGCTTGACCAAACGCATTCCCTTATATCGACCCTAAGCTGATTACAATACGTATTCGTAACAATCAATATCCGTGCAACAATTGTATAGCTAGTCATACTCTTTTCTTTGGGAGTTCGTCTCATCGAAGTGAGATATTACAATATACTTATATATGCATGCGAATGATACATGAGGATTCGAGGATGACGAAGTGGACTATCTGTCTCTGCTTGTCACCCGATGAATATGGGAGATGTTGTTGAAAGTTGTCTATCGAGAAAAAAGTAGTAGAGATTACCAATCATACATATCAACCGAAACACGAAATTTTGTCGAAGAGTCAAGCAGAGGAAATTTTAAAAAAATATAATACGAAACCAAGTCAGCTCCCATACATAATGATAAATGATAAGGGAATAGTGGATCTAGACGTGAGACCTGGTGATATACTAAAAATTACCCGGAAAAGCGCCACCGCAGGTGAAAGTGTATATTACCGCTATGTGGTAGAAGCTTGATTTATTATGATGTGGCCGATAATTAATGATGTTTTACGAAGAGATGGCATTGCCAGACAGCACTTAAATTCTTACAACGAATTCATGGAACGTGGACTGCAGAGTATCATCGATGAAGTTGGAGAAATTGAAATTGAGACGGCTGAATATCCATATAAAATTAAGCTTGGGAAAATAAAATTACAACAACCAAGGATAATGGAGTTAGACGGTTCCATTACACATGTTGCCCCAATGGAAGCGAGGCTCCGTAACCTTACTTATGCATCACCGATCATGCTTGAATGTAGCATTGTGGAAGATGGAAAAATTTTAGAATCTAGGTTTATTCATGTCGGGGATATGCCTGTAATGGTCAAATCTAATGCGTGTATCTTACACAATTTGCCTGATGCAAAGCTTGTCGAACTGGGTGAAGACCCCCGCGATCCGGGTGGCTACTTCGTAATAAATGGATCCGAGCGTGTAATTGTTGGCCTAGAAGACCTCTCTTATAACAAGATTATTGTGGATTCTGAAGAGACCACCGGGGCATTGCTGTACAAAGCAAAAGTCTATTCTTCCATCGTAGGTTACAGAGCGAAACTGGAGTTGATTATGCGACCCGATGGGTCTGTAGTTGGGAAGATTCCAGGGTCTCCTGTCGATATTCCGTTAATCACCTTGGTGCGGGCCTTGGGTTTGGAGTCAGACAGGGATATAGCGAGTGCCGTGACGTTGAATAAGACCATTCAAGATGAACTCGAGCCTTCATTTGAGAAATCTGGCGAGATTATTACGAGCAGGGATGCTATCGTATATATCAGTAAAAGAATCGCACCGGGTATGCTCGAGGAGTTTCAAATAAAGCGTGCAGAGACATTGCTTGATTGGGGATTGCTCCCACATCTCGGAAAGAATCCTGATAACCGACACGAAAAGGCATTGTTCCTAGGAGAAGCCACGAGTAAACTGATCGAGCTCAAGCTCTCATGGGTCGATAACGATGATAAAGATCACTACGGAAATAAAGTAATCAAGTTTGCCGGCCAAATGCTTGCAGACTTGTTTAGAACTGCATTCCGCAACCTAATTCGGGACATGAAATACCAACTTGAGCGATCTGGTCAGAAACGAGGTATCAATGCCGTTGCCGCAGCTGTGAGGCCAGGCATTATTTCTGACAAACTCAATAACGCTATTGCAACTGGTAACTGGGGCCGCGGAAGAGTTGGAGTAACTCAATTACTTGATAGAACGAATTACATGTCAACCATCAGTCATCTACGCCGAATCCAGTCTCCGTTAAGCAGAAGCCAGCCGAACTTTGAGGCAAGAGATCTGCACGCTACGCATTTCGGTAGGATCTGTCCGGCTGAAACACCAGAAGGTTCTAATTGTGGACTAGTAAAGAATTTAGCGCTTTCGGCGGTGATTTCCGTGAGTGTCTCCTCTGCGGAAATTGTGGAAAAGTTATACGAATTTGGAGTCGAACACGTCGATGAGGCCAACGAAAAACTAAGGAGTATCGGCGCTAGAATATTTGTCGACGGCCGATTAATAGGATATGCTGAGGACGGACGCCGCTTATCAAATGCCCTTAAAGACATGAGGCGGTCGGGAAAAATTCATCCTCATATTGGCATATACTTTTACTCCTCACTGAACGACAATGCCACTAAGCGCCTTTACGTAAGTTGTAACGCTGGGAGAGTTCTTAGACCGTTAGCAGTAGTTAAAGATGGTAGGGCTCTCGTAACCGATGAAATAATCGAGAAGGTTAGCAAGAAATTTCTATCATGGACTGACCTCCTCTATATGGGCATGATAGAGCTGGTAGATGCAAACGAAGAAGAGAACTGCTATGTAGCTGTCGAAGTGGCACATATAGAAAACACACACACTCATCTCGAAATATTTGCGTCTGCTATTCTTGGAGTAGGAGCTTCCATAATCCCATATCCTGAACACAATCAATCGCCGCGGAATACGTATGAAAGTGCCATGGCCAAGCAGAGTCTTGGTTTTTCTACACCTTTGATGAATGCTAGCACTTACGTGAGGCAGCATTTTATGTTATACGCACAGACACCCATGGTCAGTACTAAGGCAATTAATCTACTAGGTCTTGATGATCGTCCAACTGGGCAGAACGCTGTTGTTGCTGTTTTACCATTTGAGGGTTATAATATCGAAGATGCAGTCGTGTTCAACAAATCCTCAGTCGAAAGAGGCCTGGGGAGAACATTCTTTTACAGGGTGTATGAAGCTGAATCGAAACAGTACCCTGGTGGCATGAAGGATACCTTTGAGCTTCCAGCATCAGATGCTAATATCAGGGGCTTCAGGGGAGAAAAAGCATACCGTTTACTAGAGCAAGACGGGGCCATTATGCACGAAGCAGTTGTTACGGGCGGCGATATTTTGATCGGCAGGACTTCTCCTCCTCGATTTATGGAAGAGTACAAGGAATTTGAGGTGAAGGGTCCCTACCGCAGAGACACTTCAGTGGGCGTGAGGCCATCAGAAAACGGCGTCGTGGATACAGTTATCATGACTCAGTCAATAGAGGGAGGTAAAATGTTTAAGATAAGAGTGCGGGACATGCGCATTCCGGAAATCGGGGACAAATTTGCTTCGCGACACGGTCAGAAAGGAGTAATTGGTATGCTGGTAAGCCAAGAAGACTTGCCTTATACTGAAGATGGTGTTGTACCAGACATTATGATAAATCCACATGCTTTCCCTTCACGTATGACTGTTGGGCAGTTTATGGAGTCATTAGGAGGCAAAGCTGCTTCCTTGAGATGTCGTGCTGTAGATGGCTCTGCATTTCTTGGCGAGAAATTAGATGATTTGAAGGGTGTCTTGGAGGAGTACGGCTTCAAGTATAGCGGCAAGGAAGCTATGTACGAAGGCAGGTCAGGCAAAAAGTTTCCTGCTGATGTGTACGTAGGTGTAGTCTATTACCAAAAACTGCACCATATGGTTGCAGACAAGATACACAGCAGGGCAAGAGGACAGGTCCAGATGCTTACTAAACAGCCAACAGAGGGGAGGGCACGGGGGGGTGGCCTGAGGTTCGGGGAGATGGAACGAGATTGCCTAATCGCATACGGAGCCTCAATGATGCTCAAAGACAGATTATTAGAAGAGTCTGACAAAGCCGAAGTAAATGTTTGCGAACGGTGTGGCTTGTTATCCTACTACGATGTGAAGCAACGAAGGTACGTTTGCAGAGTCGACGGTGAAAAGGCAAAGATTTCATCAGTGGTAATCGCTTACGCCTTCAAACTCCTGTTGCAAGAGATGATGAGTCTTAACATCGCTCCCCGTTTGATAGCGAAGGAGAAAGTTTAGCAAAGGGGTGTTTTGGGGAAAATGGAACAACCTGTAAAAGTCCTTGGCGGAATTAAATTTAGCGTTTGGTCCCCCGTAGAAGTGCGCAAGTTCAGCGTTGCAGAGATTACAGCGCCTGAGACTTATGATGAAGACGGCATGTCGGTCCAGGGTGGATTGATGGATAACAGACTCGGGACATTAGAGCCTGGTCAGAAATGCGCTACCTGCGGTAACACATCGGCGAAATGCCCCGGTCATTTCGGACATATCGAATTAGCTGAGCCCGTTTTACACATCGCTTTCGTCGACGATATACATAAGCTGCTCTTAATCACCTGCAGATCATGTAATAGGCTAAAACTTGGCGTTGAAGAACTCGCGAAATACCAGCATCTGAGAGATAGCAAAGCTGCATATGCAGTTATCACGTTGGATAACGTCAAGGCAGACATCATCGAAAAAGCCAAGAAGGTAAGGATTTGTCCTCATTGCCAAAAAGAGCAAAACGATCTTGTATTTACAAAACCGACAATCTTCGTAGAGAAGACTGATGCCGGCGAAAATCGGTTGCTTCCTATCACTATTAGGGAGAGGCTGTTGCATACTTCGGATGAAGACCTTGCGCTCTTGGGGTACGATCCAAAGACTGCGAGACCGGAGTGGTTCGTGCTTCAAGTCCTGCCAGTACCACCGGTGACGGTGAGGCCCTCAATCATTCTAGAAACTGGGATCAGATCAGAAGATGATTTGACCCATAAACTCGTCGATATTATTCGAGTTAATCAAAGGCTAAAAGAAAGTAAGGAAGCTGGTACGCCACCACTTATCGTACAGGATTTGGTTGATCTGTTACAATACCATGTTACCACTTACTTTGACAATGAAGTTTCTGGTATCCCACAAGCTCACCACCGCTCTGGTAGACCCCTGAAGACGCTTACCCAAAGGCTGAAAGGTAAAGAGGGACGGTTTAGAGGATCCCTGTCCGGAAAGAGAGTAGATTTCTCGAGCAGAACTGTAATCTCACCCGACCCGAATCTTGGAATCTCTCAGGTCGGCGTACCGGTCGATGTGGCTAAAAAACTCACTATTGCAGAAACAATTTCTCAGTGGAATACGGATGAATTAAAAAAATTAGTCATTAACGGGCCAAATATCTATCCAGGTGCAAATTATATTATAAGACCGGATGGTGTGAAGATAAGACTTGATTATGTTAATGATAGAAAGATAATTGCTGATTCTCTTGCTGCCGGCTATATGGTTGAAAGGCACCTTGCAGATGGAGATATCGTGATTTTCAACAGACAACCGTCGCTACATCGTATGTCAATCATGGCGCACTATGTTAGGGTTCTCCCGTATCGTACCTTCAGGTTGCATCCGGCGGTATGTCCTCCATACAATGCGGACTTCGATGGAGATGAGATGAACCTTCATGTTCCACAAAGCGAAGAAGCAAGAGCTGAAGCAGCTCTATTAATGAGAGTCCAAGATCAATTGATATCGCCTAGGTACGGAGGGCCGATTATAGGCGGAATAAGGGACTTCATCACCGGTGCATTTCTTCTTACTAGTGATGACACCACCCTGACGAAAGAAGAATTTGCAAACTTTGCACTGATAGGCGGATATAAAGGTACCCTACCTGAACCGCACGTTAACAAAGATGGAGAAAAATTGTTTTCTGGGAAACAGCTTTTCAGCCTTTTTCTCCCTCGGGATTTTAACTTCGTGATCACTTCAAAATGGAACAAAGCAATTAAAGGCGAAGGAAGGGATGTTGTCATAAAGAATGGGGAGCTACTTAGCGGAGTCATCGATAAGGCCTCGATCGGGGCTGAGGAGCCAGATAGCGTCCTCCATAGAATTGTGAAAGATTATGGTAATGATATTGCGCGGAGATTTCTTGATTCGATACTGATTATGCTGAAGACATATATCACTCATAGAGGTTTTTCATACGGTTATTCTGACCTCTGGCTAGAGCCTGAAAAAAAGGAAGAGATTACAAATGTTATTCAAAAGGCATATGAGAAGGTTCATGATCTTATTCAACAATACAAGGATGGCTCACTACCGTTAACAAGAGGACTGGCCCCAGAGGACGCCTTAGAACTCTATGTTGTTAATGAATTGTCGAGAGCAAGGGATAGAGCAGGAAAATCGGCCGACAGAGCATTTCCAGACAACAATTCAGGAGTCATAATGGCATCCACCGGCGCTAGGGGTTCTACTCTTAATATAGGCCAAATGACGGCGGCTTTAGGTCAACAATCTATTAGGGGAAGGAGGATTTACAAAGGATACCGTAACAGAGCCCTACCTCACTTTAAAACTAATGATACGAACCCAGATGCAAAAGGATTTGTGAAATCAAATTACCGAGACGGGTTAAACCCCTTGGAATTCTTCTTCCACGCAATGGGAGGGAGAGAGGGTTTGGTCGATACTGCGGTGAGAACCCAACAATCAGGGTACATGCAGAGAAGACTGATAAATGCTCTGGAACATCTAAAAATAGAATATGATCAAACTGTACGAGATCCTCATGGAAATATAATTCAGTACTTGTATGGTGAAGATGGGATTGATCCAGCAAAGAGTGACCACGGCGAAGCCGTCAATATTTCAAGGCTAATTGGAAGCGAGATCGTTGAAGACGATGGCAGAAGGGCAACGGAGCAGGAAATAAGAACAGCTGTCGCAAGATATGCAACAGAGCTTAATCCAAAAATACAGAATGACTTGCAAACCATTCTTTCCGAAAACGGGTTGAGTAGGGAAGGGATTAATAGGGTTCTGAAAAAAACACTTGATCTGACTACCAGGGCGATGGCGGATCCTGGAGAAGCTGCAGGAGTCGTCACGGCACAGTCGATAGGCGAACCTGGCACGCAGATGACTCTTAGGACCTTCCACTTTGCAGGAGTTAAGGAAAGAAATGTAACACTGGGATTGCCAAGACTGATCGAATTAGTAGACGCTAGGAAAAAGCCTGTAACGCCCACGATGGATATATATCTTGATAAGGAATATCGGATAAGCAGAGAAAAAGCACTGGAGGTAGCTAAGGAAATAATCTATACCCGGGTAAGCGATTTGGTTGAAAAGACTGACGTTGATTACGGAGGGGATCTTACGTTCCACCTATCAGAAACGAAGCTTGCAGAGCGAGGCTGTGAGTTACAAGATGTCTATCTGGTACTGAAAGGGTCCAAAAAGAAATACGAGATCTCTATGAATGAAAAGAAATTTTTAATCAAATTGGCTATCCCTGGCGAGCCCGATGCACAGACTCTTCTCGCCTTAAAGAATAAGCTGCTAAATACAAGAGTAAAAGGAGTGCCTGATATTGAAAGGGTGACGATCGTAAAACAAGAGGAGGAATGGGTCATTCAGACTGCTGGATCGAACCTTTCAAAAGTGGTGGCGATCGAAGGGATTGACACATCTAGAATCACGACCAATAACGTGTATGAAATATGGCAGACACTCGGAATTGAAGCTGCGCGAACCGCTCTGGTAAAAGAGATCACTAACACATTAGAGGAGCAGGGTTTGGAAGTCGACATTAGGCATATAATGCTAGTAGCGGATCTTATGACCTCAAAAGGTTACTTGCAGCAGATCGGTAGACACGGTATTGCTGGAACTAAGACTTCAGTTTTAGCACGCGCGGCTTTCGAAATCACAGTACCGACTATAGCCAGGGCTTCACTTGAAGGACAAGTAGAGACATTAAGAGGTGTGACAGAAAACGTTATAGTAGGTGCTACTGTACCTGTGGGCACAGGAATGGTAGATCTCTATATGCAGGTGAAAGAAAAAAATGCTGAAGATAGAGAAAGCACTTAAAGAAGCAGTTGCCGGTAGCAAATTCAAATGTGGCCATAAACAGGCACTCCAGTCTATAAAAGGGTCAAAACTTATCGTAATTTCAAGGTCTGCTGATGCTAAAACCAGACGAGACCTTGAACTACAGGCCCCAGCCGCAGGAGTTCCGATTTATCAGTTTGATGGTAATTCCACGCAGTTAGGCAAACTATGCGGTAAACCTTTCAGAGTTGCTGTGGTTGCGCTTAAGAGCGAATAGCCTTTCATACCAAGAGAAAACTTTAACGGATAGACACGCTGATGAAAACGAGAAATATAGACCTAGTCCCAAATCAGGTTTCTCCTGAAAAGCTGTGTGAACTATTTATCAGAAATGAGGAGGGAAGAGTGGGGATCAATTTGTATAAATTCCGATTTCGAAGGATAATCCGTCATGTTAGGTTGCTGCGCCGGTACGCTAAGGGTATCAGTATCCGTGAAGACTTAAATTGGACTGTAGCAATCAGCATGAATTGTCGTTTGAACCCTTCAAATTGCACTTATCGTAGAGGTATTATGAAATGACTGAAAAGATCAAACTGACTCCTGACGAATTTCGTTTGATATCTTTATTCCAGAGTATTACAAGTGCAAGTGCTAGAGATTGCATTGTTGACGACAAAATGGAGCGTGTTATTTTTATCGTTAACAAAGGTCATATGGGACTAGCAATTGGTAAAGGGGGAGCAACAATTAAGCAATTACAGAATGTCATTGCAAAAAAAGTTGAGCTAGTGGAGTATTCTGATAACGCGTCTGAATTTATTCGTAATATTTTGAACTCTGAAATGGTTAATGACATTAAGATTAACGAACGATCCGATGGATCAAAACATGCTGTTGTCTTTGTCGACCCAAAGAGAAAAGGGGTTGTTGTAGGTCGCGAGGGCAGGAATGCAGAGAAAGCAAGGCTACTGGCAAAACGTTACTTCCAAATATCTAATGTTCTGATCGTGAGCCCTGAACAGAGCACAGAAAGCACTAATCAGGTGAATTTTTGAATGGGTAGATCTCCACTAGGCTTATTTGCAGGGCGAGTTTTACGAACGAAAAGGAACCGGGGCAAATGGTCCAACAAGTACTACAAGAGAAGGATGCTAATGTTGGATAAGAAGGCCAATCCTTTGGAGGGTGCGCCACAGGCGAGGGCGATTGTGTTGGAAAAGGTCGGTATAGAATCAAAACAACCTAACTCCGCTGTCAGAAAGTGTGTGCGAGTCCAGCTAATCAAAAACGGGAAATCAATCACTGCTTTTCTCCCAAGGGATGGTGCATTAAATTTTGTCGACGAACACGATGAGGTCATACTAGAAGGCATTGGTGGGTCAATGGGTGGAGCAATGGGGGATATACCTGGTGTCAGATGGCAAGTTTTTAAGGTGAACGGGGTTTCCTTAAATGAGCTTGTTCGAGGTAAGAAAGAGAAACCGAGGAGATAGCAGAAATGAGTGGTAAAGAACATGTTAATATATTGTTATTCAACAAATGGGTTACTGACAAAATCCAAATAAAGGATTTAGGCCTTCAAAAAGTAATATCTTTAAAACCGGCTGTTATTCCGAGTACGTCCGGCAGACATGTCCGCCAGAGGTTTAAGAAAGCAGATGTAAACATTGTAGAAAGATTGGCTAACAAGATGATGCATTTCGGAAAAAGATATGCAAAAAATACAGGCAGGATGGGTGGCAAAAAAGCAAAGATGTTAACTGTAATCAGAACTGCCCTAGATATAATTCATTTACAGACAGGAAAAAATCCGGTGGAATTGCTTGTAAGCGCCATCGAAAACGCATCGCCAAATGAGGACACTACTCGTATAGTATACGGGGGTGTAGTGTATCATGTATCAGTAGACGTCGCGCCGCTACGTAGAGTTGATCTTGCCCTTAGATTCATAGCTGAGGGTGTACGAGAATCGAGTCACTCCAATCCTCAAACAATTGATGAATCTCTAGCCAAAGAAATAGTTTCGGCGGCAACCAATGATATGTCAAGTCATGCAATAAAGAAGAAGAACGAACAAGAGCGCATCGCTATGGCTTCCCGATAGAGAGGAATGGATATTTCGTTACTATGAGTATGTTAATAATCGTACTTAAGCTCTGAGTGATACTAAGTATTTTGATGATATCGCCGTATTAAAGTTAAATAACGAGCTACTATACTGAAACTCATACATGAGCAGTAAGGACGAATTCATCTTCAAGAAAAGCGCTCTGATGAGTACCAAATCAGGGAAAGATATTCTAAAACATATCATCCTCCGTGAGAAGGGCTACAAGCAATTTCATAAATATAACCAAAATAATGAACAAGAATTTCGAGATTTCACGAAGAGATATTTACTTTCATTACACACGCAGATCATTTCTGACACTAATCCATCAGTTACACTCAAGAAATTTACCGAGGAAATAGGATCGCCTGAATTAGGCTTGGATGATCACAAAATCGATGAGGTGAGGGCAAGAATATCGAAACCTGAGGTACTAGCCGACCGTGTGGACAGGCTCTTAAATTCTAATTTTGTAATCATGACCTTTCCTGTACTACGCGCGTTATTTGACGGTGCATCACAGTATCAAAAAGAAACGGTTCCGACGGAAATGAGGAACGCGATTATAGATGGCCATATTATTGCTATTGATCTTAGTGAACCGATGGACAGGATCATTGATAAAGATGAGGACCTCGACTACCTGGATGACTACAAGTTGATGAATCCGTACATCCTCGAGATCGCAAGGCAGAAAATTTCACAAGGTGGAGAATCTATCATAAAGGCCTTCGAAGAAGGCTTTAAGGACGCAAGAATTGGCCAATATATAGACACAAAGCTGAAAACAAAACCTGAATCAATAAGCGACGAAAATATGATAGGTTGTTACAAGAAGTACCGAGCAATAATGGGAACAGCTGGTAGAAACATGGCACTAAACCGTCGACCACTGGCTGATATTTTTCACCTAGGCATGGCAAAGGCTGGCGAATCTGTGGGCTGCGGAAATGAAATCCAAGACGCAATTAGAAATGGTCGCATCAAGATTCCATCATGGCCTCTGTTTTTTTCGATCTTGAGCGGAGATGTCAAAAAAGGGTTTGAACTTACAATTAAAAAGGGGAAAAATTACCTCGACGAAGCCAAGCTTGCTCTTGACATGCTTCCTGAGGATTTTCAGAACAAGCCATTCTTAGAATTTCTGTTCCTGACTATTAGTCATTATAATCAATATTGGTACAACGAACTAAATAGGAGAGACCTTTTTGCACTTTTGCAAAAGAACATGAATGGGACAATGAAAGTCTAGAGTAGATGCAGACCAAAACCAACGCAGGTTGGATCTAGGTTACTTTTTTTATTTAAATGGATGATCATTTTTGCAAGACTACTGATAAATAATAAGTAGCGGTTGCACAAACGAGCATAATCCGTATAACATTTTTCAGTCGAATAATATATCCATATTTCGTAACCCACTGAAAGAACAAATCCTGAATGATCTTATCGATAGTGCAACTAATTTTTATTCGATTAAAGAAGATGCTTCAAACACCAAGTGCACATAATTGCTTTCGTAGATTCTGTGCTTTAAGCCGATTGCACGCTAACGTACTCCGAGATACCACGGGATGTGAATAGAATAGCAAAGATTAAAATCGGAATTAATTGTAAGGCTTCGAAGAATGTCAAGTGATTATGAGCGAGACATAGCAAAGATGTTAGTGGAAAAAAATGAACAGTTAGAAAAATTAAAGAAAAATCCTGAACGGAATAGCTTAAAGATTAGATTGCTTATGGGAGAAATTGAGGCTCTCCAGGCTTTATTTGAAAATTATAATTTAGGTATGATCTACTTTCGCCGAGCCCGCGGTGGAAGGGCAGGACTTAGAGACTGAATTCAAGGATTGATTCTTTTTTAAATTCTTTAGTTGAGTCAAAATGTGACATAATGCAGGATCAATAGCTGGCATCCTCTTATCAAAAGATTTGGGTGTAGCCCTTTACTGTAATGAATTTATATAGGCAGGATAGGCATTAAATGCATTTCTACATGCACGATGAAAAAATCAAACGACTGTATCATCTGAAAAAATTGGCGGAGGGTGGCGGGGGACCGGAGAAGGTCGAAGCTCAACACTCGAAAGGCAAGTTAACAGCCAGAGAACGAATTGACATTCTTTTGGATGCGAATACATTCGTTGAGATAGACAAATACGTTACACATCGGAGCGAAGATACAAACGAAAAAAAATACTATGGAGACGGTGTTGTCACAGGGTTTGGCTATGTGAACGGCCGTCGGGTTTTCGTATATGCCTATGACTTTACAATTTTAGGAGGTTCATTGGGCGAAATGGCGGGAAGAAAAGTTTCCAAGTTAATGGATCACGCATTGAAATCTGGCGCGCCACTCATCGGTATTATAGACTCCGGGGGCGCCAGAATTCAGGAAGGTGTGATGAGCTTGGACGGGTACGGCGATATCTTTTTTAGAAATACAATGGCTTCAGGTGTAATTCCCCAGATTACAGCCAGTATGGGCCCTTGTGCAGGTGGAGCAGTATACTCTCCAGCCATGACTGATTTTGTCATAATGGTGGAAAACGTTGGTCAGATGTTCGTAACCGGCCCGGAAGTAGTAAAAGAAGTCCTGAGCCAGGATGTGTCATTCGAAGAATTAGGCGGCGCTAGGACGCACGCCTCAAAATCTGGCGTAGCACATTTTGTGGCCAAAAATGAGTATGATTGCATAGATAAAATTAAGACACTATTGTCTTTTATTCCCCAGAACAATGCTGAGGAGGTTCCCCTGTTTGAGACAAGCGACGATGTAAATAGAATCGATCCAAACCTTGTGAACATATTGCCTGAAAATCCGTATGAGCAATACGACATGAAGCAAATCGTAAAGTCGATTGCGGATAGCGGCGAATTTATTGAAGTTCACGAATTGTTTGCAGAGAATATAGTTGTGGGGTTTGCACGGATGGGCGGCAGGTCTGTCGGAATTGTAGCTAATCAACCTATGTACCTGGCCGGCGCATTGGATATCAATTCGTCGTGCAAGGCAGCGCGTTTTATTAGATTTTGTGATTCATTTAATATTCCAATTGTTACTCTTGTGGATACTCCTGGTTATCTGCCGGGAGCGGATCAAGAAAGCAATGGAATAATTAGACACGGCAGCAAGCTACTTTATGCATACTGTGAGGCGACAATTCCTAAGATAACTTGTATAGTTGGTAAAGCATATGGTGGTGCGTATATTGCAATGGGAAGTAAAAATTTAGGTACGGATTTGAATTGTGCATGGCCTACCGCCGAAATCGCCGTTCTTGGTCCCGAGGCAGCCATTACAATAATACATAGAAGAGATTTGAAACAATCTCTGGATGCTGTGACTACTAAAAAGAAACTGGCCAAGGAATTCCGCGATAAGTTCGCTAATCCGTATATAGCAGCCGAGAAAGGAATCATTGATGCGGTAGTAGATCCTGCAGAGACTAGACCAATGATAATCCATTCACTAGATGCGTTTGCAAACAAGAAGGATTCTAGACCGTTAAGAAAACACGGCAACATAAATTTGTAGATAGTGGCGAGAATAATGGGCCGAGTTATTTCCAGTATTTTAATTGCAAATCGAGGCGAGATAGCTCTTAGAATTATCCGTGCGGCCAAGGAGCTTGGAATTAAGGCCATCGCCGTTTACTCCGATGAAGATGCGCGATCTCTCCATGTAAAAAGAGCTGACGAAGCATATCACATCGGTCCCTCTTCTGCTTCAGAAAGCTACCTCAATACGAAAAAGATTACTGAAACTGCAACGACGGCTGGAGCAGATGCGATTCACCCCGGCTACGGATTTTTATCTGAGGATGAAAATTTTGCAGATACGTGCGAGAAGAAGGGTATCATCTTCATAGGGCCAAACAGTAGAGCCATGGCTGTGACAGGTGACAAGATGAAATGCAAAGCACTAATGAAGAAGGCAAACATCCCGGTTATTCCTGGTAGCGACGGAAATATTGATGACGTTGACAAGGCAGAGAGCAATGCTCGTAACATTGGTTATCCTGTTCTCCTAAAATCGGCATTCGGCGGTGGCGGTAGGGGTATTAGACTGGTAAAAGACGAGAAACAATTAAGACAGGAATTCGAGATTGCTGCCGCCGAATCAAAGGCTGCTTTCGGGAAGGCCGCGCTCTATGTCGAGAAGGGTCTCGAACGGATAAGGCATATAGAATTTCAACTTGTTCGAGATTCATATGGGAACACTAGGCATCTATTTGAACGTGAATGTTCTATCCAGCGGAGGCATCAGAAACTGATCGAAATGTCACCCTCTCCTGTGGTTAGCGCAGAAACGAGGCAACGAATAGGAGAAATTGCAATTAAAGCGGCAGAAATCGTGAATTACCTCAATGCTGGCACAGCGGAGTTCTTGCGAGATAAAGACGGAAATTTTTATTTTATCGAGATAAATTCTAGACTTCAGGTTGAACATCCAGTCACAGAACTAGTGACAGGATTAGACCTTGTAAAGCTACAAATTTCCATAGCTCAAGGGGAAGAAATTTCGTTTAAGCAACGCGATCTCAAAATGCATGGATGTTCTATTGAATGCCGAATCAATGCAGAAGATCCCTTTTACGACTTCGCACCCTCGGTCGGCACGGTTCGTCAATGCAATCTCCCGCAAGGCCCTGGAATTAGAGTAGATAGCTACCTTTACCCTGGTTGTACTGTATCAGGTTATTACGACTCCTTGGTCGCAAAAATAATCACATGGGGCCAAGACCGTCAAGAAGCTCGCTCGAGAATGAAAAACGCTCTGAGAGAGTTTAGTGTCGAGGGCATTAGCACGATTATACCATTACATGAAACAATAATGAACAACCCTGATTTTATCAGGGGAGAGATATCCACAGATTATCTTGATAGGTTGAACATACTAGATGTAATGCGCAGAGAATACAGGGATATGTCTAAAAGGAATGCTTTAGTGGCAATAGCTGCGATACTCCTACAATCAGAATCCATTAGGAGAACAGGCGGCGATTTCTCCGGTATGAAGAAAAGCGCGAGGGTCTCGAGCTGGAAGAACCTGGGGAGGAGCAGTGGTGGAGTTTAAGGTAGCTGAGGCGCAACAGGAAGTAGATGGAGAAGTAGTCCATTCACTCAGCGATGGATTGGTTATATTAAAGATAAATCGAAAAGAGTATCAAGTCCGGCTCCTGAGATCGGGCACAGACGAAGTTGAATTCATATTTGAGAATTCATTTCATCACGCGAAGATACTTCGATCTAACAGCTCTGAAACAACGATTCTTCTCGATGGGTACCCGCTGACAATAAAAAAACATTTCAGATTTGCTGACTTGATTTACAAGACGTTATCGTCGACGGTATCTGTCGGAAATAACAATTTAACCAGCCAAATTCCTGGCAGAGTAGTAAACATAATACTAAATGCAGGATCAGTCGTGAAGGCCGGAGACTCGGTAATAATACTTGAATCCATGAAGATGCAGGTAGCAATAAAAGCGCATAAAGATGGCAACATACGTGAAATTAAGGTCAAGCAAGGAACGACAGTAGGCCGGTACGACGTTGTAGCAATAATCGAGTAATGGATTTATCCGTCTATTTGGCTTTTACTGCTGACATCAGAACATCCTTGATTTGCTGATAATTGGTTTTATTCAAGGTCGAATCTATTCATTCATTTTCGTCGAGTATAGCAAAGGAGCGTCTTGCTGCGAAGCACTCTTCCTAAATTTATCATCTAAGCTACATTTATTTGTGAGCCCCTAGGCGTTGAAGTCGTTCAACACAACCAAGTTAAGAACCTTCTGCATATTTTTATTTGCCTATACGCGCTATGTGTCGAGTATGGGGTCCCTCAAATTACACATCTCCGCTATCACCAACGGCAGATTAAAACGAAAGAATGGGTTCTCGTTCCTGAAGCAGCTCCACTAGTCCATTTTCATATTGACATATGGTAGCCAAAACTCAATCATGTGTATCGATACATGGAGTTGATGTTTTAGCCAAATACACATGAAACTGTCAAATAGGAGATAATAGCACTGTCGATCAATTTTGTTCATCAGCTTCTAATTTGAATGGAGAAATCTTTCGTAGTTCTTCCAACGCCTGTGACAAAATTGAAACAGCCTGATCTATTTCCTGCTTAGTATTTAAGATGCCGATGCTTAAACGAAGAGAGCCAGTTAACTCCGCGTACGAGAATCCCATAGCCTTTAGGACGTGTGATGGCCTCCGATGCCTTAACGAACAAGCGGATCCAGTCGAGGCAGCGATCCCGAGCTCATCGAGTTTGATGATAAGGTCTTCGCCGTTGACTCCAAAAAAAGTGAAATGGGCGATATTGGCAATCCTCTTTTGGGTAAAACAGTTTAACCGAGAGTTAGGTATTTCATACAGCACTCGGTCGATCAGATAGTCTCTAAGTGCTCGAATTTCTGTTTCGTAAGAAACCAGTCTTTGAGCGGCAATTTCGCAAGCTTTCCCAAAACCTACGATTCCGTGAACGTTTTCGGTACCAGATCTGAGAGTTGATTCTTGGCCTCCGCCGTGAATTATCGCAGCTAATTTCAACCCCTCACGTTTGTACAATGCCCCCACACCTTTCGGCCCATTAATCTTATGGGAGGATGCCGAAAGAAGATCTACTCCTAAGTCTTTGACGTCGATAGGCATTTTTCCAACCGCCTGCACGGCATCAGTATGAAATAGCCCTCCTTTCTGGTGAGTTATTGTTGCGAGTTCCCTGATAGGTTGTATTGTGCCCACTTCGTTATTTGAAAACATTATGCTTACTAACGCTGTTCTGTCATCTATTATAGTTCGTTTGAGATCAGCAGTTTCGATCTGGGCCTCTCTTGTGACTGGCAGGTAACTTACATCGAACCCCTTTTTTTCTAGATCTCTAAAAGCTTCCAGAACAGATTCATGATCTATAACACTAGTTATAATACAATTTTTTTTTGGATTTGATTTTCGAGCTAGCTCTGCAATACCTTTGATCGCAAGATTATTTGCTTCGGTTCCTCCAGAGGTGAAAATTATTTCGTGCCGCCTGCACCCGATAAGAGAAGAAACGCGCGCTCTAGCACTCTCGATTGCTCGCATCGTTACCCTCCCAAAACTATGCAGAGACGAAGGGTTCCCATAATATTCTTTAAAGTAAGGTAACATTTCTCTTATAACCTCGTCCAATATGGGGGTCGATGCGGCATTGTCAAGGTAGATAGGCAAGGAAGTACCACTTGATGTGGACATCTTCTTTAGTTTGGAGTCAAGACCAGACTTCCAGTACGGTACCCTTTTGCGTCTATCGAAACATATTTGAAGCCAAGTTCCTTTAGAAGCGTGTCCAAGTTTTCTAATTTCCCCACATCAAACAAAAGGATAATCTCCTCCTTTTGAACTTCGATTCTTGCAATGTCTCCATGATCCCTTACCCGAACCTGCCTGAGATTAAATAATTCTTTCACAATAGTTTCTGCTTTCTCAATCCTCGCAAGTTTTTCGTACGTAACTGTAGTGCCTCGTGGGATACGTGAGGCAAGACATGAATTTGAAGGTTTATCGTGTATCGAAAGCTTGAACCTCCTCGCAATTGCGCGTATTTGGGCCTTGGAGATGGCTAATTCAAGCATTGGACTTCTCACATTACATTCCTGCAAAGCTCTAATTCCGGGCCTGTTGTTGCCAATATCATCAAAATGCGTTCCATCCACGATGAGGTTTGCATTCAATTTACTCGCTTCTTGCAATAGTCTCATTCCCAGTTCTTTTCGACAATGGTAACATCGGAGCTGATCATTCTTTGCAAAGTCGGAATTTGCCACTTCGTCATATTGAATCAACTTATGCTGAATACCTATCTCTTCTGCAACAACATAAGCAGAGGACAACTCTTCCTGCGATAATGTTTTATAATTTGCAGTAATTGCTATAGAATTATCTCCGAAAGCTTTTTTTGCTGCAAGGGCCACCACGGCGCTGTCGACTCCGCCAGATAGAGCCACTATTACTCGAGTACCATTTCTTGAAAACCATCGGATCAGCTCTGGAAAACGGTCTGTCTCCTGCGACATTCTTTATCCCACATTTATTTTGTAAGTTATTTGAGCGCTCACTAGCTCCAAAGCTCTCTTGACCGAAATTCCGGTAGTAGAAGCGATAACCTTGACGTCGTCGAACTCCGGCTTAATGCCTAATGCCTCAGCGTTTAATCCCCTACTAATTTTGACGCGGACATTAAAATCATATCCAGAAATATTGACTGGAACGGTCACAATGCTCCTCGGGAGAATCAATCGTTGTATCTCTTGGAATCTTGCACCAATTGTACCTGTTTCGCTGAAAAGAGTCATCAAGACATTATTTAGGTTCGCATGATCACATATAATTCTAATTAAGTGTGTAGGTCGGTTTTTCTTAGCTATACCAGGTATTGCAATGACATCCTTCACAGCTCCTGCAGATAATTGTTCTATCAAATTTCCGATAATTTCTCCAGAAATATCATCCAAAGTGGTTTCTATAAGACAGCTGGTATCTGAGTACGCTTCGCTGGCCAACGATGATCCGCCAATTATGAATCTCAATATGTTTGGGAGATGATCGAATATTTTTTGTCCTACACCGTATCCTATTTTTAGGGGTGTAAATGTTGGGTAGTGGTTAATACTTTCAGAGGCAAGATTAACTAGAATCGCAGCGCCAGTTGGGGTCGTTATCTCTTCGCTAACCTGACCTCCTGCGAGAATAAAATGTTTACCCTTAAATATCTCAAGGACCGCACTAGTTGGATTAGGGACAGTTCCATGGGAGAATGTTACAGTCCCTCCCCCAACTGCAACTTTTGTAGACAAGATTCGGGATTCGAATAGATTCAGATCCTGCAAAGCTGCTGCACACCCAATTAGGTCAGCAAAAGTGTCTACACTAGAGGTTTCGTCTAGATACACGTGATTAGTATCTTCCCCATGAATGAACGCCTCTGCTACAATGATTGTTTTAAGGCACTCGAGAGCGAATACTTTGGCGCGTTGTTCTAGATCCAAGGAATCGCAACAAGCGGCAAGCGATCGATACATATCCATTCCCCTTCGTTGACGAGTGTTATCTGTATAATCTAAACTGAAAGCCATCGCGGAGAAGCCGTGGGTTATCGTCTTGGAGAACCTAACACTCTCGATCTTGCTTCCTTTTAAAAAATTTTGGCATGCGAGAATAGCGTCTATGATCCTCCTTTCGTTTGCACCTGCGTCGACCAAGCTAGCTAATAACATATCACCGGAGATCCCTGAAATTTGGGAATCAATTATCGCTATGCTGGTCAAGGGTATCAGATGATTCTAGTGTTAATATATGATTTGCCTCAACGGGGATAATGACTATCACTTCGGCCAAGAGATCCCTCGTGAAAAACTTTTAACTATATACTATCTCTTTTCTTTAAGAATGACTATTTCGATCATTGGTTCGGGTAAAGTAGGGGCGTCAATTGCTTTAAACTGTGCAATACGAGATTTAGATGATGTATTATTAGTTGATATTGTGCAGGGACTTCCACAAGGCGAAGCTATGGATATAAATCACCAATTATCCGAAATGGGGATAGATCGGCTAGTACGAGGCAGCAACAATTATGCTGATATTAGTGATTCTGGTATTGTGGTACTGGTCGCCGGCCTGGGAAGAAAGCCTGGAATGAGCAGAATGGATCTCTTACACACCAATGCCAATATCGTAAAAGATGTTTCAAAGAAAGTGGCATCTTATGCAAGAAATTCCATATTAATTGTAGTGACAAACCCTCTTGATCCGATGACTTATGTCGCGCTGAAAACCACAGGCATGCACAAAGATAAAGTTATGGGAATGGGCGGCCTGCTGGACTTGTCAAGATTTAAGAGCTTCATTCGAGAAGCTACCAATGTCTCAGGTGAATCCATTCAGGCCATGGTCATAAGTGAGCACGGTGAGAATATGCTTCCGTTGATTAGATTCTGCTGCATCAGTGGAATACCACTGATCGACTTTATTAGCGCTGAAGTACAATCTCGAATCTTTGAAAATACGCGTAAAGTAGCATCTGACGTAATTGCTTTGAAAGGCGCCACTACCTATGCGCCGGGTAATGCGGTGGCAATAATGGCCGAAGCGATAATTAAGGACAAAAAATCTGTCATTCCAGTATCGGCACCCCTTGACGGTGAATACGGCGCAAGTAATATCTGCATTGGAGTTCCCGTAGTCTTAGGCGAGAATGGCATAGAACGAGTAATTGAGCTCAAGCTAAATACTATTGAACGTGAGATATTTCACAAAGGAATAAACAGCGTCAGTGAAGCGATAAAGGCAATCATGCCCTAAATTTTTATTCCGAGAGACGTTACTGACAATGGTGGAATGGATTTAAAAACTATTTTAGAAAAATTTGCAAAAGGCGAACTTGCACTAGAGGACGTACATAAACAGATTTCAATCCATTCGATAGAACATGTCGGAAATAATATCGCTAAATTGGATATCGGCAGGGATTTCAGAAAGGGGGTGCCGGAAGTAGTCCTTGGGGAAGGCAAATACTCTAGAGATATTGTAAGAATTGTGCTGTCCGCTGTAAAGATCAAAGGAAACGTAGTCGTGAGTAGAATACGTAGAGATGAACTGTCCAAGATCTGCAAGACTCTAAAAAATAAAAATTTGCATATTCAAGTAGGAAGGAGTAGTACAACAATTCTGGTTAAAGCCAATCTCGATGCCAACCAGCACTCAGGCGGGAAGATTGGAATTCTGTCTGCGGGGACCTCTGATATGGGTGTCGCAGAGGAAGCACGCTTGGTAGCCGAAGCAATGGGGTGTGATGCAATTACATATTACGATGTAGGAATTGCTGGATTGCACAGACTCCTCCCCGCAATGCAGGAAATGATTTCGGCAGACGTTGGGGCAATAGTTGTCGTTGCCGGGATGGAGGGTGCTCTTGCGTCAGTAGTGTCGTCAATGGTTAATGTACCAGTCATCGGTGTACCAACTTCTGTAGGCTATGGGTTTGGATCGGCCGGAATTGCAGCTCTCTCCTGTATGCTCCAAAGCTGTGCATTGGGTCTTGCAGTCGTTAACATAGATAATGGCGTCGGAGCCGGCGCGTTTGCTGCGCTGATAGCGAACAGAACTACGAGAAATTTGTTCGAAGCAAAACCTCACAAATCTGAGGATACGAAAAAATGAATCTTGCTAAAACGTTTATAAGTGCTTCCGCTGTTCGTGTTTTAGCCGTCAGAACTAGGAGGAAAAAAATTCATGGTTTATACTGCTGTCCTTAGGAGAAATAGACAAAATCGAACTAATTACCGAAAAAGGGTAGCGATGCTTATTGGAAGACACTCTTTTGTTTCAATTACTGTTAGCAATCAGAACATCATGGCCCAGGTTCTGAAGCCTTTGGTTGGGGGGGACAGCGTAGTTACCGCCGTTCGTAGCAGAGAACTTCTGACGTACGGATGGAAGGGCTCTATGAAGAGCATACCAACCTGTTATCTGACAGGCTTGCTTTTGGGTATAAGAACATTGGAAAAAGGAATGAATAATTTAATTCTTTACACAGGCAAGGGTTCTTTCACCTCTAGGGTTGGAGCTTGCTTGAAGGGACTAATTGATGCTGGGGTCAGTATACCGGTGTCTGAAGCCTCATTACCGAAAATTGAAAGGATAAATGGCGGACATATTGCCCAATATGCAGAGGTGTTAAAAAAAGATGAGGAAAAATATAACTCACACTTTTCTTCTCTTTTGAAAAATGGCTGGGTACCCGAGAATTATTCACACTACTTTGAAGAAGTTAGAACTAGAATTACTAAAAACATGAGAACGGTACCGCATTCTACTTTGTCTGAGAGTTCCAAGTCTCCTACTAGGAATGCTCCGGTCAGTTAAGTGATAATTAGAGGGCAGAAATAGATATGAGCAGGTTTTATAGACAGCAAGAGCAACATGTAGAATGGCAGCCGCGGACCACACTCGGCATGATGGTATCAAGCGGTAAAATCAATTCAATGGATCAGATTTTTGAGAATGGGATGAGGATTCAGGAGCCAGAAATTGTCAAGCATCTGCTTCCAGACATCAAGAGCCAGGTTATCCACGTGGGCATAGTGCAGAAACAGACGGATGCAGGTGAGATGACTCGATTTAATGCATTAGTTGCGGTGGGAAATGAAGCAGGCTGGTTTGGAATAGGGAAGGGAAAAGCAGCGCAAATGCGTGTTGCTATAGACAAGTCAACCACGGCGGCACATCTCAATGTTATTCCTGTAAAGTTAGGCTGCGGAAGCTGGGAATGTAGGTGCAATCAACTTCATTCCATACCATTTAAAGTCAAAGGAAAGGGCGGAAGCGTAACAGTTGAAATTATCCCAGGACCGCGAGGTCTGAGTTTAGTAGCAGGCGAGAACATTAAGGGCCTTTTAAAGCTAGCAGGTATAAAGGATGCATGGACCAAGTCATTTGGTTCCACTAGTACGATGTCGTCGACAACAAAGGCAATATTTGCGGCTCTTCGCCGTACCTACGTCACAGGCTGATGCAGATTGGCTTATCTTGTAGTCAGGATACGAGGTACCGTAAACGT
This sequence comes from Candidatus Nitrosopolaris wilkensis, assembly GCA_003176995.1. Lineage (GTDB taxonomy): Archaea > Thermoproteota > Nitrososphaeria > Nitrososphaerales > Nitrososphaeraceae > Nitrosopolaris > Nitrosopolaris wilkesensis. The sequence continues at coordinate 49,627 of QHBN01000145.1, forward strand.
GCCATCGTGGGCAACTGCGACATTAACCTACTTGAATCTCAATAAAAAATATCGTGCCACACTCATCCCAGAAAGTCCGCAATCGCTAGGTATGCTAAGGAAGGTGAAAGAACTAGTGGCATGGACTTCTGCGGATCCAAGCATTGTTAAAGAGTTATTGGAAAAGAAAGGACGAAAGGCTGGCTTTGAACCGGTTTCAGATTCTGATCTGCCAAAGGAATACGATGGCATAGATGCATTTGCTGCAGCAATCTCAGAGAACAGAGTGTCAATGTCGGACATCCATAATATTAAACCCTGGTTTGCCTTAAATCCGCCACGAGGTGGATTTAAACGAAAAACGAAGAATCAGTATAATGAAGGGGGCATACTTGGAGAAGACAAGGAGTTGGTCAATATTGTCAGGAGGATGCTATAGAATGCAGCAAGACTTAATTAAGGTACCATCATGAAAATAGTTCGCGTTTCATACAAAAAGGGGATGCATTAATAATTATGGCTACTCGTTTGAGAAAAAGCAGAAGACAGAGGGGCACTAGGTATTGTGGATGGGGGCAGATAGGTCAGCATAGGCAATCCGGCAGTAGAGGTGGTATCGGAGCCGCTGGCAAACACAAACATTTTTGGATTCGCACGGTGATTGAGGAACCAAGTCACTTTGGACATGATTCTTTCTACTTAATAAATCGGAATCCTGTGAGGAAATGGTTGAACGTGCGAGACTTGGATGGAATTTTAGCCCAGCATGGAAGTGTGAGGGACAAGGATACTAAACCGACTTTAGATCTCACCTCGCTCGGGTATCATAAATTGCTGGGCGGCGGAAAATTTAGCGGCGGTGGTCTTAAGGTTCGAATCGAGAAAATATCACACAATGCTAAACAGAAAATAGAGGATGTGGGTGGGGAGGTGTTGCTATATAATGAGCACAATACAAAATGATGATGAAAGTATTTTCAGACGTATCATAAAAAAAATTTCTGCCTATATCCCACAGGTGGAGAAACCCAAAAAGAAGATATCACTGACTGAGAAGTTTGTCTGGAGTGGAATCGCTCTTTTTGCATATCTGATTATGGGTCAGATACCTCTCTACGGTGTTACAAGCGATCCGAAGTTCGACTTTCTAGCGTTCGCTAGGGTTATCTTTGCAGCACAGCAAGGTACTTTGTTAGAACTCGGAATAGGACCCATCGTCACCGCAGGTCTGCTTATGCAGCTGTTGAAGGGCTCGGAGCTCGTTAAACTTAATTTTAAAAATCCTGACGATAGATCGTTATTTACTTCCGCTACAAAAATTGTTACGATTATTGTCATAATTGCTGAGGGCACGCTGTACGGGACCAGTGTGTATGGTCACTTGGTTGCAAGTCCCTTGTTTGTCCCGATCCTAGTTGGACAACTTATTGGAGCAAGCCTCATAGTGATGCTCCTTGACGAGATGGTGCAGAAAGGCTGGGGCTTAGGATCAGGCATAAGTCTGTTTATAATGGCAGGTGTAGCACAGGGTATTTTGTGGAGCATATTTAGCCCTGTTCCTGCTCAGGATGGGCCAGTAGGCATCGTTCCTTTTATGATATATTCAGCAGAGCACGGGCATCTCGCCGACACATTTTTTAGGGCCGGGCAGCTACCTAGTATATTCGGTCTGATAGTTACAGCTATTGTGCTATTGATTCTAGTATATACGCAAGGTATACATATAGACATCCCTATTGTTTCCACCAAATACAGGGGATTTACTGCTGTTTACCCAATCAAACTCCTTTATACATCCAATATTCCTGTAATACTGGCGTCAGCACTTCTTGCTAACGCCGTTTTCATGGGTCAGATGTTATGGGCCAATTACAACCCTCAAAACGATAATCCTTTGTTCAACTATGTCGCACAATTTGACCCTGGTAGACCTCAAACCCCCACAGGTGGATTACTCTATTACACCACGTCGCCACAGAGCTTGGATACTGCAGCGCAAGACCCAGTCAGGGCATTAGTCTATATTGTGTTCTTGACTACGATCATAACGATTTTCGGGAGACTCTGGGTTGAACTCGGCGGCTTGTCTGCCAAGTCTGCCGCAAAGAATTTGCTTGACGCAGATGTTCAAGTGCCTGGCTTCAGAAGAGCAGAAGGATCAGTTCAGGTATTACTACAAAAGTATATTCCCTCCGTCACCATTATTGGATCTATAATAATAGGACTCTTAGCATCAGCATCTAATGTTCTTGGTGTTTTTGGCTCTGGAATAGGGATTCTCTTGATGGTGGATATTCTAGTAAATTACTACAACTTATTGATTAAAGAACAAGTTGATGTCCATATGCCTAAATTGGCGGCTCTACTTGGTAGAAAGTAACACGAAGAGGGTCATAATAGTGGGGATACCGGGCGTGGGAAAGACTACTGTAATTTCTAGAGCAGCTGAATTCCTAAGACAAAAGGGGCATAATACTACCGTCGTAGTATTCGGTAGTCTTATGTTTGAGGAATCCAAGGAAATGAAGCTGAAGAACAGAGATGAAATGAGAAAGCTTTCGGTGGAAGAACAACGTCGACTCCAGGACAAAGTTGCAAACAGAATTGCCACAATCAAAGGGGACTTTGTGATTATTGACACACATCTGCTAATAAATACCGACGAAGGGTACTATCCGGGAATTCCAATGCATCTGCTTGAAACTATTAAGCCTACTAATCTTGTTATGATTGCGGCTGACCCACAAGAGATATTGAATAGAAGGAGCAAAGATGAAAGTCGAAAAAGGGATATTCGTCCAGAAATAGATGTTCAAAACGAACTAGATATTTCTAGGGTGATGATTGCGTGCTGCTCTGTGGTATCGGGTTGTCCATTTCTTACAATTATGAATAATAACAATGAGATTGATAAGACGGCTCTCACTCTAGCAAATGTTGTGTTGGGAAATACTGGCACGATATGAATATTCTTGATCCTTTAATGATGCAGATGCCAGGGTTGACCCCGCATTATACTAAACATCCCATCTTCCCAGACATGCTCACGGCTATGATCGTAGCTTCCCTAATATCGATTGGGCTAAATATTGCGATAGCGATGCTGCGCAAGAAAACGACTGATTTTGAAAAAATGAATAAGGTGATGAAAGAGACAAACGAATGGCGTAAGCAATACACAGCCGCAATAAAAAAACAAGATAGGGCGCTAATTGAGGAGCTAAAAAAGAAGCAGGCATATGTGAACAAAATGAGTATGGAAATGCAGCAGCAGCAGATGCGTCCAATGCTACTCTATATGGTACCATCATTTATGCTATGGATTTTCGTATTTCCGACGATCTTTGGTGCGACAACAGCACTTTCCCCTATTCAAGTTCCTTGGATTATGTGTAGTAGCGCACAAGTGCAAGCAGATAGTCAGGTTGACAAAAGTGGCATGCATAAGGGACCGTGCCTTGTTCCCGGCGAGGTTTTCCTGTGGGGCTGGTTTCTTATTACATCGTTTGCGTTTAGTGGTATGATATCAAAAGTTACCAAAACAACCATGCCTAGTTTGACTGGGAATTGATCTACGATAGCTTACAAAAAGAGTATAGTTATTTCTGGCTGGCCAGCCGTAGGCAAAACTACTGTGGCATGCGAGTTCGCAAAGGAATTTGGCCTGAAAATATTTAACGGTGGAGATATTTTGAAAAAACTTGCAGGTGAGAAAGGTTATCTGATTTCGGGTAAAGATTGGTGGGATGGGGAAGAGGCAAAAAAATTCATGGCCGAAAGACGGACTAACCCATTTTTCGATAAGGAAGTGGATCAGAAGTTAATGGAGATAGCAGAAATAGGAAATGCCGTGATTACTAGTTATACTCTTCCGTGGCTTACTGAAAATCCTATTAAATTTTGGTTGAGGGGTTCGCAGAATAACAGGGCAAAAAGGATGGCCAACAGAGATAATATAAATTTCCTAGATGCAAAAAAGATAGTACGGTTGAGGGATGACGACAACAAAAAAATCTATCGTAAACTCTATAACATCAAATTCGGGGATGACCTGACTGTTTTTGATTTCAGTCTCAACACTGATTTACTGAATCTAATATCGTTAATCGACATATCAAAGAATATGATACGCCACGTTTTGACTAAGTGAGGTGAGGGTACATCTCTAACTTTGTTATGCCGCAGCTACAAAATCTCATGAAGGTAGATGACGACGTCACAGACGAAGCGTACGGTCATTACCCTGACCGTAGACCTGTCATTTCGTTACTCGATTACGGAGTAATACTTATTGATAAGCCTGCTGGACCTTCTAGTCATGAAATTGTGGCATGGATAAAAAAAATCTTATGCATCCAAAGCGCAGGACATAGCGGGACTTTGGACCCTGGCGCAACAGGACTACTGCCTGTAGGGCTAGGCGAAGGTACCAAAGCTCTATCAGTACTTCTTTTGGGCCCGAAGGAATACTATACGTTGGCACGTATGCATTCACACATCTCGGAGGATAGGTTGCAATCGTTGATCGCAAAATTTACCGGCGATATTTTTCAGAGGCCTCCGCAGCGGTCCTCGGTAAAGAGGGCGACGCGTATACGGACTCTCTATGAATTTCAGAAATTAGAACAATATGACCGCCTTGTATTGCTCCGTATATTGTGTCAAGCTGGTACTTATATTAGAAAAGTAATTTATGACGTAGGAGAAGTCCTGGGGCCGGGAGCGACCATGATAGAACTGCGAAGAACTATAGTGAGCAACCTTACAGAAAGAAATTATGAATTTACGAAGCTGCACGACCTTGCAGACGGCTTTCAAATATACAAAGAAAAAAATGACGATAAAAAGCTCCGACGATTGATAAGACCCATTGAACTGTGCCTAGAAGGCTTACGGGGGGTCGTAGTTCGTGATACTGCAGTTGATGCGTTGTGTCACGGCGCCCAGCTAGCAGTTCCTGGAATAGTCGCAGTTGCAAGGGATCTCGCGCCTAACCAGCTTGTAGGTATCTATACCATGAAGGGAGAAGTTATTGGACTAGCGGAGTCGTTAATGTCGATAGACGACATTCAAGAAAATGATAAAGGAATTGCGTTCCGGCTCAAAAGGATAATTCTAAAACCTAACACCTATCCAAGAGCTTGGCGCGTAAATAATAAAGATCGTCTTAAGAGAATGTCTCCCTAAAGAAGGTCGAAGTGATTCATCTTGGCTGGTGCAAAGATTCAAAATTAAAACCGAAGAAATGTGATTGTGTTTCTCAGTTTCTAATGTTCTACACCCAAAGTATTACCTCATACGTTAATTGTGTTCTAACATTATACCCCAAGAAAATTGTGCATATTCGTTACGAACATAAGTTCAAATAAAAAGGATATGATCTGGTTTCTTATCTCTTATATCCGATAGGATTCTATTAAATCTCAGAACTATGAATCGTGAGGATCTGAAAGTAATATGGTTTTGCCGCGAATGCGGAACTAGCTTTGTTTTTAGGTCTGATGTGGAAGATCACGAGAAGAATCTAGGCCACTCAAAGATTTCAAAATACGATTTATCGTCCTATGTGGATATGGGTGTCGATATCGGAATGGAGCGAATTTAGAGATCTTGACTTTAGATCCTTGAATGGTTAATATATTTCATTTTATTACCGAGGGATATTATGCCGGGGTTGCCTAGCCTGGTAGGGCGCAAGCCTGGAATCTCTACAGCAAGCTTGTGATCCGGAAGGGTCTCGAGGGTTCAAATCCCTCTCCCGGCGCTTCAACACCATGGGATAATAGATAAACATCGCGAAGCCATCATGGGGGGGTGTTTAGTCTAAGGGTGAAACGGTTTATGAAAGAGCTCATTCATCGACCCTAAGGACACGAGACTAGATCTCTTCATCTATTTCCTCAAAAGCCAGGGCCTTGGATATTTCGTGTAGGCGCATCGAGACAATTCTTTGATATTCCTTTTTATTTATAATGCCCTTCTCATCGAGTATTTCCACGAGAGTACTTATTTGAATCCTGAACTCT
>QHBN01000146.1 GCA_003176995.1 Candidatus Nitrosopolaris wilkensis
ATTCAATGGTTTCTACTGAGCCGATTGTGATATATAATTATAGGAATTGCATTTATCTTTCCGTTTGTGTTATAAGGAATTTGACTATTCATACTTGAACGAATTTCTGAAACTCCTGAGGGGGGCTATGATTGTGATTACTATCTACATGTCTAAAGCTATCACTCTTGATATCATATCTATTTGCATAAGTGAGCTTACCATTGGCTGAATAAGTACTGCAATCATTCTGCGATAGTTTCAAGTAACTATTACAGTTCAAAAACATCAATGGTGCGCTGCCGGATCATGCTAGATCATAATATTTAGCTACGACATTAACTATTGATGGTTTGTCAGATCCCAAGTTTAGTGGATATCCAAGGATTGATGCATTAACGCCGTGGTTAGCAAGACATTGCTTCGATCCTCCTATTTCATAAGTTAATTGGCTCGGTGATGACAATAGGGTAGGGAGATGAGCATGAATTATAGTATGGGATTCTATATCCATACTTCAAAGAAAGAAGCCTTAAAACCATATTGATCTAGTATTGGCTTGGCATTTGTGAATTGACTCTTAAGTGTAGCACCGAAAGTTAGCATGACTACTTTGCTATTTGCACTACTGTTGCTAGATGGCGTAGGTGACTACTGAATACTATATCCTATAGCCGGTGAGAAAGATCCGGCAAAAAATGAGGGTTACCAGTGCAACAGCAAATACCAATAAAGCTTGAAATCTCCATTCGCTACTCTCCATAAAAGTCAGTGACGGACTAGAAACAAATGTTACTTATTATGTTTCATGTTTCGGGTACAATTGGCTAAACAAGTCTGCGCACATTCAAAAGCTATAACGAAATGGTCAATATTGTTAACCGATCGTGATAATGAAAATAGTATATTTGGAGAATGTCTCGAAATACTATGTTTCCCAGGAGTGTGATCGGGGAGTTGCCGTTTTCGTGTTTATTTTTGTACGCGTGACTATTGCGAAGAAGAAGAATGTAAGAGCCACAAAATTCAGAATTGCTAATATCAACTCCAAGACTGATGATTCAATATGTAGAGGAGTAAAAAGATCGAGTTTTGAAACTATCGCATTTATGGCAAATATTCCAAACGCAGCTGATACAAGGAGGAGCCTCTTTGTCATTAGATTTCTGTAGGCTAACAAAGATAAAGAAAAAAGAATCGCTGCAAATATCCCGCTTCCGAAGACGAAAATATCAGCTATGTTCTGCTTGTCATCCCCAGTGGCATACACTGGCTGTATATTCAATAAATTAGCTAAGTAGGTGAATAATAATATGATTATTATTGTCATTATCTTCAACAACAGCAGTTCACCACATCCCTGTCATTAACTAAATCTCCTTGTACATCCTATCCTCTATTTCTCTCCGCTCTTCAGCTTGTTCGTTTGTGTTCTCACTCGCATCATTTTTCTCACCCGCACCGTCTCTCCCTGGTCTGGATTGGGAAGCAATATCCAAAAAAAGTTCGGCGAGTCTATTTGAGAGTTTATTCCAGACTGATGGATGGTATAGTTTAAGCAAAGTGATGATGTCTTCGACATTGCCTTCTAAGTAGTATTTTACGAATCTACCTTCCTTGCAGCTATAGACCAAGCCAATTTCGATTAAGCGTGACATATGCCAGTTAATGGTCGGTGCGGTGAATCCTTTATGACGAACTATCTCAGTCTGAATAGCTCCTGGATTTTCTATAAGGTATAATATTACATCTCTTGGGGTCTCCTGTTGGAGGATGGCCAATATATTTTCATACCTTTCTCCTAATATAGAAAATGTATAGTATGTCTTGTATAACCATATACGTCGCGACTTTATTAGACCTGATTTTTCTAAAAACTTTAATTGGTATTGAATATCACCCATAGCTATAATTAACTTC
>QHBN01000147.1:0-5480 GCA_003176995.1 Candidatus Nitrosopolaris wilkensis
TGCGTACTAGAGGAGTGTAGTCTTTATCTCCCACAGCTCCAGGATTAAATGTCTTTGGCGGAAAGGCATTGGGCGCTGCACCTGGGACCAATGTGCGGTTAGCAGTGAAATCGACCGTACCGGCATTAAAGGTTAAGCTAGTATCCTTCTCTAGAGTTGCAACACGTACAGCTTGACCTACTGCAGCATATGTTAACTTTGGTGAAAAGTTCAGACCCAATTGGTCAGCGTTGCCCTTGTCGTTTGTATCAGTGAGCACATACCAGATATTCTTTGCTACACTACCTGTTGTAGAATTCCCTTTTATCTGACCATGGTACAAGGGCAGGGTAACAGTATTCGCATTCACATCAACCTGGCCTGCTCTGAGCAGTTTCAGTGGACCAACGAAATCAGGCTGAAATGTAGAAGGAGGAGGACCAAAATATGAAAGTGGGACCTTAGCTCCAATCGATGGAGCAGGAGGCTGGAACTCAGTTTGTGCCTGCGCAAAAGACAACAATGTAGTCGGACTTATGAAGACCACGGCTATTGCAGCAGTCACCATGAAGATTTTTGCTCTGCCAAAATTAGAGTCCATTTTTATGGACCCCTAAACGATATACCTTTCTCATAGGCGATTTTTATAGTGATTGCATAAATACTTTGATCCAAATTCTATCCATATTTAACCCAAATTAGTATGTATAAAAATATGATAAAGGAAAACCTTTCCAGCTTCATCTTTGTGTTATGAATCAATAATTTGTGGTCTGTATTTTGTCTATCTTCCTTAGATTATTAATAAAGTATCAAGCATTTGTGTATCTCATATATCTAAGGTCTGTCAGTGTTGGTTTGTTTTTTGCATGACTTTCCGTAATATACCATTAAACCCAGAAACGCAAAACCAATAAACTCCGGGATAATAAACATCCTGAGACGTTCTTCAGCTGGAGCATAATAGTACCAAACTGACTATAGGCCTACCGACAAGGCCACCAAATAGTCCTGTCAGTATAGCAATAGTGACTATCCACTCTCTTTCCAAAGATCAAAACCAAAATTCTAGAGCAATAACAAATTTTGTATGCCGATGATCACTAATATCTCTAAATTAGTGTGAAGCAATTAGATTGAGTTGGTTCATTACGGTATACAATTCTGAGGAAATCAGACTGCTCAGGCTAAAACAACTTAGAATGAGCAAATACTTGAATATGATCTGGATACAAAAGGATTAGCATAGCTTTGCAAGGAGTATTTTTTTGATTTCTTGATTGTCTATTACATTGTCAATAATCTTTTTTCGCTCGTCTATTGAGAGTTCACGATACTGCTTATGACTATTAGCATGATTCTCGTCTGGATATACTTCAAATGAATCAAGTGCTTTAAGTTTCCAGTAGTTCTGCACTGCCTTTTGAATTTTTTCTTGAAAATCATAAATAATTTTACCAAACGAAGTAAGAAAATATTTCCCATTCTGTCTTTTTATCAATACAGCTTTTATCAAGCCAGACATTCTTGAATAATACTGTTTGCGAGTAAGTTTTAAAGTGCTTATACGAATGTCACTTTCTCCACTTGCAAGACGGATGGTATTAAAAAGATCTAGTGACTTGTCATCAGAGATTGCTCTTAGTACTTCTGGTACTGACATCAACCTGGAATGATTTGACATTTTCATTGATCGTCGAAAGAACGACACTGCGACTATTTAAGGAATTTTCCAAATTATGCCCAAATTTGTTGTAATTGGTGACATTTGCAAATCCCGACACAAATTTATATTCACGATGGGGTCGTATTTATATCTGATTCGTATCCATTGAAGTTAGCTCCGAGAAATTGTTCTACCGATATAACTAAATCATCCTTTTTGTATACGATACTATTCTACGCAGCCGTTAATTCTTGACAACTAGATCTACTAATTAATAATCGAATATTTGTAAATCGTATCCCAGAAACAGAGTTCATAATCAAGAATTAGTCTTGCAGCTGTATGTAGACTCGTTTCATGTTCGAGGATAGCGATATCTATTAATTCTTTAGATTTATTGACGAACTTTTCAGGAAGCGGACAGGCAAATTTGTCTAAAAATTTGCAAGACTTCTCACTAAAGCCATACTTATTCTTCAATATAAAACTCATTTTACGGCAATTGGCTCCCCATACTGGAAGGTCTATGAGAAGGGTTGTAAGAATTTCAGCATCAGATCCATAAACTGCCAGTCTTGTCAAGTAGTTCGTATAAGCTTGGCATCCTGCTAGTGGTTCATAATTTTCTATTTTCCTCTTATCAATGGCCAGTTCGTCTGCCATAAATGTTAGATTTCCAAGAGCATTCAATTCTGCATCTAGACAATCAATAAACAGTTTGCCAGCTAAATCAGTTGCTGCCTTTGATATCATAAAAGCAAAGTTTCTTCTGTCATTTGTAATTATGTGAAATTGTTCACAGACGAATATCTCGAGTTTTTCTTTGGTTATTGCATTCTTTTCTAATGCATCTAAATATTGGTGATTAAGGATAGTATCTATAGTGTTAGATAAATTACTTTTTATCCGTTCACTAATATTCGATTTGCCCATGATTCCTATTCATTGATGTAATGATGTAATGGGGTTATTACATATCTTCCTTTAACCATGACTGGAAGGCTATTTTGGTATGTGGATATCTCTTTTGCTCAAATTATATACTGTTAAAGTATACCTTTCTTCATATCGTTACAGTGAAAATAATATGACAAAATTAACGTTTGCGGACACGCTTAAGCAATACTCCATTGATATATGGCAGAAAATCCTATCGCACAGATTTATAATGGAGCTCTCTAGTGACATCCTACCCCTAAATAAGTTCGTGTTTTATCTAAGACAAGATCATTATTTCCTTGAAGAATTCTCCAGATTTCTGCAGTCTGCAAAACAAAAAACCAGCGATAATAAAATGAAGGAATGGTTACATAGTTTGTACTTGAGCACGATTAATTTTGAGATGGAGATGCAAAAACAATTACTCAATTCATTAGCCGCGTCAGCAAGTTCTCCTTCTAATACGACTGCAAGTTATTATGAATTCTTCCCATGTAGAACCACTTTAGAATATACTTCTTATCTAATAAATACCTCATCCACCGGTACTTTTAGCGAAATTGTCTCAGTCATGGCACCTTGTCCTTGGACCTATCTCGAAATAGCTCAAAAATTGTCTAAAATTCCTATTCGAAATTTACAGGAACTGGCTGCAGTTCTATTCTTCAGATGAATCACGTAGACAGGTGGCCGAAATAAAAGAGATTCTAAATAAACTTGGCGAGGACGAAGATGAAAAGTCTATAGCTATAATGAAAAACCATTTTGCCAATGCCTGCAAAAATGAATATCTTTTCTGCTTACCAGTTAGGTTCCTAATTGCACCATGATTCCGTCTTATTGATATCCGGCTATTCGGATTCATAGACCTCTTCTTCAAACGTGATGTAACCAGACTTGGAATCTTCACAGAGGAGATCCATTATTTTAGACAAGTTTGCTTTTTTCTTTACTTCGTGCTTGCGTCTTAATTAGAAGCAAAGTTGTCACTGCCCCAAGTACCGCTCCAAATACTATATGACCCAACAGTGATCCCTCAGTGATCATACCCTGCAATTTCGCAGGATTAGGCATTGTCATCATCATTTGATTATTATTCATTCCATTATTGCTACCTGACATCATTCTAGACTTTTCACCCATCCCCGTATTTCCACTCATTGCTCCCTTGCCGGCCATACCACCTGTATTACTAGATGGCATATTATTACTACTACTTGGCATCGTTGGGCCCTTACTATCGCCAGACACCATTCCAGAGCTGCCAGTTGGCATCATTTGCGAATTCATCGCCTTCATCACATTCACCATCTTTGAGGGCATAACAGTCATTGCTATAGGTAAGAAAATTACAACAAACGCTATCAAACCAGTAGCAACCCCGTATCCTATTCCTCTAGCAAATCCGGTAATTCTTAACTTTCTCATGCTTGTTATTACGATACCAAAAATCGCTCCTATTACGGTACTTGTTATAAGGTGTACTGCTACTCCAAGTGGGATTAGGCTGTTTGAATATGGTTGTCCAGTTATCATAGCTACAATTATGGCAAAGCAATTTGCTCCCATATTCATTGCTAGCATTACTGCACTCATAATAGCGTACATTACAATTCCACCAACTAAACCACCTATTGCTCCATAGATAATTCCTCTGCCAATAGGTGGATGAAGGCTCTTCTGAGTCAGCATAATGTCTGCTAGATTCAATAGTCTAAAACCATTTCCTCCAACCGTTAAAGAATTTATAGAACCCTCAAGGAATTATCATCGAAATCAGCTTTTATCAGATAAATAAACTAGTAGGTATCAACAACCAAAATCGTTACAAAGGTTTTAGACTGTATATTTGTGATTGAATCTAAAGTACGTTGTATATACAGTATGAAATCAAACCATCTTGAATCTGGAAAAAAGTATATGAAGGGCTGAAAGATAGGTTCATTACAATGACCAAATTTGTGTTGAAAAATGTAGTGAATGTAGAAAAGAAGGATTTGTTCCAGCTTCTCTACATTCACAGGAGATGAGCTGGTCATGATGATTGATACTCTATTGGACATGATTATGGGTATGATGTTAGGAATGGGTGCGAGTCCTCTAATGATGAAAGGAATCAAAGTAATCAGGCAGCGTAGGAAAGTCGACAGAATTTTGCGGGAAATTTCACAGGAGAAAAGGAGTCAAGTGACCTTAAGTCAGGGAACAATCAATCAATTAGAACCCTAATAGTTCGATATTAAATTTGATGATTCAATATAATGATTAAAAAGGACATCAAGTGTACATAGCTGACTTGTTTGGAATTGAATTCTTTATTGCATTTGGTATAGGCATGTTAATTTCAGGTAGCGCTACTGCGTTATATTATGGCAAAGAACATATCAAACGTACATTAAAAATATCTGATTAATTAGTTAATTCAAGAGCACATACCCGAAAAAGGTTTACTCAAGAAACTGAACTGTGTGTGATAATCGAGTAAGAACTAGATTTGATACCAGAATTGACATCATAACAGCTAACAGTAATAGCTCGACTGTAAGGGTTAAAGCAAAACTTTAACGGTTAAACATCAGACTTATTATTTGCATTTCTGCATATGTCAATGTAATATTAGCATGACTCAAGCTCAAATGACCACAATTCAAATTGCTACCTTCGGCTCTGAGGGTCAAGACGCAATAGCCTCAGGTATTAGGAATTTTCCTGTGCATAAGCTAGCTTTGATTTGTTATGAATCAGATAAAGATAAGGTTGATGAGTTTTCAAGAAAAATTAGAAATATCTTAGGATTGCCTGTTTCTATTCACCTAGTCTCAAGAAAGAATGCTATTAGAGATACTCTTGAGAGGGTTAGTGAAATTTTGACTAGAGATGGCAAGGATTTCCGTCA
>QHBN01000147.1:5501-6694 GCA_003176995.1 Candidatus Nitrosopolaris wilkensis
GGTTGCGCTGCATTATCAGCCTCATTCATAAACGGGATAAAGGCGTTTGGTATGGATGAAGCAGGCTCACCGTTGCTTGTGCCGATCCTTAAGTTGAGTTATACTGAAATAATATCTGAATCTAAGATCAAGATATTGAAGGCGATCGATGGTGCAGCTGATGGATTTGTCGAAAGTCTTGAACAATTAGAAGCGATATCTGGATTTGGAAAACCATTGCTAAGTTATCATATTCAGGGGGCAAGAGACTCCAAGGGTCTAGCAGATTTGGGATTGTTGGAGGTTGAAAAAGGCGAGCGAGGCAAGATCTCTGCTGGACTTACTACACTGGGGAAGCTACTTGTTGCAGGTACACCACCAAGACCACCTACAACCACATAACAATAATAGCACCATGACATAGATTTCGAGATATACTTTTTTCATTTCCTAGTTTAACCATTCAAGAAATACTTTGAGGGTTGCAACATCAGATTAAATACTAAATCTTCGTAACAATATATGCAATAACTATGATGAAACCTGATATTTTGCATATCAGGCACAATACGAAGATGGCCCTCTTAAAAGGGATCTTACTAGGCAGTACCTCAATCTTAGCGTATATCATTATCGTTATTGTGACTACTCCTGAGCTCCCTGCTTCTTTTGCTATTAAAGCAGCTTTTTTTATTAACCCCATTATCATCTATGGAACAGCATTTGGAGTTGGAGTAAATACTTTCATTTCCAGCTACAGTAAAGGAATGAGGTGTAGGATAGACAAAAAGCGAAAAGGAATTGTTGGTGTTAGTTCGGGAAGCACAGCACTTAGTGCATTCTTCTCATTTTTCTCTTTGGTACCTTTAGGATGCTGCGGAAGCTGGCTCTTAGTCCTTTCGTACCTGCCAACGATTTTTGGAACAGCATTATCTGTCTCTTTAATCCAGTATTCAAAGCCATTATCTTATGTTGGTCTAATAATAGTTCTAAGTTTTGCAGGAATTTCAGCCTTCAAACTTCGTTCAGAATTGAAGGAGCAGGAGCACACGAGAAAACTACTACAGAATATAGATAAGAAGATACACAAGGAGAGTCCTGCACTTGGACCGTAATAATAATATCTCATCAAATTCCAAAATGAGGAAATGGTTTGTTGGTGTATCTGCAATATCAGTGATAGGTGTAATACGGCTCAGTAGAAACCATTGAAT
>QHBN01000148.1 GCA_003176995.1 Candidatus Nitrosopolaris wilkensis
CTTGCTCTTACCAAGTATGATCCTGTCACATTCAGAACAACCGGAAGAGACCTTATAGACGAATTTCCGTCTCTTGTTGGAATGAATGGCTCATGGTATCTATCAACAGTGCTGGATTTTTTTATACCAACACCAGAACCGAAGGTTGTACTATTGATAACAACAAAATTTGTTAATATTGTATGATGATCTGGAGGTTCTGTAATATTAATTGATGGACGGCTAATAGTAGACGCTAATAACGTGTTATTATGAGAAATTGAATTAGAATCTGATATTGGAAGGACTTCAAGCCACAGTTTTTTTATGTGAATCTGATTTAAGTACTGTAATGAATTCTTGTTCCATACTCCTTCAGTGAGATTCTTACTTGCTAATACATTCTGCGGACTTACATGGCATAGTCCAGAGGGTACCGTGGATAAAAAGAGGGCTACTATAAAAAAAGTAGCTAAGTAAGTTAATCTTAATTCTTTCATAAACCTTTCAATGAGTGGAAAGTAGCAAGGTGTTTTAATTCATTCTATGATTACTTATTATAGCTTGTCCTGAAATGAGCTGAGAAATGCAATAGTACTTGACAATTCCAAGTTCATCAAATGTTTGCTTGAACTTGTGAGCTGGCGCAAGTATTCCTGAATCAAATTTGTTCGTAACTTCGGTTACTGTATGTGGTGCAAAATCGTTATTTGTCCCTGTCACAGTGGTGCCTATCGCTACGGTCAGCGGTGACGGATTAAATGGGCCTTGCTGGATACGTGGCTGATGCATATTTAACAATGGAGACAGACGAAATATTATATATATTACTTTTTATTGCCGTGGTATTTTGGACGTTGCGTTTTGGTGATATGCCATTAATCAACATACTAGTCAGGAAGTGTCGCAAAAGGTGTTGGTAAAACTCTATCATCCTACATAATCCTTATTTTTCCTGTATTTTTCTCGTCGAAAAATAGTCTTCCGTCGGTTGCAAATGCCGTGTGATCTATCAGTGAATCTAAATCTCCGTTGTGGTTACTTCCAGTTATATCATTCAATCTATTTTCGAAAGTCCACAGTATCCGACCAATCCGTCTGGAACAGTCCCAGGAAATCATTGACATAAATTTCTTTTAGCTCATTTTCATGTATGGACCTATTGTACAAGCGAACTTCGTCGATGATTCCAGCCCGCAAATTACATGTTAAACAGTATTCTATGATTGCTAAGAGTATCAAGGAAAAGTAATAATTTTAATGGAGAAAAAACAATATTCACACCCCAACTAAGTAACGGGAAATAGATATATCTGTTGTTGCATTAGTAGGAGGTACTGCTGTTGTTTTGTTACTTGATGCTGGCATAGATGAAGTGTTGATGCTTGCACCATTAAAATTAACTGACAAGCTATACCAATTTCGATTTCCTGCAATATCAGCTGCTCGCGCCTGAATTACGTGTGGTCCTGTGGGAGCATTATTAGAAATATTAAGTTTAATGGACCAAATGGACCAATTTCCAGTAACTTTT
>QHBN01000149.1 GCA_003176995.1 Candidatus Nitrosopolaris wilkensis
AAAAGTTACTGGAAATTGGTCCAATTGGTCCATTAAACTTAACATTCCTAATAATACTCCCATAGGACCACACGTAATTCAGGCACGAGCAACTGATATTGCAGGAATTCAAAGTTGGTATAAATTGTCAGTTAATATTAACGGTGCAAACGTCAACACTTCATCTATGCCAGTATCAGCAGTACCTCCTACTAACGCAACAGCAGATATATCTATTTCCCGGTACTGGGGTGGAATGTGAATATGAAGATGATGACGAGATGATGTTTGTACTAACTTGAAGGTTTTGGTGGTGTGTAATAATATTACCAGTATGGTTAATCTTTGTTGGTGCAGAAACGCTTGTTGAACTGGAACCTGAGAATCATTTTCTCCGTTGGGTATTACAATACCAGTAGGTTCAGACACATTCCATATGATACTAAAGGTTGGTTTCAAACTTAATTCTGATCTAAGCCATATTGGACATGTATCAAGCATGTTGCATCTAGACGAGATGTGAGCTGTGGCCTTTTTATTTGATTTTATCCGTAAAGGTTTAAGACGTTTATCGATACCTACCCAACCAGCTTTAATTGTGTTAATTCCGAATTGTTTTGCTAGTGTTAATTATGAGCTTGGTATTATTGGTTTGTAAAAGAGAGGGTGGCAAGGACAAGAACTTCAGTAACAAAGGACCCTGCTATTTGCATCATCCATATTGCTCCAGTATGGTTATGATCCAACACTTGTTCAGCATAGTAGATTGAATTGAATATATAGTGAAAGTATACCATATGGCGAATGTTCTGGGCTACTGTACCCATAAGTATTATGTTCTTTACCTTTGTTGCATTATCAATGGCTACTGACGGAGCAATAATTGTATCTTCACTATGACCGATTCTACTTATCCTCTTAGGATCCACTTCTGGGTGCTGTATGAGAGCATTTGAAGCTCTTCATTTTGCAATTGACCTACTGTGGCATTTACCCTAACATCGTGGCTAATAATCGTATAATTTGCACCAGTATCCGTTTTTATCATATCGAAGTACTGCGAAGCATCTCTCTGTTAGATACTGAGCTATCCGCCAAAACGGTGCTGATGATTTAGGTGAGTAAAACCCATTGTTTCATTCGTATCAACAGCACAATATCCATGGCTAAGTAAGACTGGAGGAAATGGAACTTTACCAACAGTAGGAAGAGTTAATTGAGCATTAGTCTTTACTCCGTTATCAAAATCCGTTACCTAAATCCATTACTAGATTTCTATATTTTACTGTTCGTATAAATTGCTGGGCTACCGGCGTTTATTGTTCTCAAAAGTAGTAGCAGCTAAACAAGATGATGCAAGTATCCTAGACAGTGGCATACTTTTTGTTGTATATAACTTGCAATAGTACTAATTTGATACTTCTGTTTGAGGTTTCATGTATAAACCTCCCACATACATAAGCTAATTAACCATGCTTGATCCTGATGCTAGTGGTGGTGCTCTCGCAGCAAACGCAACTTTATTTGAAGCCCTAATGTAGCATATTCACAAAATCTCAAACATAGCTAGGCTTAGTCCTGTCAAGGAAAACCCCGCTATTCGAGAGTCTCTAAAACATATGGTTTATTCTTTATGTATCCAAGTCTTTGCCGTTCGTAAGAGCGTTTTCTTGATTTGATATATCCAATCCAATCAGGAATTAAGACATAGTTATTGGAACTGAAACAGACAACTGAGTACAAATGATATAATAAAATTAAGTCATAGCTGTTGTAACATTAATTCATATTCTTGTAGCTTCTTTCTTGCTCTAGATTTTGCTTTATATTTCAGATTACGTGGCTTTGTCCTTAACCTATAACCAAAGCATGTCTAGGAAATCTTAATTCTGGAAAATGACTCAGGAATAAATCAAGCCTTTTAGAATGTTTTTGTTTGCCAACATCATGAGCTTGCCTCGTTAATCGACTTCTCCTTTCTTTCTTCCATAAGTATCGCAATCCAATCCTTCGGGTTCGAGCTCGATTTCGTAGAACATGCCTTCGACGGCCAGGGGGTACTCCTGAAATTATGTATGGATTGCTCTTGCCGATATAACGCTCGGCAACTATTTTCGCCACTTGTTGCTCTCCAGGAGAAAAATATACAGCTTCGTCTAGAAAAATAAATGAAGGAGAGAATCCCCTCATAGTCGAAACATGATGACTAGGATACGCCTGGATTCTAACTTGGTTCAAAAAAACAACCGCCTCCTTGCTGTCGAACGTAATGTTATGTGGATCTGCTGCAGTGAATAATCACTTCAATTTATTTATCAGAGTCAGGGTAATTCAAGTCGTCGTCCAGTGATAATATACATAGATGAACCAGATAAGGCATTATCTTTTGTGCAGAGAGAAGCTATAATTCTAAAGACTAACGTTGTAGCTCCAATTCCTGCGGCCTTTTTCACCCGTAGGTCTTATCTTTAAAATTATTCTCCTTTAGAAATAAAGTAACATAAATAACTTTTTTATATGAGAATTGGGGCTTGAAGATATTATTTTTCTTACGATGGCCTATAATAAGGTTAGAATCTTCGTTAGTATCCAGGTCTTGCAAGTTCTAGACTGCTAAACCTTTCGGTCGTTCAAAGAACGGCTTCTCGCTCCACACGTCTCTAAGTCTTTAAATGCTAGGTCGTGTCTACCCGCATCCTCCAATGGAAAAGCAAACGTAATAGATCTAGGGATTTCGGGACACACATTATAGAGAAACCTAGCATTTCTTAATTCTATTGACAATGTAATGATACCACTCGCGTTTGGTGCAAATGATAAAATTAATAGCGAGATGAAATGATACCTGGAATCAATTTTTAAAACAAACACATTATTGAAGGGAAGTTGAAAACGAGCGGGTCAATCTTTTAAAACAAATGAATAGTATTACCCTGTTACATATAGTCTCCATTATCTGCTCCAAGGTATAATTCAGTCGCAATTTTATTATTAATGATAAACGTATCAAAGTTATAGCTTTGGCAAAGATACTATATTAAAAAAACTTTTAATTCTAAATGGTAGGATTTCTTTCCAATCAATGGCGATCAACAATGAATATGTGCTCTTCTATCTCTTTCCCGTTACTGGGTAATATTTGATGGTTTTCCAGGATAAGTATTATATGTCTATCTGAATATAAGTCTAAAACAATGATTAAGACTTTGGGGATTGTCAGTACAGTTGTATTAGCTATTACAGTTATCCTATCACTTTGCAGTATATCAGCAAATGCTCAGTTAATACTATCTTCAAACGTATCTGGAATTAAGAATNCTACCCACGGACACGAAGGACAGGCCATCTACCCAAAAGTTACTATTACAAGCCCTACTAAAAATTCCTCATTACCAGTAGGAGTTACCTTAGTTACAGGTAATTCGTCAACACGTCCAGGGGGTAACGCAATAAAGGTTGTTGAAGTTCATGTAGACAAGCAAGCTTATTCAACTGCCACCCCAAAAGTTACTGGAAATTGGTCCA
>QHBN01000150.1 GCA_003176995.1 Candidatus Nitrosopolaris wilkensis
CTAAAATCAGTGGAGAGACGAACCGAATTCATCAAACAAATCCCTTCTCAGCTTAAACAATTACAAAAACAAATGTCGCAAGTTCAGAATGAGAGTCAGAAGATAAGATTATTATTGAGTAAGAAGAAGACTGCTTCTACTAAAAAGAAGAATATTAATAAGAAGAATACTAAAAAGAAGAGAAGTACACGCAAAAGGTCTTCCGAGAGGTAGCGGACTCAATGGATTAGCGTCCTTAACGAGAATTTTTGTCTGCTATAGATACATTAAAACCAGGAACAAACCCACCTGACGGAATCAATGAAGTAGTAGAGATTCCAAAAGAGAGTAGCATCAAATATGAGATAGATCCAAAAAGTGGAGAAATATCTGTCGACAGAATGTTATATCCTGCATTGTTTTATCCTTGTAATTATGGCTTTATTCCTCAGACAAGAGAAGAGGGTGGAGGAGCAGATCCAATTGATGTATTCATACTTGGAAACTATTCTTTATTGGCCAAGTCAGTGATTAGCTGCCGTGCTGTTGGAATATTGTCAACCGAGGATCAAGGTGGCATCGATCTAAAGATTATTGCGGTTCCAGTGACAAAGACAGATCCAACCTTTTCAACTATTCTAGATATCAATGAGATTCCAGAGAGTGTACGAATGCAGCTCAAGCACTTTATTGAACATCATAAAGACTTAGAAGAAGGAAAATACGTAAAGGTAGAGTGTTGGCTAGGAAAAGACGCTGCAAAAATAAAGATCTCTGAAGCAATAAAAAGATACAATCGAAAGATTGACATCTAAATGATATGAAAAACAAATGATATCACAAAAGCCCTCCTTATTATTGTGCTATTAAGATTTTTTTGATTATCAACAATTACATTTGATATGAAGTAGTTACAGAATGTTATCGAGTAAGAGCTATGCTAATAGTAATAGATTGATTGAAAGTATTGTGTGGATAATGACAGGATTTATACCCACATTGACTACAATGGAGAATCGCCAACATGAGAGTAACAGAAGAACTAGCAATGGCTAATAATACTGTTAGAAAATAAGAGTCCGTTGACTACCACACTTCTAGGACTATCAGAAGGTGCTGTGCTTGTTGCACAAAACACGTGAGACTTCCAACAAAGCTCGCTCATCTAATTACACAAATCTAGAGACAAGCTATTACAAATGTAATAGATATAGCTATATGTATAAAATTCTAGAAAGCCTCGCTACTGATGCTCTTGTAGAGCCAAGTGAACTTCCAGGTTATGTAGATTGCGAAAGGCCTCATAGATGAGTTCAGAATAATAGATGTAAGAGTACTACCTGAGTTTGATGCTCCATCATCACCATCTGAATATAAACTCAATATCATTAGGGGTTATAAGTTATTTAGAATTAGGCGAGAAAGGTAGTATGTTGTAGTCATGGAATGAACAGAAGTAGCGCTATAACACTAGGTGTATTAGTACAATACTTCAGAATGGATTTTTTCAAGGCGTGGGAGTTAAGACAATCGAGTGCCAACATGCACTATCATATCTACAAATATTGTAGCTTTAACGAAATTGTTTAATGTTAAATTTCCATGATTGTTTTTCAAATGCCACTGTGTGCGTGTAGGTTTAGTTTTGTTCTGAATTCTAATCTAACTCCAAGTATTGCATTACAATGAAATGTTTGCTGGCATCGATACTACTTTACCCTTCAAACAGGAAGGACATATCTCAACTGTAACGCGTAAGCTAAGATATGATGCACACCAATAACATGAACCGCATAGTAAGAAATGTGGTTGCTCGAAAGTCGATTTCATCTCGCAATCAAACCCTCCTCATTGGGTGCCACTAGCAGTGGTGTTCGTGTAAACAATAGCTGAGGCATACTTATAACATTATGCATATATCACTATAAATAGATATCTATCTATGATTATTTCGAGATAAATAGATATATTCGCATAAAGTGAACAAATTAAAACATATTCCTGTAAAAAAGTTTTATTCAGTCCATCAACTTCGCTATGCTTATGGATTTCGACTAGCAGTTCGTCTAATTGTAGTAATTTGAAGGCTACTATGCTTAAATGTAGACAATATCCAATATTTGTTAGTTGGATCTTACGAAACATTTCCAGGTCAAGTAACTGAGTTCGGTATGCTACTATCACTAATCCGGTAGTCGGTCCACGCGTACCAATTCATTATAGTAAATCTGCTGGCTATGTTCTGGAAAAGAGAATTTATACTATCTACTAACTTATCACTCAAAAAATTACCCCCCTTGATGAGATTTGACAATATGATTATTTACGATGCATTAGGATTCAACAATACAAAATCCTTATATTCTTGGTAGAATAAACAGGTCTATTGCAAGGCCAATGTGTCGATGCATATATAACGACTATAAAAAGGATGAATCTCGCGACTGCTCGAGTATATAAAATAAGATTAAATAATTTTGATACCTTTTCAGTGCGAGAATACGCTGCCGGAATCGATAATTTGGTCCATCTGATAATTAACGGTAACGTCGACCCCTATCAATTACTTAACAAATACGTTTCCTATTTACAATCATACCACAATCTTTCGCCTCTTAGCCTAAAGCAAGAAGTCATAACAGCAAAGAATTTGCTTGAATATTATGATGTTGATATTAGTCCTCGTAAATTCAAGCTAAAAGTGATGCTGCCAAAAGTAATCAGAAAGAATAAACAAGCATTGTCGAAAGAAGATGCAATAAATATTTTAAATTCATGCTCTGACATTCGATTAAAAACATATGTAATGTTGCTTGCCGCAACAGGAATGCACGCTGTGGAAGCATTATCAATCAGAATCAAAGATATTGATTTTGAATCAAGTCCCACTCAAGTGTTTCTTCGTGGAGAATTTACTAAAACCCGTGTAGAGAGAACCATCATGCTCACGGAAGAAGTTGCCAAGCAATTAACAACATGGATAGACTACAAATATCGTGCTAGACGAGTGTCCTACTATGATAATGCAAAATCAGTCACAGAAATTAGAACACCACAAAAGAATAATGATGACCTGCTTTTTGCAGTCTATCAAAGTGCTTCTGGGCCAAATCCAAATAACATATACGTTGATTTACGGACTGGTTTTAGCAATACGCTTGACAGAATAGGCATGGGTGCGAAGGAAGAATTTAATAATAACATTCACAGCGACAAAAGGCATCGTGGACGCAGACGCATCACCTTACATAGCTTTCGACGCTATGTGAAAAGTACAATAAGCGATCTTGGTTATGGTGATTTTAGCGAGTATTATATCGGGCACTCAAGTGTCTCAACATACTATAGAAAGACTGACAAAGAGAAAATCGAATTATTCCGCAAGATCGAGCCTCATTTGACTTTTCTTGACTATCCTTCACTTGAGCGAAAAGGTGCCGACATACAAAGTAAGCTAGATGTACTGGATATGGAAAACAATATGCTTAGACAGCGTGATGCAACAAATAGTGATGCATTAGCAACATTATCAGATCAGGTTATGAAATTGATGGTGGAAGTACAGGAATTAAAGCAACGATAAGTCTCTTGATTACTCTTGTCTATAGCGGAGGGACCAAGACTGAAATATTCTTGCAGACACGACATTCGGACTTAATTGGTTCATCTGGTAAGAAATTGGTTCTTTCAAGATATTGCCTTACTGAAGTCTTCATAGGATAACCAAGATTACAATTCTTGCAATATCCTTCAAGAGCAAGAAACTCCGGATATGCTCTTATTAAAACGGGCCTCTTCATATGTTTTAGGGGATTTTGCGCTGTCTGCCATTCTTTGCTCGATATCCACTTTCATTTTGTATAACAGCAATTGTTGTATGTGGAGCTCCATCTCATTGAACGTCTCATCCCATAAGTCTAGATAGAGATTGGCCCTCTCCTTATCTTTTGTGTGGAAAATAAAAAGAGCCTTGCTTTGGAGCTCCTGCATACTAGTGATTTCCGAATGTAAATCAATCGACTCTCGTAGCGGGTCAGCGATAAAGTGTTCAAACACTCCCTTGTTTCTGTATCTTTCATAAAGCTTTGAGTGAAAAATTTCATAAGAAGCTTGGGGTTGTTTTTTCAAAACGGACTGAATGATATTGTATATCTCCTCGTTTGCTCTTTCTCGCTTGTTCGGGATCTGGCTTTCTGCAATTCACGCCAGCAGGCGGCCATCTCGTGTATATCTATATACAGGAATGTCAAATCTTCCTTTTTCGGCACGAGTAGTACCGCCTTCTTCCAGTACGCCCAGCTTGATCAGATGTATTATTTTGTCTTTGATGTTATCAACTATGAAATCAACTCTAGCATCGTTTTTTGTCTTCGGTGTACTAAGATCTTTGTAGTGATTTATCCAATGATGATTATGATTTAGCAACCAATTAGCCAATTTTCTATCTTTAAATGAACCATCATTTTCTTGTTCATGACGATCGAGATGTATGTAATACTTGAGAATGTCTTGATACAGTAGTGCCAGTCGAGTATATGCACCACCCTCCGCCTTCTCGAAAATTGAATATATAGTTGGAATCTTCAATCGATGAAGCATGGTAAATTTATTGCAATAAAAACCATGCATGGCAAAAAGAAAAACTCACACTTCAATAATCATACAGTATCTAATATCTAATATGTCAAGTAATTCCGACATTATAGAAATTAGAAAAGTCCAGGCACTTACCTGGGAACGGAGCTTTACACTCGTTTTTCCAAAGCATTTTGCTGTTGAATTGGGGATAAGAAGGGGCGATTTTTGCAAATGTCAAGTGGATGGCAATCGACTGATCGTGGAGAAAATGAATCCTTAGAGGAGATGATAAAAATCAATTGCATTTTTGCATAGAAAAATCGCAGTACTCTGAGTCAATGGTTGCCCGCCGCGACCAGATTACTGTATCACAGAAGGACTCCACGTATAGGAGACGAGTGTGAATGGTAGAATATATCACTTCTCTAAATTTAAACCAACCGATTTCACCAGACAAAAGTCAGACTGAACGACGGAAATGCTCTTGCTTAGGATGCAATAACGAAGGAACAGCATTTTGTTTGTTGTTCATTTACCGTCTTCTGGCTACTTCTGTGGGCAATGTACTTGTGATCTAAAATGGCACGGCATTGCGCAGGAGATTATTCCTGTCGGAAAGGAGAGTGGGCTAAACGACTGTTGACTATAACGCGTCTAAGCTGCCCCTCTCTTACGAAAAAGAAGCCTGGGGGCAATTAGCATGACTTCCATAGTAGATCCTGTGTTAAGCACCGACCACCTAATCCGGCTACATAAAATTGGTTTTAAATTGATACCTCTAAAAGATGATGGCAAAACCCCTGCAATCAAATCGACTAACGAAGTATATCACAACCGGAATTATTGGACAGATGAAAAGATAGCTCGAGAATATTCTAAATTCAAGAATGTAGCTACTACGTTCGGTAAAACCCACCGTAAGGATCCTGAAAGCAATGACCTCTATCTCAATGAAATTGATATTGACAGTAAAGAAGTATTCGACCGGCTTGCTGTTGTTAAAGTCAGGGAGAGTGAGCATTTCTTCCTAAATGACATGTGTAAATTAACATACGTAGTCAAGACTAGGAAAAAATGGGGCCGCAGGATATTTTGGCTGAGCCATCATCAATACTCGCCCATAAGGATTAGCGATTGCAAACCGGGATTTGAATTCGAAATAAAAACGGATAATACTTCAGGACACAGTACGTTACCACCGAGCCGACACAGAGATGATGCGAATTTTCACTATCAGTCAATAGGACAAGAAACGATTGCGATCCAGGATGGCTTGTATGATGGAATATCTAAATTACTCTCTGACTGCCTCAAAAATAAGAAACCATACGATCGGAAGAACGCTATAACGGCCGCTGGTGTGAATGTTGACATTATCCTGACCGAGAGACATTGAAGAAATCATATCTCAAATAAAAGAGTATTATCAGAAGGGTTGTAGACAAAATATTACGCTTGGTTTATCTGGCCTTTTGTACAAAAGCGGCGTCGGTCTAGAAAGTGCCGAGAGATTAGCAGGGGCCCTATGTAGTGCTACTAGCGATGAAGAAAAGAATTCTAGAATAACAGCCTTACGAATCACATACACAAAGGGGCAGAGAGGCGAAGAGATACTGGGTGCATCACTTCTCTCAGACGTATTGACGGTAGATGCCGAAACCGCTAATGACATCTTGAACAATATTACATCCGTTTGGAATAAGTACAAAAATCCAATTCTGGTACAATTACAGGATCATATACGCCATGAATTGAAACCGCATGTAGCCGAGGTCTTATGCTATACCCCTCTCGAATTTGTGGTTGCGCATTCACATAAAAAACAAATTCTGTACGCAAGGATTGAGAGTAAATCGAGGGAAAATAACGAGCCTTTGCAAGAAGGGAAAAGATGCAGGAAGAGCAATGATAGAGCAACAAATTCAGTATAACAAAGTAATAATTAATGCTGTCCCGGTTAAAATAACCAGAAACGAAAATCCGGCCGCAATTGAAATAAAATTTGACATAAAATTTGAAACACCGACCGGTCTTCATATCAAAATAGGGCCCAAGACCATTGAAGAAATCCTAGCAGAGCTGAAATCAAAGGGTCTTGTGTACAAGACCAAAGCAGCTGAAGAAGCGCTACCTGCAATTTTAAATGCATATTATAGAGAAAACAAAATGATCATTAAATCTGAATTAGAGACTCCTGGCTTTTATTTGGAAAATGATAAGATAGTCTCATACAAGACTGACCAAAAAGAAGCCACGCAGGATGAAATTAAACAATGTGCGGATCTATTAAATGATCTCTCTAACAGATACAATCGGAAGGAAATATTCGCTACGGTTGTAAAGTGGGCATTAATTGCGCCGTTCAGCTATGTGTTAAAGCAAATGCAACATGATGATCGGTGGCTTCCATGGTTGTATTTCCATGGTTGGACCAATACGGGAAAGACGACGACCGGAAGAATAGCCCTAGCAGTATGGAGAAAAAATAAAGATAGAAAAAAGCACGATATAGGATTTGCAAGTGTCGATAATATCGCACGTTTCGGGCGTGCTGTGTGCTATAACACGTATCCGATATTAATTAATGAAGTCCAATTGAATGATGAGAGACAAAAGCAATTAGTCGAAGCGTTAAAACATGCCGTGCAAAGTCAAACGGCTAGAGCTAGATTATCCACGAAATCAACTGCTGAATTTATCGCTGCTTTGAGTCCATGCATTTTAACAAGCAATCCCGCACCCCCGGAAGATCCTGCTTTTCAGAGAAGAATAATCCCGATTCATTATTCAACAGATGATGAACCCAGTGCAGAAGAAAGAGCGCGATTCAATACATTTCTAAAGGATAACATTGACAAATTAGGAACGTTTGGGGATTTTGCTGTAAATTATATCCTGAATAATCAGGAGACAATCTTCACGAAAAGTGACTGGAAGGACATAGCAACGGAATTGTTAAAAGCATTTTTTAAAGCTGCAGAAAAAGAAGTGCCAGCATGGATATATGATTTTGTACAGGAGTCACAAGTCCAAGACATAGCAGAAGAACAAGAGCAAATAATTAGAGGATTTCTTACAAAAGTAGTAAACGAGACATATACTAGAAATTATAGAGCTTTGACGAGCTCAGCAGATCAAGCGCATGAAAATAACGATTTCGAGAACAGGCTTCTATTCTGTCTTGATAAAGACTTGATTTCATTTCTGAAAAGGAAGAGCACTGGCGAAGTACTTATCATGCATGACATAGTCAAGGAGATGAAGGCTCAGAGGATAAATCACATTTCGAATTTGGCCGAATTGGGTAGAAGGCTTCAATCTGAAGTCAAGGCCACTAAGCTAGGGGGTAACACCGTTCGACTTGTAGCCATACCAATTCAAAAATTCATAGATTTCGTCCTGCCTCCGTTATCATAAATAGCCAAATCCATGAAGAAATCCTCCTTGAGGATCGTGCTCGGTTACGTTTATTAAAAAAGGGTTACAATTGGCATGTAACCGTGGTTTTTATTTTTATAAAATATTTTATTGCTTCGTACCATAATACTGCAATTTCTACACAGCAGAAGGAAACGGCTTGCAAAATTCAGTGTTACATTGGTTACACTGGTTACATCGCATTCGGGCATCTACAAATTGAATGATATCAATACGCTCCGTCATTCACTTGCTTTTCATACTAGAAAAGCTATGTAACCTATGTAACCTATGTAACCAACAATTATGAATAAATGAATGCCGAATAATTCGTCCTTCAAATGAGTATATTCGCTAATGGTCTGCACATCTACATTTGTACTGTCTAAAATCGCGCGATTATGTTTAATTGCTTCTTCAAGTCTCTGCTTTTCTTCCTCCTTTTGTTTGACATGGCCCTCTAATTCTTCAAGTGGTATTGATTCAGATCTTGATAGATGCGCGACTTGATTTGTGACATCGATGAGCTTTTCTGGTTCGGGTGAATTGGCCAAATTAGCAATGAAGGATTCGATTTTGTCTTCATTCGCGCCTATATTTTTAATATAATTATTTAGTCTGACAGTGCAAGCAAGCTTATCCAATCCAATTCCTTGCTTCTTAAGAGACACTGTTAATTGCCTTACGTTATCATATTCTGAATCCTCGATTCCTTTTTTCCATTCATTGATAATATTGCTTACTGTACCGGCGCCGATATTATTATCGACTGCAATTGTATCTCTGGAATCTCCAGAAAGCCATTGATTTATGACTTGTTTTTTGATTTGCCTATCTATCGCTGCTGGCATCTACTGATGATTGATTGAAAGTGATTAATAGCTCTTACCCGATGTCGTCAAATCGTCCGTCAAATGCTCCGGTCATATGTTAGGGACGCCGTACTAGATGTACCATTGTTTGTCTTGAAGGCATTTGACCGATCAATTCAAATAGCCACATGGCTCATCACCCCTTGCAATTTCAAGAATTTTTGGAGATTTCTGAATGATTCTCCCGTGAAATAGAATTGCAGTGCAGATGTAATCATTTGGGGCGTAGCGTGCATTTTCTCAAATCCTAAATTGATTGTAGAGTATCGGTTGCATTCTCAGCAATTGAATTTTTGAATCGCGCCGTATTTGTTATGTCCTAGACCATCTCTAACAATCCACGAAGATTTGCAATAGATGCACATTGTGTATCGATAGGCTCAATGCGCGCGACTTCAACTTGCTTTCTTAAAGCAAATGATATCTTACTCCAAAAATATGTTTACATTTTATGCCGCGAAATTTGTGATCAGGACATGAACAAACCCAGTCTAAATCAGTCGAGCAAATATCATAGTCTCTATTGCCATTATGCGATTTTACCTTGTAGATGATTCGCTAATTCTTTTTATCGCGCAATCAATGTTAGAAATGACCAACCCTTCTTGCTGCCGATTTATAGCTGTTTTGCTCATGTCTACGTAGAGAAGAGACAGATCCCCGGCAACCCACAAAGCCGATGTGATCTTAAAAAATTAGAAAGGACGGAGTGTCTATCTCCCGCTGCTGCTATCTGATTTCTTAATTTCTATTGTAATTTTATCGCCCACTTTTATGGCCATGTCATCGTACTCCCTCATACTGATTTTGAATGTAGTGGAATCCGTTGGCGTGCCGCCTCCACCCATGGCCCTAGAAATATTTGCCATTGCTTTTGGTAAATTTTTCATCAGATCTCCCGGAGATGTAAAGGCCATCATGTTTGGACCAAAAGGATTTTGCTGCTTTTCGGCGCCCGGCTTGAAATCATTTGGGTCATTTAATGCGATGTAAACGTAAGGCGCGCCATCTTGAGAGGCTTCAATTCTTGAAATGAGAGTCTTTCTTCATCGCGTTACACTGTGAATGAATAGACTTATAATTTTTCCAGAACGCCCGATTTAGATACTACTCTCCCCGAGGGAGTGGGATCCGAAATTTCATTCTTGCTGAATACAGGATAGAGAGTGACCGGTTCTTGATATTCTCCAATCCAGAGTATTTCAAAGTGTTCCCACATAAATTGTGTCACCCAACCAGGAAAATAATACTCACGGAAATAAATCGGCCACCGAGCCTGTCGTCAATCTTGGGCGTTGTTTTCAAGACTATCGTGAAATTTCTGATTTCTTCGATCTTGGATGGGACATCCTTATTTCTAAAGCAAGTACAAGTGCACCAGAGACGGCCAAGATCAGACCAGCTGATTGTAATATCGGGATGTACGCTATGGGTGTAGGAGGGGGGAATCTTAGAGATATCAAGCCCATGATAATCGCAAATAACACTAATGATCCTATTACTACAATGGCTACAGCATTCTTTACTATAAGTACGTTTAGAGCCAAGGTAACGCTAATTCAAAATTGGAAGAATTTATATTTTATGTGCCCTTCGACGTAACAAGCCACCCATTCGGGAAATTTTTGAAATCATCTTCTGCAAATTGGGGCTCATTGATAGGAACAGAAATGTTGGGATACATCCGGCCCAAGGAACCAATGTCCCTTGAGCCGTTGTTGAATACCGTCATAGATATATTCACATTAAATTATATATCAATTACACATGGACAGAATTGGAGTAGTCCATGGATT
>QHBN01000151.1 GCA_003176995.1 Candidatus Nitrosopolaris wilkensis
ATGACTGCGAAGAATGCGACACATCTTTTGAATCGAAGGAAGAACTGGATAAGCACAATAAAGAGGAACATACGGATAAATAGGCAGTTACTAAGAAAAAAAGAGCGTGCTCTATTTTTTCATTGTATATGTAGAAGCAATGAGATTATAAGCCTAAGTTCTGTGAGTTGCATCGTCATGTTTTGTTTCTAATACGGATTGAACATACCAATCAGTCTGAGTCTCTACTTCATCACATATTTTACTTAGAGTATATTGATTGTCCTCGTACTTTTCCCAGTCTGCAGGCAGTTAGAAGGAGTCCTATCATACTACCTTATATTTTCCATAGTAGTAGTAATGTTGAGCGTCTAATGGCTTCAATTTCAGGCACAGAAAGGACAGAAGTATTGTATGGAACTTCAAGTGTGATAGACAAGGAACTACAATTGTTTTCTAGAGCAAAAAACAGGGTTGATACGTGCATGGACCATACACGTCCTTCGTTAGCCCTCGGGATCGAATCAATAAGAAAATCATTTCTTGATGCTAAAAATAGAGACGTTAAACTGAGATACATTACTGAGATCACAACTGAAAATATCTCTTACTGTAAAGAGATAATGAAAATAGTTCATGAACTTCGCCATTTGGATGGAATAAAAGGTAATTTTATGATAAGTGAATATGAATATGCTGCCCCAGCAACTTCACATGAAACGACAAAACCATCAACTACAGTTATCTTCAGCAATGTCAAGGAAATAGTCGAACAGCAGCAATATGTTTTTGATACTTTTTGGAATAAGGCAATACCCGCTGAACTAAGAATTAGAGAGATTGAAAAAGGATCTGTTCATTATACAACCAGAATAATTGAGGATAGTCAATAGATAATCAGAGAAATTAGTCGGTTAACGGCCAGCTCAAATGAATTAGATAGTTGTATGACACCCGGAGGAATGCAATATAGTTACAAGCATTTTTTTGAGATAAAGAAGAAATTATTGCAGAAGCAAAAGAACGGACAGCACAAGGGCGTCAGATACATAAGTAACATTGACAAGGATAATTCAAGACTAGCTAAAATACTTCTAGATGCCGGTATTCAGATAAGACATGTCAAAAATCTACCACCAATGAGCTTTGGTGTTTCAGATAAAGAAATTGCAGCCACAATAGAAAAGATGGATGGTGGTACGATGGTCCAAAGTCTATTACTCAGCAATGAACCAGCATATGTTAACCATTTCAATTCCATATTTGAAGAGTTATGGAAAAATGGAATTCACGCTGTAGAGAGGATAAAGGATATTGAGGCTGGTGCTGACTTGGCAGATATCGAAGTTATCCAAAGTTCATCTAGGGCAAAAGAGCTATACTTAAATCTAGTAAGGTTAGCTACAAAAGAAATACTCCTGGTATTTCCAACTCCAGGTGCCTTTGTTCGTCAACAGAAATTGGGAGTAATACCACTATGTCAAGAAGCAGCAAAAAAGCGTAATGTAACAGTTAGAATCCTCATGCCTGCGCACGAATCAACTGCACAAACGATAGAAGAATTAGATCATATCGATGCCAGATATATTGAACGTACTTCAAGTACTAAAGCCACGATTCTGTTAGTTGATAGAAAGGCCTCATTAGTAATGGAGTTAAGGGATGACTCGAAGACTGCTTTCGATGAGGCAATAGGGTTATCAACTTATTCTAATAGTACGTCAGGTGTTTTATCTTACGTCTCTATATTTGAAAATCTCTGAATGCAGACTGAACTATATCAGCAAATTAAGGAATCAAGTACCAGACTAGATCTAGCTAATGAACAACTAAAAGTGCATGATAAAATGCAACAAGAATTCATAAACGTAGCAGCCCATGAATTACGAACACCCATACAACCAATACTAAGCCTATCAGAGCTCCTTAGATCTAAGATTAAAGATACTAGTCAGCGTGAATTACTTGATGTTACTATCAGGAACGCAAAAAGACTACAACGGCTTTCAGATAATATACTAGATATTACGAAATTTGAAAGCGGAAAACTGAACTTAAGTAAAGAACGATTTAATTTGATAGAGGAAATACAGAATGTCAACAGCGATATTAGAACTGAAACTCCAGAAGCAGCAGCCAAAGGAAGTTCTGACTCTAGGATCTTGTTTAGATTTTAAAAGCAATTAAGTTATCTGATGTAATTGAGGCAAATAGTTGTTCGTCGTTTACTTTGTGCCTTTGACCTTCTCTTATTGGCAGAAGCCGAAAATAAACGTGATTCATGGGCTAGAATGGAAACCAAATAAACGACAACAAGTATATTATCTCACACTAATTACATGGAAAAAACTAAGCATGAAAATGTGTGTAATAGATACCATGTCGAGGGTTAGAAGAACAATACATTGTTGTCAGTACTCCTATACCTGTTGTGTTCCATACTAGCAAAGAAGGAAATGATGAGATGAGGTTTGAGGCTGAGTCTATGACAGAGATATAATTAAAGACGTTGAATCTTGTCCTTTCTGCAATAGAGACGGGGATATTACTACAATACATCCGAAACCAGATAAATTCCACCTACCGACAGACATAGGAAACTGCTGTGTAGAAGTTTGGAACTCATTTAACTTGGCTCTATTAAATACAAGAAAATTGAAACGCGCACAAGTAGTATAAGAAATACGGTTTCTTTTAATTTTGTTACTAGACGAACATTTGAAATTGACCCAAAACATCAGGGGGTTTGAGTATTGTCTTATTGTCATGTTAGCGTTTTATGAGAAGTGTTTGATTCAGTAGTTGGCATGCAAAAGTTGGTGACATGATTATAATTAGCCTAGTCTTGTATAATGGACCCAACGGGCTGAGAAAGAAGTCGGCATAGTAGAACTGGTAGCAGGACTTGTAAACCCAGAATAAGTTTGAAGCCTTGAGTAAAGGTCCGCCAAATATTTTGTTGTATTGGTCCTAGGGCAGTCAGCGTTCACATGAAGGATAGAATGCATGCCCAAGGTCAGATATGAGTTTGACATCCGTAGTTTAGTAACTGATATTGTTTGGAAGAAACATTTACCTACACAGAGCAACACTTCGCATTTCCGAGATTTACGATGTATTATATGAATTAGCAAAATTGGATTTTAAGGCGGCTTAAATTTGGCAAAAATCATTGCTTTAAAGAACTTAGGAAGAGTTCATGACGCCATGACGCCACCAGTATTATTAACGACGTTTGTGGGGACGGTTCCACGCGGAATAGCGGGAGGTACTGCAGTGCATGAGCCAGTGACTGGAGAGGTTGCACCAGCAGTATGGCACTCTTGTTTTTGTTTTGTAGGCATGTTAATGCTATCGTTCTTGAATCCTTTTGTTTTGCTTGCATTATCGGTTCCTATAGCTGCTGCACTTGCGAGTAATACAGCAGCAAGTGCTGTTATTGCAACTAGTGCAGTGCCTGGTTTGTCGTTTTTTATTGTATGTACGATTTTGTGGCTCATTTCTCAGAGGCTATCCCAAGCTAAAGTATATCAGAAGTGCTTCACATGAAGTGCTAAAAATATATGAGAATCTGTCGATATATTCGAACTATGATAAATTCATTAGAAAGATTATGGTGAAAATATTGATTCAAGTACTACCTAGAATAGGAATCTTAGCAACACAGATATCTTTTACCGATTAAGAATAATGTATAAAGTTAGCAATCGTATTTATTCTACCATTACATAATAATAATTTAAGTGTAGAATTGGCTTAAAGAGGAGTGGATTAGGGATAGTTTGTTCCTGTGTGGTTCATAATTCTCCTATCTCCAATCCCTCTTTTCATTTAAGCCGTCTACACTCTTTTAGATTTAAACAATTACGACGTGTAGAAAATTACTTGAATGGTTTCGATAACTTTTATTTCTTTTCTATATATACTGATATGAAAGGAGACGAGAAAATCGCGTCCAAAGCTAATTCTTACTCCTTAATTGCTCGCCCTATCGTCGAAGGAATATTTTAGAAACTGAAGAGTGATATAAGAAATTATGGAGATTTTCATTCCGTAAAAACTCCCGTGTCAACGCTACCCAATGGTGTATGGCCTAAATCGTGCCACACACCCGCCTACACGGCTGCGGCTGAGTGAATATTCTATTTACACGTAAGTAGTACGAATTGTTGGGTCATAGCGGAGGGGTATGAAAAATTAAGGAGAATGTGAGCTGCACGAAACGCTGCTCCCTTGGCCTAAGTCAAAGTCCAAATTTACACCTGAACTGCTTGCCGACCTAGTTTCACAAGCACCATTTTTGCCTCCACCTGGTGTAGGTCCGTTATTTTGGACTAGGCCACTGTTGCTAAACTTTCCGGCACTTGCTGCTGTTGAAGTGGCACAGCTACCGGTGTTTGCAGGTGGAAAATTACGAGAGGAATGGGCGGAGCCGCTTTGAGAGGAACTACTACAACTACTAGCATTTGCAAAGTTTATGGCTGCGTTTGGTGTTACCAATATGCCTGCTACTGCTATAATCGATACTAGAGCGAATCTTTGTCTATTCATATGCTCTCAGGTACCAAGTAAATATAAAAAGATATTATGAAATTGGTTCTCATGTGTATACTGGGGTGATTCATTCTTGTCACGGCTATTGCCATTTTTAGCTTACACTTGAATTGCTGGCTAGAGTCAAAGCTAATCCTGTTGATAAATTTAGAGTCTTTCTACTTCCAATGGCTTGTTTTGACTTTCCAATCCTCTTGCTTCTTGATTTAATCCTTCAATTAGCTGCTTCAGGCTGCCATACTTCTTCAAATCCTCTCTCTGGATAACAATGACAAATGGTTAGAAAGTATATGTCCTTTCATATCTTGCAGATCCAGCAAAATTCTTGATTTATTTACCAACCATACAAAAGAGGATTGATTCGTTCGAGATACAGAACATTCTGAATCGCTTCGTTGAACGCTCTGTAGTACCTTCTGTATCTCTGTTCTGACAATATTGATGCAATCCTTAACCTTGATTGTATGTGCATAATGTTCCAAAGATAGGCGATTCCTACACAGTAAGACTACTACTCTTACTCTCTGCACAGTCCGTCAACGTCAAAAATTTGTACACGGCAGCACTAGCAATAGAAGTCTTATGCATACGTGCAACATTCTAGTACTAGACTGATGCTATCTTGCTAGTTTCATCTGGTTTAAGCTTGTCCCAAAATGAAGCTAGAGTTATGCTCATTAAACCCCAGAAAACGCCAGTAGTGATGCACCTGCAACTCTAAACGTCTTAATTAGATCCATTGATATTGTGATTTTATCAGGATTAGGTGGAATTTTGTTGAATGGTTCCCATAAATAATTATTATTTAATTCTTTTATTGTATCTCTGCAATAACTTGAGCATCCTGTACAGTTCCATTAGACAGGGATACACGGTTTATTGCACTGGCATTGACAGTTGTTGTAGGTAATAGCACTTCTCCAGCCCATATTCATTTGATGACAACTCTTTCAAAGCCAGCCAATGCCTTAATTTTGATAATTGGTGGATACCTTTTGCAAGGAACCTTGATTTATACTAGTTTGGAGTCGATAATTAGAATTAGATCAAAATCGTTAACACAATCTAATATTACATAGAATAATAGATTATTAGTCACTTTTCTATATTCTAAAATAATCGTCGGCAAGAGCCATTATGAAGGTGGTAAGAAATACTGTAGACGATGTGAAGTTTACTTACTTCATGATGGCGCCTTTTGTCCGTGCTGTGGAATGGCCCTAAGGGTTTCACCTACGGCTAGAAAAGATAGGAAAAAATAAAGCAAATCAACACTAATCACTCAAATTATAAGCCATCTCCCAGAAAAGATATTCATATTTACAGGCATTGGCAAAATGGTTTTTCATTTTAGCCTTAGACTTTTCATCTTCTTTCTCGCCAAGCTTATTTAGGATCTCTTTTATTTCGGCCACCTGCCTATTTGATTCGGTTGAGGAATAGAATTGGACCCATTTGCTGTAGGCTTCATTTCCTATATGAATTTTAGCCAATTTCTGAGCTATTTCGAGATATGTCCAAGGACAAGGTGCCATGACTGACACAATGTCGCTAAAAGTACCGTTTGATGATGTATTCATTAGATAAGATGTATAGTTTAAAGTAGTTCTACATGGGAAGAATTCATGATTAGCAGTATTAGAAGGATAATTTAACGACACGCCTAATACATCAAGTAATTGTCTTTGCGTTTCCCTCTCAAAATTAAATGTGTTCAAGTACAATCTATCCAACCATTCCTTCAATTTGTTATCGTTGGTCTTTTGTTTTGCAGAATGGAGAAATTTGGAGAACTCTCCAAGGAAATAATGATCTTGTCGTAGATAGAACACGAACTTATTTAGGGGTAGTATTTCACTAGAGAGTTCCATCACAAATCTATGTGATAGGATTTCTGCCATTTATCAATGGAGTGTTGCTTCAGAGTATCTCAAATATCATGTTCTTGTCATATTATTTTCAATATAAGTATTTGAAACAATGGCTATACCGTTAACAGTTGAGCAAAAGGAGCTCTTAGAATATACGTACGGATTTGGATGTGGTGTCAGATATGGTTAAAAGAAGTTATTGGATAACTCATTATCTCCATCACTAGAAATCAGAGCAAATCTAGTTTTATCGAACGGATACGAAGTGACTTATCTAACACCATAGATGCTATCCTTAACCATCCATACTTATACGCATTAGAAAAGCTGCCAGTCAAGGAAAAAAGCCACAAACTGGAATCGTATGGGGATTAATAAAATGACTAAGCTTCCTGTTCTAATTTTTGCAACAACCATACTATTTTTTGATAACTAAAATGTAATTGCTGAAGCACCTACGCAAGCAAATCGCTGATCCTCAAT
Organism: Candidatus Nitrosopolaris wilkensis; assembly: GCA_003176995.1. GTDB lineage: Archaea > Thermoproteota > Nitrososphaeria > Nitrososphaerales > Nitrososphaeraceae > Nitrosopolaris > Nitrosopolaris wilkesensis. The sequence continues at coordinate 6,888 of QHBN01000151.1, forward strand.
AAAAAGAGAAGAAAAAAATAGGAGACAGTCGTAATCGGTATATTTACTTTAATTTGATCCCTAATTTCAGGTTTGAGTACTGATTTGTTTGGCCTGCGAGAAAGATAAAGACTTAACTATAAAGTTGCCGTATATATCACTTGTAAGAACCAATGTCTGCATCAGCTTCTTCTCCCTCGATTTCCAAAAAGCTGACCGCAGAGTTCTAGCAGTGATAGATAGGTCAAGATCGTGTATGGAAAAGACTTTGATATCTGTCGAAGAGTTCCCAATTCCTGAAGTAGGCAAACGCCAGAGGGATAGGCGCAAGAGATGTGCACTTTGTGGCAATTTAGCCACCCATGCAGCTGTCTTTAAAGTAGAAGGGGCGTCACTTGTCGAAAGGTACTGCATTGTATGTGTTAAAGGACTGAAGTATCGTGGTGGTTTATTTCGAGAGAACACAATACAATGATATCAGCAGTAATGCTGTTAGTTATGCGTTTAGTATAGTCTCATTCTCTGGCAAACCGCTATAATATTGAGTGCATTCTAAAAGGTAAGAATTTTTGATTCCAACTAGTATTCGAGTGAGGATGTGAGGATCTAGATTCTAGACCCTACGATGATTTTTCAGATTGTAAACTTTTTAATCCAAGGTGGGCATAAGAGACTCTAGAACCCTAGAGATTTTCGCTTTATTCTTGGAAGTCCTTTCAAAGACGATATATCTTTAGGGTTCTAATAATATAAAATTTGCGATTATAATCTAAATAGATTCATTAGACCGAAGGGTAGGGCTAGCTATTTACTTAGCTAATAAAGTGGTTGGTCTATAAGTGTCTTCGGTATATGGGTATTCCGCTCCTCAGTAAATAATACTAATCGTTAAAGCGATTATGGTATTTGCTTATGGACTGATAAATGCACTCCATAACCAAAGGCTTCCTGTATCATTTGGAGACAAACCCTTGACGAGAATGGGTGTTCCGCGCTTGATCCATGTTTCTCGTGCATTACCCAGCCTACCCATGCAGATAAAGCGAGCATCAAAGATAGAATTCTTGTAGGTGGCCATTCGTCACCGTTATTGCTAATTTGGCCAGTTTCTGTCTGTAAATCCTTTGCACAATCTTTCGATATTTCATTTAACTCTCTTACTACAACCTCCTGCCATGGGATCTCTTGGATTTTGTCTCCAGCTTTAATTTTTTCAAGTGCAAATTCAATTCTCTTCATGTAGATTCGATAATCCATTACTCTTAAGATTGTAAACGAATTGTTATAAAGCCCTTCACGTGGTTAGCAATATGCTGCGCTAAGCGATCTGATGACAGATTAAATGATTTTGTACATTTTCCGTTTTGTTTCAAAAATATTTGTTGCTCTTCAGCTGGGTTATTCATAATCGCTTGTTTGACGATATGGTCAGACAGCTTGGGGTTAGATCGTAGAACAACATAATTAAGACTATGTGTATATACTCTATATCGGTTTGTGAAAAAACAGAATAAGCCAAAAATCAACGAAGACAGAGGCGTGTTTATTGATGATGTTCAAAGATGGTTTCTTAAAAGAAATACGTTTTGGTTGATAATTACTTTTCTTGTTCTCGCTTCCATCATCATTCTGCAGCTTTCGTTTACTTTCCTAACAGGAATTAATCCTCACATCAGGCTGGCAATATATCCTATTTTGATACCGTTGCTGCTGTTATTCGTATTCAGCATCTTCTGGCGAAATACAATAACAGCTTTTTTGTCGCTTGCAGGAGCTACATGCTTGTTCGTCGGTATGTATTATGTCTATGCCAGTCGATATGAAATAATTCAAAGTATGTCATCGTCATTGTCACATACTACTACTACGCACACATGCAACTACCGCCCTTGGCTGCAGTGGCTGCGTTTTATTTCTTGATGGGCCTATTTTCAGCGTCCCTGTGTGTTGGAGTATCCCTAAGACCATCTTTCTTTCGAGCTAAAGGAGCTACCCTGTATGGAGTACTAATGATGATCCAATATACATGGGTGCTAATAGTAATAGCGTCCTGAGTTTAATTCCTGTTCAAAGTTTACTCAGCTTCGGTGAGCGTCATCTTATCTCAAATTACAAGTACATCCAAGTTATGATTGGAGGGAGAATCTACTTTGTTTCTTTAGACGAGTGGGTACCGCAAAGTACGACATATATTATCAGAGAGAAAGACTCTGGCTCACTTGTTGGTATCCCAAAAGTTTCCGATGGCTTTAATGTATGGTGACCCGACGATGCCAAGTCGTGCTTTTACGCGACTTCGGGTATCACAACCTAAGCGGGCAATGGTGTTCGTGGTCTGCTTCCATCGCTGATTCTCTTGATGCAACTATCGCTAAAGACGATACTTGAAACTCAAATTCATGAATTAAAAGTGGCAGACTATATAATGACCCGATCGAATCATTATTATAAGATCATCTCTTGTAATCGTGATCTCTAGGACTTCAGGAAAAAGTTATACGGTCACTAACTGAAGATTAGCAGACAGTATTTTGGAAGGCCTATTAATCTCAGGAAATGCGGATGGCGGAGATATTGCACTAGCAACTGACTTCTACGAATTGAGAATGGCTGCAGCCTATTATTATCGCTACTTCATTAGACCAGCTGATAAAGCAACGAGCGATAGCAAAAGTGAAAAAGGTATAATAGCCAAGAGAGAAGGATGATATAACAATTCTGTTTGTGAGCTATTATGTAAGAAGACGCCAATTTGGAAGTATTGGTTTATCTGGATCCTCAAAGTTTGGTGGTATAGGAAATCAAAGTAGTAGTAATAGTTCATTGAACTATTATTGCGTGAATTGTGGAACAAAGCACAATCGAGCTGCATGTCCTAAATGTGGCTCAAAGATGAAAAGAGTTGGATCTTGACATTGTTAAGATGCTTATGCTCTATATGCAACAAAGGCCAGAGTATCATAACAGATCCTCGGTCTGCTGAGATCACTTGCTCGATGTGGTATAGTGATATTAGATAAGATTCCAGAAAGTGGTCCTTATACAAGAGCAGAGGATACGAGAAAACCAGATGCACCTAATTCGTTAGCGCGTCATGAAATGGGTCTGTTTGCAGTAGAGGTCTGACCAAGAGAAATTGACCTAATAGAGTTAGCTATGTCAACGTAACCATGAGA
>QHBN01000152.1:0-17738 GCA_003176995.1 Candidatus Nitrosopolaris wilkensis
CATTTCGGTGGAATTCGGAATTCTTTTTTTTGGGCTGACAGACTGTACTGCATGCCGTGAGCCAGATATACTTATGCACGAGAGCAGGATAAGATTTATCTGTATGATCCAGGCAGGCTTTCTCTGTATTACCATTTCCTGCACATTTCATCAATCGCAGGCACGTCATTTTCAATGTTATGCCATCGAAAATCTGCACGCGGCACGCCTAGACGGAGGCTCTGTCCGAACAAAGAAGTCTCGACTGACGGTCAACATTGTGCATTGACACCAAGCGGGCACATGCTCCTCACCTGAATATGCTGTCTTCACATCGGTAGGCGCCTCAAAAATCTACCTGGCCGCACCAAAACGAAGCGATAATAGCGCCAGTCAGCATAAATATGTATTCCTATGGCTTGATAATTCGAAGGAAAATCCTTCTAGGAACGCAACCAACTACTAACGAATAATTAATAACTAAAAATAATGGAGTTGTGTTTACCGTTATGCTGGAGCAAAGCCGTGATAGTAGGGTATTTGACTGAACTCATCTTTTGAGCTTAATTCGACAAGCGATATTAGATGACCGTCAGGGTCCTCTATAATAGCATGCTTTCCGAAGGTTTCTTCGGTTTGTTTCTTATAAAATTTTACCTTTTTATTTTCCAATTCGCCACAGACGTCTTGTAGATCACTTACATTAAATCCTACTAACATGCCAGCACGTTTCTGCGTTTTCTTGCTGCGACTTTTCCGTGCGGGGTGAAGAGCAAGCACGGTACTACTGCCTTTGGAAAATTCGACCCAATCTTCTGATTCTCGTTTCAGTTGCATTCCAAGAACGTCTCGGTAGAACTCAATAGATTCTTTTATATCCCCCACCAAAAGTATGACCGCACCAATCTTGTTGAACATTGTAAACTTTTTCTGGATGTATCATAAACCTACAAGCTTTTATTCCTTCCCATCACTCCACAAAGATCTCGGCGAAGATCCTAGCTCGAAAGCTGCTGTCTGAAATGTGGCCGATGTTTAGTCATCTTCTTTTACCAATTGTTTATTCAACATGGTGATTTTAGTAACAGCAGGACACCCGATTTTACTGGACGCTACTTTGAACCCCTGTTTGGCAAGGTTTAAGTTTTGTGCAGTAACATGTGCTTCATATATTACCTGTCCCGGATGAACCCTTGCGGCCAGTCCTGTTGATTTCCCGAAAGCTCTTCTCATCCCTTCCTGCAATCTATCAGCTCCTGCAGTTGCGATCATCTTATTTTCGCGAAGAATAGCATGTGGATAAACTCTAAGCACCGAAAAAAAACTCGTATCCCCTGCTGTAGCCATGGTTTTGTTGGCGGCAAGCCTAGCGGCTTCTAATGAATTGTGCCTTATCTGAATATTCTCGGTGACAATCAATTCAAGTTTGTAATCATAATCGCTTCTGGGTCGACCTGATGAAAACCTGGCAATCTTAAGTTGCGGCTTACCTGCAATATATTCTCGCCTTACATATGGCATGCCTCTAGGAACTCGATAATTAACTCCCTTCATAATAATGCTCACAGATTTTAATACTTAAATTTGGTACCTTGCTCTGATTTATTCGTTATGTCTTCGCATGATAGTGCACTTGACATCGAGTTCCCTTATGTTGTTGAAGCTGTCTTAGTGGAAAAAAACTTCAAGATTCTCGTGAAAGATATCAAATTCCAAGATCAATTGAGAAATAAAGGATTCGGAGAGAAGCAAGATTCAGAATATATTCTGCAGACGTACGAAGCATTGTATCTGATCCACACAAATCGTCTAGTATTGAACACAAAGAAGGTTAAGCGCATTGATTTCGAGTCATTCTTTAACATTACACTACGGCATGATAGGGAGATATTAACAAAATTTCTAATTTATCGTGATCTTCGAAGCAGAGGTTACGTTGCAAAAGAAGGGTTTGGGTTTGGAGTAGACTTCAGGGTATATGAAAGGGGAGAGTTTGAAAAAAAGCCAGCAAAGTACGTTGTCTTTGGAATAAATGAGGGTATTCAGGTCGAAGCTACGGATTTTTCAGAAGCACTAGACCAAATAATAAAAATGGGCAAGAATGCGGTTGTAGCCGTTATAGAGAGAAGGGGAGAAATAACTTATTATAAAGTATCAAAAGTGCGGTTCGCGAATAATAAAATGCAACCCAAATCCTTGACAACAACTTCTGAGGAATTATAGCAATCAAAGACGCTTGAGAAAATTTAAAGGCTTAAGAATAAGAGTTTTAGCTTTAACTCGTGACCTTCAAGGTAGTGTATTGTCGGGATTGCAGAGTAGTTCTGGCAAGATATAATCTCAAATATTTTACGGACACGAAGATTGCCGAGCTCACTAGACTTCATTACCAATCTCATATCAAGGGAGGTCATGCTCTTGTCACTATGACTTCTGAAGATTCACAGTAGAAGAAACAGAGCAAGCGCATAAACCAGAAGAAAAATGAAACATAGAGACAATAAGAGACGTTGACGGCTTCATACTTTCGTAATCATCTCAATCCTTAATTCCTATACTTCAGCCATTCAAGTTAGAATCAAGACTATACATTAAAATCCATCTGGGGGGAAGACAGGCCATGCAAATAGTATCCCCACTAGTAATTTTTCTCACCACTATCACTCTGTCAATTGTTAACTCTCCAGCAAACATATTATCTGCGGTCAAGGCGAATATGCCGATAGGCCGTTTTCAAAATACTAGCTGCTTCGTGAGCTATCAAGATGCAGTCTTAGGGATAAAATTTCAATACCCGGAAATTTGGAAGAAAATAGTACACTACTCTGCGAACAATTCTAGGATCGAATTCTTCTCACCTTTGCAAAGTCAACTTGAAATATTTCCACCTTCATTTTTGGTAGGTGTGTCAAAGACCCCAAGCAAACTTACACTAGACGGATTATCAAAAACAACTCTCGATAAAGCCAGACAATCAATGATGGATTTCAATCTTTTGCAATCAAACAGCACCGAAGTTGGAGGTATCCCTGCACATCAATTAATTTATACTTTTAAGAGTTCCGATCCTTCATTGCAGCTCCAGTTCCAAACAATGGATATTTTGATGATAAAGAATAATTGGCTATACACGTTCTCCTATACTGAGTCTAGAGCACAATACGCTAATTACCTCTCAACGATTGAACAGATTGTCCACTCGTTTGAAACTATAACAAAATGAGCCCACGATATGGGGTCTCACGGCCATAAATATACTAATCATTCTATTATCACCCTCTGCTATCAAAAATCATGATCTTACGGCCAGCTAAAATAGCATTTATTATCTTTCTGCCGTTCTCGGACCGTTTGTCAATTTTTATCCTAGATTTCTTTCCAACTTGGCTGGTAAATACGAATTCATCATCTATGTAGATATTAACATTTTTTCCAATTTCTTCTTGATTAATTAGGATTGTTACCGAGGAACCGGCTTCGCTAACGTTAAAATTAATTTCATTCCCAAGTGCTGGAGTTTTCACCTCGACATCGATTTTTATTCCTAACATTTTTTCGAGCTCAGATACGGTAGATCCGCCTCTTCCAATAATCAGTGGAACTACCTCTTTGGTAACTTTGATTTGTACTCTGTTTTCAGACAGAATATTTATTTCAGCATCGGAATCAAATCTTCTTATAACATCTCGAATTTTGGATTCGGCAAGCTTCCGTATAGTCGCATCGGGTTTGATTTTTTTATTTAATTCCGCTATGGGGACCACGACATTTTCTTCTCCAAATGTGTAGATTTCATATTGAATTTCTCCGGTGTTGAAATCTCGCACTTCAACTAGGGGTCTTGCTAGGTCAGCCTCTTGCATACCTGTAGGTACCTTTACGGTAAGGGAAACGTCATAGACTTTTTGGATACTTCCGCTCTTGACGAAGATAATTGTATCTATAATGTGTGGAATCATTCCTAACTCTACCTTACCGATGAATCTTTGAATAGCATCCAGTGGACTGCTTGCATGGACAACACCTACCATCCCAACCCCAGCAAGCCTCATATCGGAAAATACTTCAAAATCAGGCGCACGCCTTACTTCGTCAAAAATTGTATAATCCGGACGCACAAGCAACAAGATATCAACTGCTTTGTCAAAACTTCCTTCCAAAGGACCATACTGGGTAACTTCTACTGGAACCTGCAAGTCTCTCGGTGATTCGAAAGTTTTTACTATCTTCCCTTTTTCTAAATAGAACTCGGCGAGGCTGCTAGCAAGAGTGCTCTTTCCGGAACCAGGAGGACCAGAAATGATAATGCCTTCTGCTTTTCCAGATAATCGACCCATCAACTTTTCATTAGCATTATAATCAGCCAGAGCGAGTTTGACGATGGGTTTGACAATTGTTATTTCCAGCCCGTCAGAAAAAGGTGGCCTCGTTATTGCTATTCGAAACATGCCGTATTGAATTACAGTTGCACCACTCCGGCTGATTTCGACCGAGCCCACTCCTTCGACTCTCGATGCCTCAGATATCTCCTCAACGATGTGTGTGAGTTGACTATGAGAACACCTTTCTTCGTCTAACTTTACCAGTTGGGAATTCCCGGGCTTGCCTTTTTTTCCCATAGGAAGTACACCTTCCTTCAAGTGGACGCTCATTGTATTCTCATCAAAAAATTTTTCAAACTCTAGATTGCTAGTTTTTGCGGGAGTCGATACATGCATGGATTGGACACCCTGAGCTTCTGCTACTAGCGCCTGGACATAGTCAGCAGTAACCAGTGTTGCGCCCTCCCGCATCGCAACATCTTTAATTAAAGCATCGATTCGTCCGTGTTTTGCTAGACGAATGTCATCAAGAGTAGGCCTGGCACCGACGAACAAAAGATCTATTTTCTTTTTCGAACATTGCTCTCGTATTTTTTTGATCTCACTCAATCCCACGAAACCATGTTCTTTGTTACTGGAAGCCTGGGATTGTAATTCGTCTAGGACTGCCAAAGGGATAATAATCTGACTAGCGCCTGAGATATCTCCTGTCTCTATCATTTTGGTAACTTCGCCGTCAATTATTACGCTAGTATCCAAAACCAACTTTTTATTATCCAATTTGTTATCTGTATGTTGCGGAGCTTAAAGTATTTTTACGCATTGTTGCACAAGTGATCTGCACGATTACACAGAGTAGGACACAGACACAAACAGACTTGATAGCTTCCTTTCAAGATCTTCACTAACTTCAGTTTCTTCCGAAAAGTACTTAAAAAGAGCCCACCGGCTGTAACAATCAATGAGTCTGAAAGGCAAAGTAGCGATAGTAAGCGGGGCAGGGACTGGCGTTGGAAAGGCCACGACTAATAGACTCTTCTTAGAGGGTGCTAAGGTCGTGTTGATTGGCAGAGATCGCTCGAGGCTAACGAAGGTTATATCTGATCTCAATGGAAAGAGGAACCTTTTAGCAGTCAAGGCTGATATAACGAAGGAAGCTGATGTTATCAATGTCATAGAGGAAACTGTTTCAGCGTTTGATACGGTTGATATACTGGTAAACAACGCTGGAATCCTTAATGACCCGACCCCATTTCACAAAATGACTGATGAGCAATGGACGTCATTAATTAACACTAATCTTATCGGTACATTCAGAACTACAAAAGCCGTTCTTCCTATTATGATGGAGAAGAGACGTGGGAGCATTGTCAACATATCTTCGTTGCAGGGTATAAGATCGATATTGAATGTACCGTTCTCCGTCTATGGAGTAACCAAGGCAGGTGTAATAATGTTTACACGAACTATTGCAGTGGAATACGGAGAATATGGAATACGATGTAACTGCGTTGCCCCGTCTACTATTCGCAGCCCTATGATAGAACCGTACTTACAGGACAAGGAAGCCAAAAAAACGCTCGAGTCGTCATTTCCGTTACGAAGGATTGGCGATCCAGAAGATATTTCCGGTGCGGTCTCATATCTATGTTCAGACGATGCGAAATGGATAACCGGTACCGTTTTAACTGTTGATGGCGGAATGTCTGCAAAACAATAACCAAGGGACACAGATACGGAAAGATTAGAAAATTCTAAGTACGGTACTCTTACGACTATTTTTTGATAAGCTGACTTGTGCTTTGCGATACCATCGGGATTATGCCCTTTGTTATTATTTCGTGAAAGTTATCTGTTTCCACATCGAACGTCAAGAGTAGAACGTACCAAAGCTGGCTTTCTGTATCGGTAATCGGAATAGTCGCCCGGATAAGTTTCGCGTAGTGTGAGCTTGCGTAATGGATTTTACCCAAATGGTATTCCCATCTTAGTCTAGTAAACTGCCTCGTGGCGGCAGTAATCGCATATTGTGCTCTCTGTTCTGGAGTTAACAAGGGAGTTAGACCCTTACGCTCCGAAATTCCCAACAATTTTCCGTCGGTATCGACGATTCCAGCAAATCTGATTGCTGGGTCAATAGACACGACCTTATCGCAGAACTCCTTGTAGAATTGTTGTCTTTGTTGGTTTTTCAACTACAATCATCATTCCACTGAGGCTCTATTTTGACTTTTTCTATCAGCTCTATTCACCTGGGCTCATAATGGTTATTTTTCACTCGCTTGGGATGTTATTGGTCAACCCACCGTGGACGACAATTTTTTGTCGTGGTAGACCGCTTGGTAAAAGAAGACTTTAATTTCCTTTCAAGAGTATACGTCATGCGATTTGAAGTCTGGCAGACTAAACGAACTATCGATAACAAAACCTCTGTCTATAGGAATTATAGGGGGAGGACAACTTGGCAAGATGATTGCTCTGGAAGCCAAACGCATGGCTTTGAAGGTCTGCATTCTGGATCCCTCTAGATGCTGTCCTGCATCTACTGTCTCAGACGAACTAATTATCGCCGATTTTAAAGACGAGCGAGCCATTAAAAACTTGGCTAGCAAATCAGACGTGATAACATACGAAATAGAGCTTGCGAATTCTGAAGCTCTGATAGACCTTGCATTAAAAAATCGTAATTTTGTTAATCCATCACCTGATACGCTGAGAATAATTCAAGATAAGTATAAACAAAAATCGTTCTTAAAAGAAAACAATTTAGAAGTCCCCACCTTCGCTCTAGTCAATTCGGAGAAACAGTTGTTTGATCGGTGTGAAGATTATGGATTCCCAGTTATTTTGAAGGCTTGTCAGAATTCGTATGACGGCAGAGGTAATTATTCGATAAGATCTAAACGTGATATCTCGAAGGCGTTTTCTCATTTCATTGGGGAAGAAAGATTAATGTTAGAAAAGTTTGTCAAATTTAGAAAGGAGATATCTATAATGGTCGCTAGAAACGCAAGCGGTGAAATCACTTCGTTTCCTGTTGTAGAGAATATACACAAAGATCATATCTTGAACTTGACTATCGTACCGGCCCGTGTCTCTGACAAAGTCGCAAGTAAAGCGAGAAAAATAGCGGAACAAACACTTGCTGCTCTCAAAGGAGCTGGCATCTTCGGAATTGAGATGTTTGTGACCGATGACGATAGAGTAATGATAAACGAGATAGCACCGAGACCACACAATTCAGGCCATTATTCCATTGAAGCATGTTCCATTTCTCAGTTTGAGCAACACTTAAGAGCTATACTTGATCTCCCGTTATCAGAGCCACGATTATTGTGCCCTGCAGCGGCTATGCTCAATGTGCTCGGTCCGGAGAATCACATCGGACCATATGCAATTAGTGGTTTAAGAAAATTGTTTTCTATTCCTCGATTAAAACTCCATATTTATGGAAAGAAAATATCGAAGCCAAGAAGGAAACTTGGACACATTACTTTAATGGGAGATTCGGTTGAAGAGACATTACTAAGGATAAATATGGCTAAGAAAGCAATAAAAGTGAAACGAGAAAGAGAGGTGATTTAGATTAGCGGGAATTCTAGTCGGAATAATAATGGGTAGCGACTCGGATTTGTGGGTGATGAAGGAAGCGGCCGAGATTTTGGATTCGTTCGGGGTTACAAATGAAGTAAAAATTGTTTCAGCCCACAGAACCGTTAAAAAAATGATTTACTATGCGAAGACAGCAAAGACGAGGGGAATTCAAGTTATTATAGCTGGTGCAGGAGGGGCTGCCCATCTCCCCGGGATGGTGGCAGCTATCACTCCGCTGCCAGTAATTGGTGTTCCAATAATGGGTACGTCGTCACGTCTGCACGGGTTAGATTCACTTTTGTCTATAGTGCAAATGCCGCCGGGTGTGCCAGTCGCTACCTTGGCAGTCAACGGTGCAAGAAATGCCGGTATTTTCGCGTGTCAAATACTAGGACTAAAGAACCGAGCAATTGCAGCCAAGGTTGAGAGATACAAACAAAATTTAGAAGGAGATGTATTGCGTAGGGCAGCAAGGTTAGATCGCTTAGGGATTAAAAAATTGCTCAAGTCTACAACATTGATTAGATGATGACGATTATTATGAAAACAAATACTATGAACACACAACCAACTATACTTGTCGATACACACTGATAGATTAGATTTACAAAAGTAGGAGGGGATAGTAACTGCTATAAGATGTACCTTATCCTTACTAGGGAGATGCAAAGAAAAAAAATGTTCTTAACATTTGCAATTGTGGCTTTAGCTTCCTTAATCGTTTTATCGTCATTAGCGACGTTTCAATATCCAGCTAGAGCACAAGGCCAACAGCAGAAATTAGCGATGTTAAAAACTCAGGATCATTCGCTTAATCTTCTCTTTAAGAGCGTAGAGAATTCTGTCGTTCAGGTGACTAGAAAGATCCCGACGCTGAATGTGCAAAATCCACATACGAGAAATGCCACTGCACTAGGCTCAGGGATTGTCTATGACACAAAGGGCCATATTATAACCAATAACCATGTGGTAGGTACTGCTAAAATTGTGGATGTGACTTTCATTGACGGAAATAGGTACACTGCAAATGTTGTCGGAACTGATATCTACAATGACTTGGCAGTTCTGAAAATTACTGAGAACCTTACAAAACCTGTAACTCCGCTCCAGTTGGGCAACTCCTCAGCACTAGAAGTTGGCGATCAAGTGATAGCTATCGGAAATCCATTTGGACTTGACGACACAATGACAACAGGAATAGTAAGTCAGAAAGGCAGGTTGTTGCCTGACACTACCTCAGGGTTCTCTATCCCAGATGTGATTCAGACTGACGCTTTGATTGATCCCGGTAATTCTGGTGGGCCTTTGTTGAGTATGCAAGGACAAGTTATTGGCATAAATACCGCAGCCGTTATTTCTGATAAGGGCGGCTTCTCCGGGATAGGTTTAGCCATATCCTCTAATACTGCAAAACGCATCGTTCCTATTTTAATTGAGAAGGGGAACTACACCCATCCATACCTCGGACTTACTGCCGCTACCCTCAGTTCGGACTTGGCTCGAAGTGTTAGTGGGTTAAAACCAAACTTTCAAGGTATATTAGTAGATTCAATCGTAAAAGGAGGGTCTGTAGACAAGGCAGGCTTGCATGGTAGCACAACCGATCAATATGGCAACAAGCATGGTGGGGACATAATAGCTGCTGTGGACAGCCTTCAAGTGAAAAGGATGGAGGACTTGATTTCTTACGTAGAAGAACACAAGTCAGTTGGAGACAAGATATTGTTAAGCGTCTATCGGAATGGGCAAACGCTCAGCTTGGAAGCGATTCTCCAACAGCGTCCTTCACCGCTTCCATATCTAAAATCTCCAATGCCGCCATAGCGTATTTCTCCTAAGGCAACGATTACATCTCAATTGTTATTTGGGACGTCTCAATTGTTGTTTTTCGTAAATGGTAGTGCAGGAGAAATTATGATAGAGTAAGAGGTATCGTTTCTTACCCTTAGATGATAATCTAATGAAAAAATGTAACCATGATTAAACTAAGAAAATAAACTATAGCCACAGCCTTTACCGTTTTGCCAAGAACCATCGCAACGGTGAATTTGGTTAAATCGTACTTTTTTATTCCTGCTATTATCGGAATCACGTCCCCGCCTACGGGGATCCAAGGCGATATGAAGATCAACAACCATCCGTATTTCGCTAACAACGCGTAACTCCTTTGGCTCCTCCTGTCGTCAAGTCTTGTTATCTTTCTTATCCGATGGGATAAATTGTACCCAGTATAGCCTAGGTAGTAAGCTATAAATCCTCCAATTATTGATCCGACGGTCAAGGCGATAAATATTCTCATCTCGTTTTCTCTTGCGGCGAGTAAGGCTGCCGTCGTGAGTTCGGTTGGTATAGGAATAAAAGAGGAGAGCATACCATTGAAGAAAAGACCTACGAGTCCGTACTTCGTGAAGAAGCTGCCGATGGAAGGCGGGATTAAAAACAGTGCAAAGGTTATCATGATGGGTCTCTCTGGACGCTCATAATTTTTACTTGTTCAGAATGAGACAGCACGCACCCATTCAATATAATATGTATCTTTGATCTTGAGAATCCCTGCAGGAGGGAGATGAGGGGGACTAGTCTTGTTTCTAATGGATCGCTCTCGCGAGCCGTTAAAAAGAAAACAAAGAATAGAAAGCAAGACATGAAACAAAAAACCTCTTTTCTAGCGACACTAGCGAATCGTCGCCGACACAATTCAACGTTTAGCCGGTCTTCATGCATATACAGACCTACGGCCTTTTTTGGGTATATACTTGCGTAACAGTTGATCCACATAATATATACTCCACGCCTACGGTAAGCGTTAGGTTTAGATCTCTTTGTTTTTCTCTGAGAACAACTAGAAGAAGGAGAAGAAGGAGAAGAAGGTCAGGAGCCTGGACACGTCATTTGCCTTAAATGGCTTATTCTGAATGATTAAGAACACCGCTTAAGGAGATATTGAATAGGACAAAGTTGGCAAATACTTATACATACATCTTGAAAAATATACATCAGAGTTTAGGGATCGAGCAAATGTCAAACAAAAACGTAGAGGATCGCCGAGATACCACCAGAGTAATGGTCTCAATAGTAACATAGTTGGCGTGGACTCATTTCATGGCTGTTCAGAACAAACAACCGGTGGCGACGGAAAAATTCAGGGAAATGGACAAGAAGCGTTGGTTAGTACGGTATTTGGTACTTGCTAGCATTGCCGTTATCCTTGGAATTAAACTCTACTTATTACTTTTTGTAGTAGATTTTACAGTTGGTTTCTACAGCTTTCTTACCTCATTTGTCTTGTTTAACATATTTTTTCTGTCCTGGATGAAATACCGCGATCCCTTTACTGGGGTCAAGGTTGTCATCATCCCCGAAGATCGAAAACCTCTCGTCTCAATTATAGTTCCGGTAAAAAATGAAGAAGGTAACATCAGGAACTGTGTTCAATCTTGTCTTGATTCGTCTTATACTAATAAGGAAGTCATCATTGTTAATGATGGGAGTACTGATGGGACAACTGCAATCTTAGATGAGATGAGAAAAGAGGTTGGTCCAGGACCCAATCTTCAAATAATTCATCTCTCAAAAAGCGTAGGTAAAAAGGTTGCTATTGAAGCCGGATCCCAGATCGCTAAAGGTGAAATTTATGTCATGATGGACAGTGATTGCGATCTAGCTAGCGATGCCGTCGACAACGCCGTAAAAATATTCTATACTGATCGCAGAATCGGCGCTGTGACAGGTCATGCGAGAGTGAGAGGTGCGGCCGAAGGAAACACCTTGCTCAAGATTGAAGATGTATGGTTCGACGGACAATTTAGAATGCTAAAGGGAATGGAAACGTCATTCTCGTCTCTTACGTGCTGTTCTGGCGCATTGTCGATTTATAGAAGAGAGGCTGTGGACCAATATATACACGCATGGGCTCATGATCATTTCCTTGGTATCGAGAATTTTAAATTTGCAACCGACAGACGGCTGACAGCGTATGTTCTGGGCGCCAAGCCCGAGGACATATGGGAGGCTAGGAGGAATGATACCGGAGAAAAAGATGGCAATAAAAACAGTATTGATTATAATAATATCCCCATACTACAGACAGGAAAAGATGACTTGAATGCAATGAGATCCTCTTCAGACCCGGATCAAGAGGAGCCCAAGAAAAAGGATCGGCGAAAATATGCATGGAGATTAGTTTACAGTCCGAGCGTAAGGGTTACGGCTGGAGTGCCAGATACACTCGTGGGACTAATACGACAACAAATCCGTTGGAGGAAGAGCTTCATTCGAAGCCTTCCAGCAACTGGCGGAATATACTGGCGGAGGCCATTTTACGCAGCTTTTCTATATTATCTAGTCTTGGGCCTCAAACTTATGAGGCCATTCATTGTTATTAAAATAATCGTACTTCTCTTGTCAGCCGATATAGGAACAGTGGTGTTCTATCTCTCGGGACTAATGTATACTGGAATGCTCTACGGGATCGATTCCCGGTTACGAAACCCCGGTTATCCATACTGGTTGTACCGGCCTTTATTCACGTTCATGTCAACATTCGTATTCAGTTGGCTATTATTTTATGCAGCGATCACGATCAGAAAAGAAGCATGGAGATAGTTTGCACTTCTTGAAATCTAGGCGCATAATTCTAATAGGTGGAAAAACGGGAATAGCATTCAGTCTCATGTTCACAAATCGCCATACCTTTTTTGTGTGAACATCTGCTGGATTGATTATCAAACAGCAAATTCTACTTCTATCAACACCTCTCACACACGAGCGTTTGTTGGTGATTGTGGATCCTTGTATTCCCCTTGTATGCAGTCACGTAGGAGGAATTTTGATATTAGGTGGCACTTTCAATTATTCCTGTAACTGAAACAAAGTACATTGAGTTCAGGCTGGGTCAGATCTGCTTTAATATTTTTCAAGGGCAGATGATTCGTCTGCTATTGATATCAAGTTGAATTAAATAAATTATGCACTGGTAGAGTTGTTTTCTGAGACCAAATATGAAGAAGTTTATCTCTCTTCTGATAATAAATAAAATGTACGACAGACTCCCTGAGATATCTATCTTGAAGAGTCTTTTTACATCTAGCTTTCGTTGTAGGGGTATTCCCTTGGCTTCTACAACAACTGCTGTTGTCTACTGTGGTTCCATGTGAGCGGTATGAGACAGACTGACCTTATCATAATTATTATTGCTAACAGCCGCAGTCAAATCCCAAAAATTTTCTTTGAGAGATGACAAAGATCCTGATTCATTTCCTTCGTTATTCAAATAAATTGTATATCCGTGCGGGTTTTCAGCGGCTCCGTTGTCGGGGTCATCTCTAACAATAGATTCGGGTTTTTCTTCTAGATACGCAAAGTCCTTTTCGCAATTTATATTGAGATTTTCACTGCAATTGTGGAAAAAGTTATCTTTAATATGTTCTATCGCATCATGCCATGTGTATGCCTTTATCGTACCTATCATCTTGCCTTTCCTGAAACGGCTTTCCTTATCCTCAGCGTATTTGTAGACATCATAATAATCACCTGACTTTACACATTTATTGCAATAAGCGTTTTTTCCTTTCTCAACACAACTATGACATTGTTGTATAATCATTATTACTCTAACATTGATTCTTTGCACTATTTAATATTGATTCGAGCTTGCTTCCCTTGAATTGTCCTATATTTTGACCTACTGTCGGATAAATTAGTCGACAATGAATGAGTATGCCCACTACGGAGGAAGAATGAAGAGAATACGCATTGTGAAATACAAATTCTTAACGAACCAATTGAGGTTAGTAGGAAATGCACACCGCACACCTTTACTAAGGTTCATAATCACTATTATTCGTATTGGTAAAGGATTCAACAAATAAAAAATAAATTAGCGTGGTAATAAAATCAACGATATGTTGTGGTTTGCAAACAGACTCGATAGTGGAGCGATCTGCTTATCTAAACCCTTTTTGTACAAAAGAATTCGATCCCAGTAAATCTAATGTTTCTAAACCCGTTTATCGTTTCGTTCCTCGCTAATATTTGAACCCAAACGAAAAGTCATCAATGAAACGTAATCCAATCGATTTGTAGGAAACTCGCGATCTCAATTATTGTAGAAAAAACAAAGGAGAATTTTCACAGTTGAACCTGCTGTGTTAATATTGAAAGATATAATTCTCCTCCTTGCTTCTTTCGATTTGTGCAAGTACTTGTTTTTGATTTTCCTTTTCTCTCTCCTTGACCAAGTCCATGAGTCGGGTATAGTGTTTTAAATATTCCCTGCCTTTCTCGCTAGTCCTAAATACAATGCCATCCTCAAGAATATGCTGTGAGAGAAGGTCGTTATTCAGCAGATCAGTCAGATAGTAGTTGACTTGCTCGTAGCTCAGGTTTGCTTTGTACATAATATGAGTCTTTTTGATCGCGACTGTGGACAGATAAAGAATATCAGCTGTAATCTGAATTTTTCCCCTATTTGTTCCTCCGTTGCTCTTGCTCTTCTTGCGTTCAAAAGAAGATGATGGGAATGTAAATTGCATCATTCTGAGATACATTGAAGGGTTCATCTAAATTAGGGGAATGGAGGAACGCCTCGGTATGGAACGGTCGTTCCTAATAAAATAGTCCTAATCTAATTTTGCACCTAATTGTTGCGGAACAGTTTCGCTTGAGATGCTAGTACTATGTGTTTCATTGAAATTGTTCTCTATAAATAATTCTGTACAAGACGATGAGAACATGAGAATTTTCGTTAAGCTCGAGAATGGAGCGTTATATGAAATCTTGTTCAGAAGTCAAAAGCTGAGAGCATGCTGCGTGGTATATTGAGATACACATCCCTTCCGTCATATCGTTCGACTTTAGATTTTGGGATTATGTACTCGCGAAACTTTGCACCGTGTTCTATTATGACTATGTTATCACGGTATTCTGCAATTGCGTTCCCGCACAGGCTTGCATCACTAGCTCTTACCATCTTTTTAGCTTTTGTTATTTCATGCCAGTCTAAGGAGTTCATGGTACTCCAATTTCCCTCAGTTATGATATATCTGCGCTCCTCTATTGATACTCATAAAATATTTGAAGAAGATAATTCTGTATGCCAAAATTAATTAACAATTATACTATCTATTTTTAGTAAGAGCATAGTTCAACAAACCTAGGAAAATTTATGCGTTACCAAAGCATTGTTATGGCTAAACTTGTCGGCAGGATTATCGAGTGTTGGTTGCAGTCAATTTACAAGCTATCAACCATTGAGTCCATTATCGCGGGTTGGATGCTTGTCGGCGCATACGCGGCCAGAAGTAGCACCAGTAGTGTTTTTGATACGGGTTCGAAGTTTTCTTTGATACAATCTCAAAGACAATTGGCATCTATGCTTCTCATCAGTGCAATGTCTCTGAACACATTCCTCTCGCCCTCTATCTTCCAGCATTATCGCAAATGTTACGTAGTCGTCACCGTTGAACTCGATACTCGAAGTCCCATTGTTCCAAGGTAGAAGATCTGTGAAATGAGTTGCTCTATCTGCTGCCTCGGTAAATGGATTGATTCCAGCAAAGGATGTTCGCATATCCACATGATATAGCGATTGTCCTGTTGTTGTTATATCCGATGTCTTTGTAGAGTTTACAGTGACTGCATCCTGCACTCCCGGCATCGGTGATTTCTGCAGCTACCAACTTTAGATGATCGCTACAGCTTCCCGTAGGTGAACTAATCGACATGTTCTCGCCAACTGGAGCATGGGATGAGATAATCAAACTACATTAATATCCGATCCGTTTACTAGCATATGGTTGTCCCATTCCTCTAGGTTGTAAGTAAGGCCTTCAATATTCTATTCTATGCCTGAGTGTCAGTTTAATATATATAATACATATCATAACGACGCGAGTTGTTATGTTGTCGTTACTGTCGAGATTATAAGTCTGCTTCGTGTTGGTGTAACGGCTACGTTAAATACATTTTATGAATTCTTTCAACCAATAAAGAATGATCACAGGCTACATCTGTGGTCACATAAAGAAGATGGTTTTCGCCCATGGGCATAGTAATGCGTTTAATCTTTTCGTATTCTGCTAATACGTACTTTCCTCTTCCGATCTTTGGTGCAAGCTCAGCGCGTAT
Source organism: Candidatus Nitrosopolaris wilkensis (assembly GCA_003176995.1). GTDB lineage: Archaea > Thermoproteota > Nitrososphaeria > Nitrososphaerales > Nitrososphaeraceae > Nitrosopolaris > Nitrosopolaris wilkesensis. The sequence continues at coordinate 16,023 of QHBN01000152.1, forward strand.
CTTCCATCCTTTCAACGCCATTTCAAGGGATTTTTTGCTCTCTTTTGAACTGAGCAGATTCCTAGTGCCTTCGCGGTGACCGGAGTACATTATTTCGCCCTTCAAATCAGATATAGTTACAACCCTAATATTTTGATCACTTTTCATAATAGTTTCATAAATGTGCTTAAAATCGGTCCATGTATGACGTATAAGTTTTTTTTGATGATCTGCTGCTTTGCACTTGTCAGAACAATAGCAATTTCCACAACAAGAACACTCTATCGCGTAATCTTGCGATTTCGCGCCGCAAGTTGCACAAGTGGTGCTCATATCCATGGTAGTAATAAGGAGCACCTAAGATAAAGGGATCCAAATTCATAAACCCTGGGCCAGTTACCGTAACCCCCTTGATCGATACGCGCATTGCCAGCTATGTTAGGGAGTGGTGGTACTATATCTGATAAATCTAGGTTGTTAAGGGACTGTTGTGCGACAGCCGGATCTACTGAGTGGTATGTGCATATGCTGCGAAATCCGGCTCTGAGATTCATTCATTTCGTTGCGAGTTGTATGACAACCAAACGATGACGCCCGATATTTACATAAACTCTATTATTATGGATTTGAGCCAAACAGGCCACCAGTCAGTATTGGAAAGCCTACCCTCGGCCAGAAGTTACGGATATGGCAATGGGGCAAGACAGTGCTTTCTCAAATGTGTTAGTATAGTTTTTGCAATCTCCTTAGTACATCACGTAGTTACATTTCGATCCATTTAATTCAATTTGTAAGAGCATCTCAACCCTCCCAGTCTTCCTAGATATACTAGGGAACGTTAGTAGAATTGACGAGATTTATAAGACTATAAGATCCTCCGAACTAGCAGGCAAATAGGCATGGGCGGAAGAAAAAGAAAAACAATCACAAGGCCACAGCGAAAGACTCGTAGTACTCAAGGACGCTGTCCAAAATGTAGTACAATTGTCAAATTCCTCGTAACTGGTCCTGTTGGGAAAGAAATCTATGAATGTACTGGGTGCATGACAAAATTTCCAATAGACGAGTTATAATGAGATTAAGATAGTGTTACGGTGGCATGGCCGCACTTAGGTCTGTTAACCTCATTGTAATCACCCTTCTGGGATTCTCTTACTCTTTATCTTGTCACGCCTAACAATTTCTTTGTCAATTTCTTCTTGTTTTATTTTCTCTCCTCTTCGTCCTGGGGTTTTCCTTTCCTGTTGATTTACTTTTACTCTTTCTTCAACCAATTCGTCATTTTCTCGATAGCTGTGAGCGTCCTGCTGCCTTTTCTTTCGCAACTCTTCTGCATACCTTTCTCTAAAAGATCTCTCTTGATCTGTGTCATTATCAGACATCTAAATTAAACCTGAAGGACATAATCAATACATCACATTTTTATAAATTTTTAGTTACAAGTATTCTTTGCCTGTTTGCAAATGCACTAGATTATAATAGCTCACAAGCAATCAATACAAATGCCTCATAAAGGTAGATATATTTGAATATATCCCATCTAAACGCACTATATTTTTGAAAATCTAAAACTAAAGCGGTAAAAATTAGCGTCTATCCTAGCGATGGCATTGCTCACTGTCTTTACAAGGCCATGATGCTCCGCAACTCTTTACAAGGCCACTTACTGATTCCCTTTATGTGTGACATGTTTTTTATGAGCTTGCACAGCTGGCTGTTGTGGCGGTTGCTCCTGTT
>QHBN01000152.1:17779-26649 GCA_003176995.1 Candidatus Nitrosopolaris wilkensis
TGATAACCTATATTCATCAATTTTCTTCCTTGTTCGCAATTTGGCTTTATATTTCAAGTTTCGTGGCCTCGTTCTTAATCTATATCCACAACATGGGCACCATAACCCGTCCCATTTCAAGAAGATTTCGCATACTTGACATCGTTTTTGTCCTGTGGAATAACGGCCAGTGCCTACTGGTTTCATCGCTTTATGGCGTATGCATATACCTTTGCAAGTCATGTGATTTTTTCCTGTGCTCTCCTTGTTCATAGTTGAGACATCCTACTATTTCAGATTTTGTTACCTTAAAACTAGTTAAGAGAGAAAAAAGGCGACTTGCCGGCTATGCGCTCAACTAGGCCAACGAAATCTTGATTGGCCCCTGGTAGCAGTGGTAGGCTAAAGCTCACACTCAGTTTCAGGACATATTAGGCTGCTGAGTCATCCTTTCTATGGACCAACAGAGTTAGGCTGAGCCAGAGCCGGGTCATGGAATGACAGTGATTAATACCATGAGGCGGTAATAAAGTCGATGCCAAGATAATTAAAAGAATCTTTTTCTCCTCTATTTTGGTTGCATGTTTTTTATTCATTCCTCATTAATTTTCTTAGAAAGTCAGACAAGCTGTTTATAGAGATGGAAATATGATACCCAAATCTGATACATTCTAACTGTTGAAACATACAATGATCGGTGCCAGTAACAGGCTCATATTGTTCATGCTACTGTTAACCTAATCTGGAAGGATCCTTAGGCGGAGAAGCGTAATATTACTAACCAACAATACACCTTAGTCTACTTTACTGAAGCAAATACATAAGCGGAAAAAAAATAAAAAGAACAGATAAGGTAGGATCTTATGTCCTAGCTAATCACTTAGTTTTCGTTGGAGTATTTGCTGTTGCGTCAACAGTATAGGTCACGGTAAACTTTGCTCCACTTAACGTATGGAATGCTACGGCGCTTCCTGCAAAAGGTGCCGTTCCCGATGGAACTGGGTCTGATGAGGGCATAAATTGGGATGGCCCAATTAAGGTGATTGCAACAGCGCCTGTAGGAGGCTTGGCAATAAGTGGTACACCGTGAGCAGAGTCTGCTGTAACGTTCGTGTAATCGTGCAAAACTACCAATTCGACTGGTTTTGATGAAGTCCAAGTAACTGTACCTACCCAGAGTTTTCCGTCAGTGCGTGGAGGAAGAATGATTGCCGCTTGATGTGCTTGGTGTTCAGGCAGTGGGTCTTGGCCTGATATCGTAGTGTTTTGGATTGTGACGTGAGTTTCTGATTGGAGAGGACTTTTCGGTGGAGCAGCATAGGCTGATGGTACCACTACGTTGGTTGTCCCAAAAAATAGTCCAACGAAAATGGTCAACGATAGTGCTCGTGATCACACTTACGCTTGTCTTCATTACAATACGTTACTCTCTATGATAAGTATAAAAACTAGTCCTGAAAAATATTTATCAATTATACTTGAACTGGCTACTAAGTAAGAATTATGACGTACAACATTTCCTTCTGTAATTCATTTTTATATCAAAATACATTCACATACACTTCCGTTAGACGAGTAGAAAAAATTATCTAATTACCCGAATATGAGCTCATAGTAATTTCGTCGAACAGCCAGTCACAAAGGTCGGATGCCCCCTTACATAGTCAACGTGCTACTGCTTCACCGACAAACAACACTATCAAAGATACTCTAACTCCAGCAAAGGAACACTCAACAATCTAAGGAAACAGCAATCTTAGTACGTCTAGTCATCTGATCCTTTACTACTCCTTTCCTAAACCACATGTTATATCATGTTCTGTTGTCTGTCACTGGATCTCTCAGAAGCTTAAGTAAAATTTTCAGTAATATTCGAATAAAGATATGATAAATACATTCTTTTCCAAATTGTGACAATATATCCTAATTTTTGCCAATAATATTTTATATATACTGCGTACAGAGATAACGATAATGAATACGAAGAGTATATGCAAAATACTTGCTGTCGCAGGGGCTACCATCATGTTAGCCACTTTGGGAGCATTTTCAACATCAAACACAAATGCCCAGCTAATTGCCCCATCAAATGCAGCGGTACCCGGTTACCTTACTATCAATACCGCGCTGGTACAATCTAGTGGCCTCAATGCAATACTTCGAACCAATGGGATAATTCCAACTGACGGCTCAGGTGGAGCTTTTGGGTATGGAATTGTTACCACCGCAGGTCTATCTGCTGTAATAGTCTCCACAACACACCAAGGAGTAAGGGATAGTGTAACTCAGGGAACTGGAGCCGGTCCAATATGGCATAATCACTTTGTGAGACTAGCAGTCATCACAACAGGTCCATGTGCTAGCAATCCGCAGGTAACAGCCATAACATTCCAACAACCAGGAAGAGTACTTATTTCTGGTAGCAACGCCTATCTGCAAGGAATACCTTCATCATTTACAGGTACTGATGCACTAACAGGAGGTCCACTGACATTGAGTCCAGGTCACAACGTTCAGAATGTGGTATCATTCGTACTAGCTCCAATGTTCTCAGGAGGCGCTCTTAAAGCTGTATGTGTTGATGATATTACACCTGCTCAGCACGTACTCAAAAGTTGATGGCATCCAACCACGATTCTCCATATTAGTGGAGAGAAACCACTTTTTTATTTAGATCAACTGTTATCATAAAATGAAAGATGCTTACGTACATTTGTGTGATAGTGGCACGAAAAATTTTGGAAGAGTCTCATTCACGAGTACGGTGTCATGTACAATGAGATTTTGTTTGCATTCTTGACTTTAGAATAAATTCCACCAAAACTTTATTATTGGAATATTAAACGACCCTAGAGCGACCTTACCATCTTTCGTAATTATCTTGAGAATAATTTGATGCGCCCCTGCTTCCAAGAAATGATACTTTAGAGAGAAATCGCCATGGTTAGATGTTAGATTATCAAATGTGATGAAGTGGTTCTTGTCGTTGATAATATTACTATTGTTGAAAATTGCAGTTACATTTTTTATGAGTATGACACGAATATGCGTTAGCTCTAATTGCTTGTCTGGGCTTAAACTTGTTACACGGAAATTTAGTTGCGTTACATTCCCCACAAACGGAAATGTTGGTGAACGGCTAAATTCGATTTTGATATTATTTGTTTTGTCTACCCATGTTTGAACATTATTGACAAATGGATTGGTTATGATGCAGTTTTTTACACATGGTTGTGAATAGACCATCTGGGGGATAGCTGTTATACTATTGAGTAATATTGTCAATCCGAATATAGATATCATTAGAATGCTGAGCCGAATTGAGATACTATTCATCAAGCCACTTGAAGCTCATCTGTTATTTATGGAATGAAAGAGTCACGGTACAGGTCTTTGTTTCACCTACATTTATCGTGCCATGGCCATAAGTGGTGCCACCGGTGTTTGACTTGACAGCTCTGCAGTCACCTGAGTAACCTATGTCATAGGTCGATTGATTTAGAAGAGCATTATTTGTTTTGCCATTATTGTTTAACTCGTAAACAGCAAAACCACCCGGCTGCAAACTAATAGTAACTCCAGTTTGCGACCCTTTCATATAATGGTACACATATGTATAGCCATCAGGGTTGGTATATGCATTTGCAACAATTTGAGTAAAGTTATCGGCTGCATTTGCGCCTCCAGTGCTGTTAACGTGGGCTATGACTATGAGGTTCGAGACTGAATGTTGTCCTGTAGTAAATGGTTGGGAGGATTGCGGTTGTTGTTGGTACGGATACTGAGCGGTGTTATTTGCTAACGCAGACGACTGGTTTTGCGGCTGTTGGTATGGGTATTGGCTAGGGTTATTTCTTGCTCCGAAGGGAGAAGATTGATTTTGGGGTTGTTGATATGGATAAGAACTTTGGTACGGATTTTGTGGTGCGGCAGTAGCGGAAGCACATTGTTAGTAGCTGAAGGTAGTTGCTGATTTGTGTATGGATAAGGCTGTTGTTGATATGGGTATTGGGATCGAGGAGTAACAGGAGATGGTTGTTATTGATATGCATATGAGCCGGGAATTTGGTACGGGTATGGAGTTCTTAACAAAGGAGAAGAAAATTGATTTTGCGTTGTTTGCTGGTTATTGTTTATGTTTGCTTGAGCGAGTTGAGTACAATAGGATCTAGCATAGGCAAAAAGAAATGGAGGATTTGTTGTAACTGTTGAATTATTGCTGCTCTTGAGATTAGCATTTGCGAGATAAGCTTGTACACATTGGTTAATCGATCCTCCGTTAATATTCGAAGAAAGAAGGCGATTGGATAATCCTAATGCTGTTGTTGTTATTAAGCAAGATAATAGGATGACTGGTATGACAAAAATTATGCTAAGGACAATACGAAAACTCGGATTTCCTATCGTGGAAGACATACACATCTTACCTAGCGTAGGGGCTGTTGAGAAAAGTAGAAACTAGGGTGATTTGGCGTAATTGCAGAGTGAGGAGTAAGGAAAGATTGTTGTTGGTTGATACTGCCACTGGTTATGGCAGGAACGTTATGGCAGGAACGTTATGGCTAATATATTTTACCATAACGTATACAACAGCTGGATTACTACTAACAGTTCCATGACTATCCATAACTCTTTAACTAAATGCCAATACTTTATCTGTAGATACTGAAGGTACAGTAAAAGTTGGAGTAGCCATATTAGATCCTGTTAGTACTACAGGAACTCCAGTAGGTAGTTTTGTCCATTGATATGCCACTATGGCACCGCCTAAATTTGCAGTATGACTTGCCTTACCATCTAATGTGACTTTTGTATTTTCATTTACAGTTAGTGATATGCCAGCGTTAGCTATTGGAGCTGCCTGGTGGGTTTGTGACGGTTGTGATTGAGGGCTTTGGGATGAATAGGAATATGAAAATTGAGACCTCGGTTGCATCAATGATGGAGATGACGTCGTTGTTTGCGTCTGTTGTTGGCTCTGACTTTTGTTGAGTGACGACGGTGCCAGTGGCGATGTTGATGATGCTACCATTCCATTTCCAGTACAACCTAAAACCGTCTGAATATTTTGTGCACCTTGAATCAACTGCGTAGCTTGGGTTGAAGTCACATGACCATTGCTACCTTGAGCTTGTTTAATAAATACAGTAAGTTGAATACAAGTGCCGCTCTTGATATTATTCTGTGCGAATTGTAATGCAATGTTTAGCCGAATATCCAAAGTTCGGTCCGTAGTGGGATCAAGATGCATACTATGTTTTAATTGGATCAGTTGTTGTATAGTTGGGATGGAGTAAGAGTACTTACTGTCCAACCAAAGATTGCTGGGTTTGGATCCTTATTTCCTTTGGTATCGATAGCTACTACTGCGAACCTATGTGGTCCTGCTGCTAGGTTGTTGAAGGTAGCTGGACTACTACAACTAGAGAATGCACTATTATCAAGACTGCATTGAAAGCCTTCAATAGGATTGGTACCTGGTGTGGCTGAAAATGCTATTTTAATAGAGCTAGAGATGGTAGCACTACCATTCTTTACTGGAGCACTATTACCATCAACTGCCGATGTAATAGTTGTGTCTGGTGGAATGGGTGGGATGGGAGTAGTAGAAATCACATAGACGGTATTATCTGATGTTACATATACGAAACCATTAGCTGAGTCAAAAGCAATGCCTTGTGGATGCGTACCCACTGGTATGGTGGCGATAACTTGATTTGTAGAAGTAGATATTACAGATACTGTGCTTAAACCTGTCATGTATAGGTCACCATTAGCTGGGTCAAAAGCAATACCAGCAACAGCCAGATGTATCAATGGCAACAGAACCTGATTTGTTGCTGGGTGTATTACATTTACAGTGTTCGAGCGGCCACTTGCCACATATACGTCACCGTTAGACGGGTTAAAGGCAACGGCTCCTGGGCCTGAAATAGGTATAGTTGCAATAACCTTATTTGTAGAGCTAACTCTATTATTATCATTATTGTCATGAATACTACCACCTCTACCACCACCAATATTATCGCCAAGCCTTGTCTCAATTGAAACACCTAAAAAACTAATTGTTACTACGTTTACTATATCCAAAATTATTTCATTGATTCTAACTTTTTACATTACCTAGGTAAGACTGGTACCACGTTCAACCCTGCTAACGTCTAGAAGTCTGCAAGCTTCTAAAAGTATGCTTCTATTAGTATGTATTGATTATATTTTCTGTATAACGTATTACTTCAGTCCTTTCAGGATTAGTATCAGCAATAGTGGGATCGGCGACAGGAACTGACAAATATTATATCATTGCTAACCCCATATTTAGCCATTTATCGATTTATATGAAGCTGGCTAACATTTATTATAGTTCTCCATTCCATGCAAAAGCCTATCTCTGGATTGTCTTTAGCGACAGGAAATTTATAGCGGTTAAAAAACTTAGTCTATACAAGGGCTGGTAGTTCAGGGGTAGAATGTGCGCTTCGCAAGTGCAAGGTCGTGGGTTCAAATCCCACCCAGTCCACTATTTTAAAGTGAAAGGCTACGGTTGCAATTTGAACACTATTTTCGAATTTTGCTTTTACTTGTAGACTAGGTTTAATGACTGGACTTCGGGAACAAGATCTACTACACATAACCGAAAAACCCATGTTGTTTGTAGACTGCCTAATATAGCCGGTAGAACGAGAGCATTGATAAGCACCAGAAAGCTAATTAGCTTCCGTCATAACAGTAAAATATTGAGCGTTTTCCAAGCAGTAGCAAGACAGGACAAGTCTTCTAAAATACCTTCTAAACAGAATCAGAAAGAAATAGACGTTCGAGCTAAAAAAATTCAAGCTACATAAGATCAACAGAACCTTTTGATGATGAGATGAAACTTGACCAAGAGAGAGTCAAGAGATGACTCCTACACGTTGGTCTTATGAGCAATCAAAGAATCAGAATGGAATCATATTCATGTATCAGGGCATGGCTCTGGTGATTAGATAAAAAGAATTATCGAAGTGAGCAATTCAAAAAGGCTAATTCCAATTCCAACGGAGAATATCATAAGAAATGGCATAAGAATGTGATTGAAGTTACAGCCGATGGTTCCTCCCTCGAACTTTAAGTCTGTGAATTCACGTCAGTAAATATTCAAATTGGATCCACCACAGAAATCGGGTTGTTTCATAGAAAATGATATTACTGTTAAAGAATTTTACCTTATAGATTCGAACAATAGACCAAATACATACTATTCAAATTGAATTAAAGTTATAACAGAGAAAGAACTGCAGCAAAGGGGAGTATTTGATAAGAGGATACGAAGAACAACATGATAAAGTCGAATGGGGTAGCTTGGATGATCCCGTATAAAAATGATGGTTACACCTTAAACGCCTACGACACTGAATACGTTGATTTGTGTGCAAGTAGAGGTGGTTCTAAATGTATAGCTACTACCGAACATGGATAGGGCGAGCAGGAAGGGGATGCAAGGCCACTAAATGCAGGGCGATCTATACAAGCCAAGGTTTCGACAGCAAATGCAGCATAAGCCGTCATTGGTACGAATAATTCCATTTAATGTCAATTTAGTGGTGGTTGAGAAACATTAAACGCCAACGAAAAATAAGCATCTGACCTATGACCTACTAGTTTCTCTATATTTAAAGCAAGCCTTAGTAGACCTACCTTTCAAAGTATTTTGTTCAAGAGCTTCAATATTACCTCCCATATAATTGCCGTAAGCATCGGCTACTGGCTCAACAGCAGATCTGTTAATTACATGAATTGCGATTACTTCTCCACCTAGTGCTTTGCCAGGGTAAGAGTATAAGCAGTGATTTTTTGGTCATTACCTGATCTGTCGAGGGCCATTAGTATCTTTTTTATCATCGGTTCATTCCCATATTCTCTAAGATAATATATTATTATTTTTTCATATTGATGGTTAATAACTGTCCGAATCACCTCAGCCCCCATAACGCTTCTAAGGTCGGGGTGCAATTACATTTTAAATCCCTTAGCCATTTGTTATACATTTTCCAAGTCTTGCAGATCGGCCAATAAAAAATATCAATCCTGTTACATAACAAGTTGTTATTTTTTTTGCAGAGCTTGTTTCCATCCATATAGTTTCTTATGGACGATATTATTTGAAACTATGTTAATATCAGTAATTTCTTTCTCCTTGACACTTAGCTTCTCTTCCGTTTTCTCTCCTTTTTCCATTTTCTCTTCCAATTTGTCTTGACAGCATTTACAACTTCATAATTTTTCCTCACCAAACAATCCTCTTGACGTCAGGCTCACTATTTTTTCTACAGGTGATAATTCTCTCTTGGATGCTTTGACCCTGTCTTGTGTTTTTGATAAAATTGGAGAAGGTATTTCATCATCAGCAATAAAAATTTCTGCAGATGCAGTAGATCGCTGAGCCGTAGGAGTTCAGGTTGACCACCTCTGCAAGTCGCAAAATACAAATGGTTGGAGGAATCAATAATGCAAGTCTACTTTAAGAGATACATTGAACCATTCGAAACGCTGACAGATGAAATCGAAGAAACACCGATCCTTGACTTTGAGCAATACAGCGACACCCTCGTTAAAATGAGTAGAAGCTCCACCGCCGGTTTCCGTATAGGTATTTTGGAGAATGGGGGACAGGAAAAACAATCTTTATGAGGCTGATCGAAAAAAATTAAGACAAAATTTCAGCAGGTGGGACGAAAATAGAAAATATTACTCTGAGTACGGTAGTGGACAGGGCATACGTATTTTATTCTATGATTATGGTATTCATCCAGATCAAGTACTTGCGAGTGCACTAGGCAATTACGCTGTAAACCATCCTTGTAGGGTTCGAGAGAATAAAGGAATGCATGCGAGTGCAAATCCAATTTAGG
>QHBN01000153.1 GCA_003176995.1 Candidatus Nitrosopolaris wilkensis
AGAAATAATACCAAGCAGAAAAGTGTCACCTATGTGGGTATTTGAAAGTGTCACCTATCTATGTAAGTACTACAATTAATCAAGTATGTCGCAAGTACTATATAGCAATTATAGCATCATGCGGCCGTATTCCTCAAAAAATCTTAATATTTGGTCCTCTGTTACTCCACGACTTTGTAGATTCAACAATACCATTACTGCGTTATTTTTTTCGCCCCAATTTCATTCATTGTATATCTCTGCACTGCTAATCTGGATATTTTCTTCTTAAGACCAATTGTTTTACGATAATCTTTGATTTCTTTGATTACGCGAAAAGCAGTAGTCGAAATTGGAATACTCGACGTCTGTGCCGTTTCTTTTGCTAGGATGTCAAATGCGAGCAATTCGTCTATACTAATTTGCATGGATCCACTGGTAGTAGATGTCGATATCTTGCCGTGCGCTATTCGAGCACTTTGTAATTTTTTTTGAGCTGCCTCTCCTTTTTGCATTAGTGATTTCCTGCTAGCGAACGCGGCTACAATTTTTACGGGTTCGTATCCTATCTGCTTAATGGTTTGTAGAATTGACAAAAGTTTAGTAGGAGCTTCTAAAGATAGATTGTGTTTGGCCAGATGCTCTTTTAATTGACTAGATTCACTTATTGTTTCTATATCCACATTTTTACTTTGTAGGAGCGCGCCTGCATCTTGTAGTTGTTCTTCAAGTCTTTGCTTTTCTTCCACCTTTTCTTCGACATGGTTCTTCAAGTGGTATTGATTCAGATCTTGATAAATGTGCGACTTGATTTGCGACTTCTATCAGCTTATCTGGTTCGGGTGAATTGGCCAAATTAGCAATGAATGATTCGATTTTGTCCTCATTAATGTCTATATTTTTAATGTAATTATTTAGTCTGACAGAGCTAGCGAGATCACTCAAGCCAATTCCTTGTTTCTGAAGAGACACTGTTAATTTGACAGACTAATAGCTCTTTACCAAATGTCGTCAAACCGTCCGTCAAATGCGGCCATCGGTTGCGAAAGACACTACTAGATATACCATTGTTTATCCTAAAGACATTTGACAGATTATCTCTCGACGATAGATTGTGACTGCCTACGACTTAGAGATCTCGCTTAAGGATTCGTAGCATTTCCGCCTAGTCCGATTATCACACAGCCGTAACGCCAATGTGCGCATGTCTGGTTCCATCCAATGCTGTATGATGCAAAAAATCCGTCACACCATTGCTTGGAGTGGGCGCCACACGCGTCGCCAATATCATATACACCGACTTGCCCGCTATACCGGCCGGAAACCAAGCCGGCATTATAGCCTATAGTAGAACACTCACGTCCCCAGCAATGGGGTGGATCGCGAGACTACGGGCCCTTGCACAGCGTATAATCATAATCGTGGGAAAACACACCCTTTGGACATGTAGTATAGAAACCAGCTAAAAAGCCTCGTATCCAGTGATGACAGGCAGTGCCGTTCAAAAGTCCGAGGCCTGGTATACATGTATCGCAACATCCTCGTCAGGTGTACCGCCCCCTTTTCCCTGATTTTCTCCTTCTAAGAATCCTTGTTTGTATTCAATAGTATGTGCCACGACGACTCCCGGCATTGTACAAGCATCAAGACAAGAATGCTTCCTGAAGCAATTTTTATCATAAAACCAACCCCCCACATAATCAATTAATGCGTCAGAGGTATCGATGTCGGGGCGCTGTGTAGGACGGTTCGGCGGGGTACCCAAAGCGAGTAGCCCTCCTTCGCAATGATCCGCTTATCGCCGACCTGCATGTCCATCTGGCCATCAAGGGCGTAGAAGCACTCGTCGGTGAACCCGACCCTGACTACATCTTTCCTCCAGCCGTAGTCAGTCGTTAAACCGACTTATCAACAATCGAAGTAATTCGTATAAACGTGTTAAAGCACGATCGGGCCAATTCTGGATATATTGATAGACTTTATCCCTAATTTGTAGATATAAATCCATTGGATATTTTTCGTAGCCCGTACGTTCTACGGTTGCACGGCATTGTTTACAGTATTCAGCGACATATTCAAGGAGTATTTCGTGACTCTTTATTCGATCGACAAAGCGCCCCGGATCTATCCCAAAAAAGACTTGGAATGGACTCCGACATGTATTTGTATTCTTTATGTTCTATGCGTAAAGAATTTGGAAATTCATTATCTTCGGTGGACTGAAAAAAAGCACGATTCCCAATTTATACTACTGACCTGGCCTTAAAATCCCCTGAAATGTGTAATTATGCTGTGGATAAAATTGCCTTGTCCTCCTCCTCTGTTGTCATGATTATGGTTGCCACTATTGTTGCTAGAGCTACTATGATGATCGCTACTAGTCGAATGATCGCTACTAGTCGAATGGTTGGGGCTGCTAGTACTATGATGATGATGATGATGTCCGTTGCTACTACCGCTGCTGGTGTCACTAGAACCAGAAGAACTACTGGTGGAAGAGGCTGTTGGCGGAAGTAGTGTACCGTTGTTGACTGAAACGGGTATGACAGCAGGTGCAAGGGTATTGTTTAACGGAGCCGAAGAAAAAGAAGACACTGGCAGGAAAAATGGTACAGCAGTATTGTTTGATCTTATTGCAAGTTGGTGTTGGATCGGAGAAATTCCATTCACACCTGTCACATTAATGCTGTAAAATTTTGTAAGGGCTGTAGGATTTGAATTGCAAAGTAACTTTGCGGTTATTTTATTAATTCCTTCTTTAATGCTACCGGCATATGTTGGAGCAAGTGCGTACTTCCATTGAGAATAATTACCCACTCCAGTCTGTCCTATTGGTATTGTCTTTTGATACGGTCTCATACTGTCTACGATTACGGAAACCTGACAGTTGGCAGTTACATTGTACTTGGCTATGCCAGAAAGAGTCAGGTTTTTACCGACCGCTATTTGTTGGCCTTTAATAGGATCTGTAATTTTTACTACGAGAGGTTTGGATGTGGAGTTTAGTTGTTGTTGGTCTGGCAAAGCAAGGATCCTGTTGACTTGGATAGAAGAAAACCAGATAGTTGAAACAAAAAGGGTCATGATCAAGATACCGGAGAATACTACCTTGTCGGATCTAAGGTTGAAAGTCACCATATATTTCACATGAGAGCGATACTTATAAAAAGAATAGATATGATTCTCATTATAAAATGTTTAGAATTTAGTTGCGTTAAATATATCTAGTACTTTAAACGCTAACTGCATTTACATGTGTTATTGCTTCGATTAAAGTTTGAGCTTAATCTACGGTTTTAAATGTTACACGTGTGTTGTCTCAACTTTGCATACTATGCAGGCTAAACTCTAACACTTGATTCCGATAAGTTTTGTAACTGATTTTTTCTTATTGTGATATTTGATAGAATTTCTCGTGTTAATTGTAGCACTGTAATACCATGGTGGGTATAACCTTAGTCTAGTAATACTCCAATCAACATAATAGGTCTGCTAGCTGACGTAATAATGGTCACAAGCTGCGATATTAGTTACGACGAGTGTACTTACAAAGATTTTTTGTCGTTATGTTCAAGGAAAAAATAAAGAAGAACATTTTTTTTGAATTGTTCTCTTCTATGTTATAAGCGGCTTATTTCAGCTATATTGGTACATGCATTTTGGCAGACAGTTGGTGATGGCTGACCTTTTCCTCAAGTGCATGATATGTACTTGAATCATCTGTGCCAGTATTGCCTTCAGACGTACCCGTACTTTACAGTTGTTTAGCTGACTTGTGTGTTGAGCGACTTTTATCCTTTTGCTGTTGCGGTATTATTGTGGTGGTGATGGTGATGTTTGTACGCTAAAGCTTGTTGTGGTATGGCGAAAGCTGCTGCTGTCAGTACAACTGCTACTACGATTGCTGCAATTGATAAAGTCGTTTTCTTGTGGTTCATTTCTCAGAAGCAATCTTCCATCATACTATATTTACGATGCTTCACAGCAACTGCTAACAATATAGGAGAATTTGTCGATATATTTAAGCACTAATATATTGATTAGAAACATTATAGTCACAATCTCCGCGTTATCTATTAAAGAGAATGATACTTTTAACAATATAGATATAGAATCTACTACTGAAAATCCTTTCTATTCAGGAGAATCTAGATATTAATTTGCGTGTGTTACAAAAAGTGTGTTGGATAAGGCTTTAACAAAGTAGCCATCGGATCACACTTGCTCGATATTTTAGTTCTACTGCTTTTTTCAGCTGTCTTTTTATTTGACTTTACTAGTCGGCTATTTTGTGCAGCCAGTTATAGTGGTTGGTGTTATTATTGATTTCACGGCCATTCTCTTTGTTTACAGCCCATTAATGATATCCTCATCGCTCAGAAACCTGGCAGTTTAGTGAAGCTTTAAAATTGCACTCAAATATTATGATAATCGATAGACCATTAATGCGAAAAGGGAAGACCGAGCATTGCGGGTTCTCAAATCGCTTGAAGAAATGGGCAAGAAAGAATTTGTACCTTCCATAGGTCCTGTGAAGGCTAAGATCATCGCAAATATTGTCAAGAAACACAAACCGAAAAGAATCCTGGAAATTGGAACTCTGTACGGATATTCTGCGATATTAATGGCTAACCTGTTAGATGATTCTGCAGACAGCGTAGGATCTGTTGTAACTATTGATATAGATAAAACCGTCGCCAAGACCGCGAGAAAAAATATGGAAGACGCAGGGTCTTCTGCGCAAAGTAGACATTATAGTTGGTGATGCTTTAGAAGTAATACCAAAGCTTCGTGGGAAATTTGATCTGTTGTTTATAGATGCTACTAAAGAAGAATATCTTGGCTATCTTAAACGTGCTGAGAAGTATCTAGCGAAAGGGGCTGTAGTTATAGCAGATAACGTTGGAATATACGAAAATCAAATGTTAGATTTTCTAGAATATGTGAGAAATCAAGGAAGATACAAAAGCCAGACTATAGAAACTACGTTGGAATTTACAGATGATGTCAGCGATGCAATTGAATTGAGTATTAGAATCGTTTGATTGTTGAGAACGATTGATTAATTATATGATAACGCTGACATCATTGTTCGCACGCTAAGAAGACATGAACTCATTTTCAAGGACAAGAATGTATATATGTATATGTATATGTATATGTATATATGTATATATGCTCCCGATACAATAAGGGGGAAGTAAGTGCTACTTCGATGGATAGGGGACTCATACAGGTAATGGCAGGCACGATAAAGTTCCCAGATTTTCGAACACACATCTAGATCTGAGTCACAAACCTGCCCTATTCATTAAGCTACGGCGCCATTATTCTTTTTATAGTGTACCTTAAAAGATGAAAATCTATCATGACGTAGAGGATTGTTATTAGTAGAATAGAGTTATATCTGCTCGGCAAAAGCACAAAATAGCAATAGCATGAAGAAATAGCTTAACGCGCGTTGATGAGGTCGCTGTCTTACTCATGTTATTCTCCTTGTCGATATCACTGCTTTTGTTTTTCAGGGTCATTGTCTTTTCTATTAGGTTAAGATCCCCAGTATTGGACCTCTCAGTCTTATTCTATCTCTCTGTTTACTTTTCCGCTTTCACTATTCCCTATCGCTTACATCTCGATCGCCTTAATCAGATAGTGGTGCAACACAGAACACGACAGAACGTATTTGTAGAGTTCGGAGCCAATGAGGCAACCATTACTGCAGGGCTTGTTTTACTTGTTGGTTACGACTTTTTCTACTGGTGGAATCTGGTATTGTCCCTTAACTACTGAATCATCTGGAATATACATGCACAAAAGTAGGGTAAATGGCCCATCCGGCGCAGGAAGCCAATTGGACTCTTTTGCTTGTCCTGGATTTTTAGAAGATATAGAGATATCAAGTGAACCATCTGTATTATTCTTTAACCCTAGAGTTCTATCACCTATATTATAACGATTAATGGGATTATCTACGAAAAAGCCATCTTTATCATACAATGTGAGAGACCAGAATCCTTTAACTGGTGGAACCTGTCCTTTACCAAAATGCATTAGGTAGTTAGTATTATTGGCAGCGTTCAATAGAGTTCCATTAGCATCTATAAATGTTAGTGGGTATACCGCTTCTTGTGGTATATTAGCACCAAATCCTACTTTAGCAACGGCTGCACGCAATAGGTAATCTTCTCCATAAGTGCCAACCTGTAGGTTAACAGACCACCCGTTTACTACTGTACCTATATTTGCTGCCTTTTTGTCTATTAGCTTTTCACCTTCTGATATTCCTGTTTTCAGAGCTTGAATGGTAGTTTGATTTGTGATGTCATTAGATGGTGTTTTACTCGGACCTATTCCTATTGTTTCGAATTTCTTAAATAGATACGTTTGATTTGCAGGTGGTGGATTGTTGACTAGTGATTTACTTAAGATATCGAAAAATTGGATTCCAAGTTTCGGTATGTTCGATGCAAGAGGTTCAATAGGTTTTGCCTCTGATTCTGCCCTTGTTGTATTGTGAAAGACAGGAGTAAGCGTAAGGTTTTTTTGAATTTGGTTGACATTAGTCACATCTTGAGCTCCATTGACTAATATCCGGCCAATAAGAAAAACGATATTGGTAGGTGATTGAATTTTACTCATATTCATACTACTATAATTGGCAGGCAATGTTCCTTTCCAGCTAGGTCCAGTAATAAGGAAGGTACCACCCTTTTCACCAGTTGTGCGTGTGCCAATATAATGAAAGGAATTGGAATACGCATCCAAGAATTGCAATGTATAGTACCTGTTAACTATAATGGGAACTTTAAGCACGATTGGTCCACCTTTAAGGTCTACCCAGGAACTGAATACAACGTATCAGCTTTAGGACGAACAATGTCCTTTTCTTTAGCGGTTGTTAGTTGTCCCAAATGGTTGAATTGATTAGCGGGACCCCGACCTGGTGCCGGTGGAACATTTGGATTTGTGACAAAAGCTTTTGTTACCTCCGCCGTTACGAGAGGATACCCCATATGTAAGCAAGTGTTGCGATATCAACAGGCTTATTAGATGAAAGCAATTGTTTCATAATAATTCCCGCATTGGTAATATTAGCACTATCAGGTCCCTCAATGGGTGACGTTAATGATGCCGTTTTATTATCGACAGCTGCATACGCATTTATAGAATTACGATTGTTGACAGAATAGCCGTCCAGAATAACTGAAGAAGTCAACAATATCATAATAAGAAACGAAACTGGAATTACCATCAGCATCGATTTCTTATTATTCTTAAACATCGACGACAAACTGGTTTTACTTGATCTCAAATTCATTTTTGCCTAATTCTCAGGTCTTGAATCTAGGGTGCGCCCTATTAGCAGAACACGATAGCAACCTGACTTGGGTAATAGCGTGTATTCGATAATATTGCCCCATTGACTCGTGCACCCAATTCGCATTCATTGACAAATTGTGGTTTGCTACCGAGTTATTTGTCTGAATGGGTATAGGAAAATGAACTTTTTTGATCTTGTTTGTTAACGTGGTTAAGTGACTAAGTCATGAAAGCAGTAATGGCTGCAAATAAAGTGACGAACGATTTTAATATCACACAGCAATTTCAACATGTGATAAAAAGCACACCTTGTGGGAGTTCTTGTCAAAGCAGGCGCAGGTATCATTGAATTAGATTTGGACCTAGAATTCAGGAGGCATATTGTCACTCGTCCTGTAACCACTATTCTAAATACATATAGTTTGTGCTTTCATCATATCCTAGATTAGACATTGGTATTACTTTGAAGCCGTTTTCATGCAAATACTTCATCTCTGCTGCAAACAAGTTTATGTCTGTGCTAGAAGGATTTTTGCTATTATCTATAATATGATAAGCAACTATTGGAATAGCATCCACCATTCCTATTTTGTTGTTGACTCCTACTCCGCTATTTACTTCTTCTACAAACTTTTGAAATATTGTTTGATCGTCGTGTTGATATCTTGCATCCCAAGAGTTATGACTCGCCTCTCTTATAGAATATCTATTTGCATAGCTTAGCATACGACTGCCATCGTATGTCTGACAACTAGTCTGCTTACTGTCATACCCATCGCAATGCAAAAACATCAAGTTAGCAAAACCATCATCTGCGTATCCATAATATTTGGATATTATATCTATCACGGCTGGATTATTCCCTACATCGCCGTGTACTGCTGCAAAGATATTAGGTGAATTAATGCCATGAGTCTGCAAGCATAGTTTAGAACCACCAATCTCAAAATCCAAAGCACCTGAAGATAAGTTGTTTAAATCTGCGTGAGTCATGCCCTTGGACTCTATGTCTTGTCCATCTTGTTGTAATGCCAATATATCATTCCAACTGAGACGGTGTGTTTGGCCTGCATAATTACATGTAATGAAGAAGCTTGCCTTATACCCATATTGATCTAAAATTGGTTTAGCTGTAGTAAATTGGCTTTTTTCAGTATCTCCAAAAGTTAGAATTACTACTTTACTGTTCTCGCTAAGAGAATTATTGATAAGACCATTTGTCTTTCCATTAGCGAGTATCTGCTTTGTCTTTGTGATCGCATTATTATGACCACTATGAATTTTCGTTGCTTGTCCTGTGGTAGTTATAATGCTGTCATGACCAGTTTGATTTTGACTAGTAGCAAAAATATCAGCAAATGAAGATGGATTTGGGAGAAAAAAATAGCTTGACAAAACCAGAATGATATAAAAAGCAAGCTTACCGGTATTGTGAAACAATGTCAACTGTGCATGCCACCATTATGGATGTCATTCAGTTCGGTATTAGTATATTTTGAAGAATAATATTGTTATTTTCTACAGTAAAATGTATAAATCGAATTTTGGGAAAAAATGCAACTCACAGGTAATGCTTCTGCAAACTCTATAAGCATCATCAAATTCATTCATCAAAAGTGAAACATTTTGACATAATCTGAAAGTTATATGCGAAAAGCTACGCAGCGATAGGTAGCGATAGTAGTTTGGGGGTTCCTAATGGAAGAGCGCCGCCGGCCAATACTACCCCGTTTTTTATACAATCACGCGCTCATTCTCTAGTGCTTATTCGAGCACCGCGTGGTGAATAGGGTCAGAAAGAAGAAGGCAACCTAAGTACTCGTCACTTTTTCCCCTTCTCAGCCTATCGTGATGAGTGGTACTCTACTTACATACATCCATATCAACAGCTCTTTTCTGCTGCAGTATTATTACTTATTCAATGTAAAATTAGCATTCTTATATGTGGTTATGAACTGTCTTTGGTCACATCAAGAGAAAGTTATTTTTGGAATGCGAATGTGGGGAAAATGAATTTTGGGAATATGAATAATACTTGAGGGATGATTTTGGCCGCTACCTGAACTTGTAGATGAACTTGTAGATGAACTTGTAGATCTGTGAACACTATGATGAGTTGGGTTACTACTCCCCGTGGAGCTAATCTTATGAACAGTTGCGGAATTCACGTTAAATGTCATCGTCGTAGGTGTTATTTGTTTCTGATATCCATTCGCAGATCCGTAGACGTCGACGGTGAATGTACCTGGTTTGTAATCTTTGCCTATTTTCCAGCTATATGAAAGGATTCCTGACTTGCTGGTAGTTCCATTAAAATTCGTTACAGTAGAGTTGGCGGAATCAGTAACGGTTCCCTTCACGCTTGCTCCAGCTACCGTGGCGTTTGAGTTTGAGGCATCGAGGACTGTTGTCTTAATTGTCTGATTACCCCCGCTTCTAATCGGATTCTTTGCTAGATCGAGTGAAATTAATAATAGCTTTGATCTATTATTATTGATATTGTTAAGATTTGCTGCTGAACCATGTGATGAGACGGGTGCAACAATAGCAGTATTGCTGTTAGCTACTCCAGTTACATTGACACTGTTATGTGAAGTGAGACTAGGGTTATTACTACAGGAGAACTTGGCAGTTATCTTATTTTGTCCATCCTTAATAGCAGAATACATAGGCGTAAGCATATAATTCCATGTTGAGTAATCATTTGCTCCACCGTGACCAGTTGGGACAACTTGTTGATATGGCTTGATGCCATTTACGATAACTGAAACTTTGCAATCAGGAGAAGTCGTTCCATTATCAATGGCAGTGCCCGCTATGGTGAGGTTGCTGCCTGCCGGAATTTGTTGCCCTTTGGTAGGTGACGTAATTTTTATCACATGTAGCGCGGTCTGAACTGAAGAAGGTAGAGGTGATGATGGTAATGTTTTTGCTCCACTACCATTATTGCTTGTTTCTGATTTTGGTAATAATTGCGCATATGCTGTCATTGCGATTGTATGTGCGAACATAGTCGAAAGAAGAAGAATGATCGTACCAAAAGAAAAAAGCGGTAGCAAGAAAAAGTGTGATACAAACTTTGTTGGGATCATACACATTGATACTAACAAGGTGGGATATTATAAAAACAGTGTGAAGACTATATTGTATCAGATAGTTTAACGAGTTTTTTGCAGTAGAATGAACAGGAAATAGATACTATTCAGTAACTACCTCAAAGGTCGGGTTGTTGTTGTGCTTGACAAGATCTTACCGTGCGTCTACTCTCTTAGACTTACATTAGTTAATTCAATAAAAGGAGAGGAGAATAATAGGATTAATAATTGAATAACAGAACCTAATTGATTCCGTGTTCGTCCGCTTCAATAACTAATAGGGTCTTGCTAAGATATATTATTATTATCTACTTTTAGAATTAGTATCAGAACAAAATTCTACCATGATCGAAACAACGACAACTGCTCTTGCGACGGCTTCCTCAGCTGTTGGAGGAAATGGTGAAATATCACTTACTTCTGAGTATGTAATCCCAATATTCTTGACGATGATATTTGCAGCTGCCCTATTTTCTTCTAGAACGAAAGTGCCTCATACGATTGTCCTAGTGGGATTTGGAATCATCATTTCATTTCTTAGCTTTGCTGGGATAGAGATAGTAAATATTCAACACTTCAGAATTGATCCGAATCTATTAATCGATTTCGTAATACCACCTTTAATTTTTGAAGCAATGATGAATGTGGACTACAAAAAATTCAAAGTTGTCAGAATATCTGCATTATTACTCGCTACTGTAGGTGTGGTTGTTGCTACTTTAGCCGGTGGACTTATTATGACGTATGTAGCAGGTTTACCGCTTCTTGTCGCCTTTGCCTTTGCAGCCTTGATTGCTCCTACTGATGCTGCAATCGTAATTGAGATATTCAAAAGGGTAAGGGTCCCAAAGATACTCTCTACGCTAATGGAATCTGAGGCTGCCTTCAATGACGCTACTGGAGCAATTGTTTTTTCTTCTATAATTGCAATAGCTTTTGCAAGTTCCGGTAGCGCAATTCTTGGTTCTGCTACTCCCTCTTTTTCTTCTTCTGTGCTAGGGAGTATCGTGATTACAGTCCCCAACGCCTCGATTAATTTAGCAATTGCTAATGGAGCTATACATTTTATAGTAGTATTTTTTGGTGGTGCGGGTATTGGACTGGCAATTGCTGCGGCAAGTCACAGACTCCATCCGCTAATGAACGATCCTTTCTCAGAGACTTCACTAACTATTGTTACAGTATTTGGTTCGGTTGTTCTTGCAAACTCGTTAGGTGTATCAGGTTTAATGGCTGTAGCAGTCGCCGGCCTATACTTTGGCAATGTGACGGTGAAAAAAGAGGTTACCATGAGTAAGAACGTTAGAGCCTTTGCCTTCACTTTTTGGGAAATGACTGCATTTTTTGCAAGTTCTGCAGCATTCCTTTACCTAGGGATTAGCATGAATATTGTTGATGTAGGTGAACACCTCCCAATAATTGTACTTGCATTTCTTTCGGTGTTAGCAGCTAGAGCAGCGGCTATCTATCCTATGCTTGCCGCGACGACTACGTTCATAGGAGAAATTATTCCAATGACATGGAGACATGTTATACTGCTTGGTGGAATGCGGGGCGCAATATCTGTGGCTCTAGTCGCATCACTCCCACCAAGCAATTTTAAAAGTATATTGCAGACTCTAACATTCGGTGTCGTTCTGTTGTCTTTGGTCATTCAATACGTAGCGCTCTCAAAATACGTGAGAAATGTTTTTCATCATGACGATGCTAGTGTCGACAAGCAACAAACTTACTGAGTATCCCTCTCCGAAGGATGCAAGGGATCTAAGAATGCGTTACCCCGCTACTTCCATTTCGTTGTCGCCCTGTATTCGAATCAATGAAAACACATGAAAATAATTTACTGCAATATATAATGTCAACTTACAATCATGGATTCGAGGGTGAGCTCCGTCATACCATGCGGAGTCGAAGTTTATGTCGATAAGGTTCAGGCTATTTTTTGAGGAGGGGGCGATGGCTGCAAGATAACCACAGGTAAGCGGGAAGTATCAAAACACGGAAAAGATGGATAACAAGATACGGTTTTGCCGCTAGATACGTAACTGGAATAGCTAATAAATGCCTCCGTTTGAGGGATTTGGCCGCATCATTTGTAAGAATATAATACATGTTGGTTGTTGCTACCCAGATGGTCAGATCAGGATCTTTCTAAATTCTACACGTTTTGATAGGGTTTGTAATTATCCCCTGAATCAACTCAAGGTGTTACAACGGTTATAGGGTCGACTACGACGTCAAGTAGGAGTTACGAGATGCTCGAAGGATAGATGGCATGAAATTATTAAGCCCACGTAGTTGCTCTAACCACTGGATATTTGTTATTGATAAATGAGAAAATTCATTCCACTTATATAAATGAGAAAAAACTCTTCACGATGATGGCAGTAGCACTCACTGTTGGGATCATGCTTGGCACTATATTTGTGACTGCGCTGTCTCCTCAATTGAGTTATGCACAAAATGCGAGTCGTGGAGCTAGTATGGTAAATAATCAAACGACCGCGGGTAAAGTCGCTGGTGCTACGGCAACAACACCCAGCAACAGTACTATTGGTTTGAAGCTGGGTAACATAGTATACCCACTGAAGTATCAAATCACTGGGGGCAATCTCGCGAGTATCTCTGCAGAGAAGGATAACACCACGCTTCTGGTCACCGTCTCGTCTACATCGCATGGAAACTTGACTATTGAACTTCCACGAAATGTGATAGACTCTAAAAAACAAGGGAGCCAAGACGCTAATTTGGTGGTGTTTCAAGATGGTCAGTATAGTTCAGCATCAGACCAAATCAAAACCGACGCACAGGTCAGGGTATTGTCCATTAGTTTTGACAATGGTACCGAACATATAGAAATTGCTGGCACTCATATGGGTCCAGCAATTACACCCCAAGTAACAACTAGCACTCCAACTACAATAAACCCAGCTAATGTTACTGCTGCTCCGGCATCTCAAGTAACAAATGCTTCCAAAGCTCCAACTAATGTTACTAAGGCTACGAATGCAACATCGGCAAAATCTTCAGTTAACGTTACAACAGCAGCAACGACAACGGCTCCAAGCAATTCCACTACTAACCTAAAGAGTGGTAGTAAAATGTATCCTCTTAATTATCGCATAACTGGTGGTGGTAATAGGCTCAATAGTGTTTCTTTGGAGAAAGACAGCTCTACGCTCCTGCTAAGTATATCTTCACCATCACATGGAACACCAACAATAGAACTTCCTAGAAATATTATTGACTCTAAAAGACAGGGGACTAACCATGACGAAAATTATGTAGTCTTTGAGGATGGTCAATATGTCCCAGTTACCCAACTAAAGAACAATACCCAATTAAGAACATTAGCAATTGATTTTGACAAGGGTTCTTTACAGGTCGAAATAGCTGGTACTCATGCGGTGCCAGAATTTGGAACAGTTATTTCGGCAACAATTCTTGCCATCGCGATCATTGGAATAATCGTGGCCACTACAAAATTCAATGGGTTATTTAGTATTGTGCAAAAGCGGTAGAGCAATCTTCTTTCGTTCCTATTTTTTCTGGAACAAGTCATCGATACCTATTTTTTGATTTAGATCTTTTTTTCTGTCTATTCAATTTCAGTATTATTATTAGGGCACTACCCCATAATAGGAGTGCTAAAAGTCTCTGTTGCAAGAACCACGCAATACCTCCTGCTATAGCAAAAATCATCCCCAAAATTCCAATAGGCTGTAGTCGTCTGACCAATGTGGTTACCCCAGATTAGATATGGAAGGATCAATAATAAGAATACGACTAGAAGTTGAAACATTGGACGCTGCTATAAAAAGAATCCCTATGTAGCTCTACAAAAGCATAGTTTGAATATATGCTCATGAGCAATAAATACGCTGAGAAATTTCCGATAGACATCTGGTACTTCATTTTTTAGTACCAATAATTGCTAGGATCTTATCCTAAACTGCTGCTTATATCCTAGTCGTATTACAGTTAGTCATTAACTACTACTATTAGCGTTGTGAACCTAATGGCCTTTGCCGCCGATCTCAGAGTTGTTCCTTTTATGTATTTCATTGTGAATAGTATTATTTTGTGATGCTGAATTAATCACTTGATTATTCGAGAATGCATTATTCGTTGATGTTGCGTCTTGATCAATCTCTAGTCCATCTTTGATGGCACTTACTATTTGGTTCGAATAGAATGTGTTGCCATTTGAACCGTTATTGATAAGTATGGCATGAGATTTAGAGTTCGTGAGGGTATTATCATATAATTTATTATTAGAAGAACCAGAAATTACGTAAATTCCATTTCCACTATCTGAGACACTGTATTGTATACCTGATTGCTATGTGATTGTGAAACAAGGACCCCTGTAGGCTCATTATAGATAATATTATTTCTGGCAATAGAATTATACATATTTCTACTAAAGTCTATTCCATCACCTGTATTATCATGAACTTTATTATTCTCAATTAGTATATTGTAGCAATTAAGTGAGCAGATTATACCACTCCCGTTATTATTATATACCATATTATATCTAATTATCATATCGTGTGTTCCTGTATGTGGGTCAAGACCATAATGGCCACTATTACGGATAATATTATTTTCAATAATCATATGACCTACGCCAAAAGTGTATAGTCCGTACACGTTATTTCTTATGATACTTCCATCGCCTCCGTAATAATAGCTTAGTCCTGAACCGCCTTTGTGCTTGCCTTGTTCATAGCCTAAATATGCAATCTCTGAATTTGTGATATCTGTTGTGCCTGTTGCATTATTTTCAACGATGATGGAAGGCCTAGGAGCGCCAAAAATAAATACACCACTTCCAGTCCTTGATCCATTAGTTATAGCATAGTAGTTTGTTGTTGGATCCCATGATGTTATCTTCACAAAGTCAATCTTCAGACTACCATGTACATCTATGATGTAAGCAGGGGCTATCTTGGCAACACCAACATGTGTTACCTTTGAGCTTATCTTTAGCCATTTAGTATCTGTAGAATCAATATGGAATGTAGCTCCGTTAGCAATCACTAGATTTGCATTTAGAAACCACACACCATTTGTAAATTGCTTAGCAAGAATACTGCCATCATGGAGTTTGTTATCAATATCTGTGAGTCCAGTTGGACTGCTACAGCTGACAATAATTGTCATTGTGGAAGGATTGTAATTGATGCAACTACCAGGCGAGGCAGTGTTTGATTGAGGACGAGAAGAAGAAGATGATGGATCTGTATTGCCCTTTTGTATGATAGCTTTTGTCTCCTGTATAGAAAATGGAATGACGCTAAAACCGATATTTTGAGATATGAGGAGTATAAGACAAAAGCTGATGGTGACAAAAACAATGACTGAAACAGTTATCCGAGTATGACTTTTCACTTCCTACAAGAACAAAATTCTATAGCAGAATATATATTTTTGAGACTATTACCGGATACTGATTTTCTTTATAATTAATTTGATTTTTTGCACATAGACTAGTAGTAGAAGAGCATTCTGAAGTGAAACTATAAAGATAAGAACAGACATTTACAATTACGATTACACCTCCGCGCGTGCCTCGGATAAAATGAACGTCATTAACTGAAAATAAAAAAAACCTGTCATCCCACAGTTGTAGTTCCACTAACAATCCCGCCGGAAGTTCCAGGAGAGCTATTTTTTTATGTATAGCACATTATGGGTTGTATCGTATCCAAGCTGATTTAGAGTTAATACTTTAAATCCGCTATCATGTAGATATTTCATTTCTTCATCAAATAGATTCAGAGTCGTATCAGCAGCATCTTTGCTGCTAGTTATATCAGGATATGTCACAAAATTATGATATATGACTATGGGAATAGCCTTTGTTATTCCACCTTGATTGAAATTAAGCTGGCTATTTACATCTGCAATAAATATCTGCAACATCTGTGAGTTATCGTAGGAATGACAAACACCTGCACACACCGCTCCTTCTTGAGAAGAAGAGTATGGACCGTCAATATGTCGATGAGTCCAGCCCTTAATAGAGTAGCGATTTGCAAATGTTAATGTACCTCCATTGGCAGAATATGTTCTGCAGTCTGTCTGCTGATGATTCTTCCATCCATCACAGTGCAGAAAAGTAAGGGGAAAACCGCTATCAGTTCTGGCTAGAGTATAATATTTTCCAACTATGCCAACTACTGATGGATTATTCGATCCTTCGCTATAGGGATACGCAAAGATTGGTGGATTAATTCCATGGTTAAGAAGGCATTGCTTCGATCCACCTATTTCGTAATTTAGAGAAGCCTGTGATAATGTATTTAGATGAGGGTGAGTCATAGTATGTGATTCTATATCCATTCCATCTTTTTGTAAAGCTGATACGTCCTGCCACGTCTTTTTACCAGTTGATCCTATATAATTACAAACTTCAAAGAAGGTAGCCTTAAATCCGTATTTATCTAGGATTGGCTTGGCGTATAGAAATTGGTTTTTGAAAGAATCGTCAAAATTTATAATGACTACTTTATCTTTATTATTATTAATGTTAAGGTAACTAGTAGGACTAGAGGTTCCGTTAGTAGTCGCAAGCACTACACCTGGTGGTTTAGATGGACTAGAAGAAGTGGAGGATGGAGGACTAGCATGGGTACGATGGTGGGGACCAGCACTTTTAGAAGAGCTAGCAACCACCTGCAAAGTTGGTGTTGTTGTTTTGAACTTGATAAAGCTTGTTTGACTTGCTGGAGGCGGTGATGATGATGACTGGTCACTAGGAGAATAAGAAAATTGGCTATGTGTCGTAGAAGGTGAGATAATTACCATGCCGATAACAACTGTTATCATTAAGATGATGGCAAGCGGTATTGACGACAAGGTTGCTTGACAACGCTTTCTGTCGTTAAAAATCAAGAGTAACTACCATCTGAAACGACGTGCGGATCTACCTATAATCATTGTCAAATGAAAATCTATACAAATAATTTCAAAGATGGCTGAAATTAGTTTATTTGTATCAAGCATCAATAATTTTGCCATGAAAAGCAGATAGTCCCCAAAAAAATTAAAGGTGTTTCGACTGAAACAATCGTTGACTGGGAAGAGGTACGATACTGATGACTGAGACGAGGCTTACTGCTGCTACGATTGCAAAGATTGACTGTGTAGTTGTCTTCATGTACGTTCACTACGAAAACTACAAACATCTTTTTATGAGGTAGGCATGATAGCTAGAGAATCAGATTGTGCTAAAGCGATCTTGAGTAATCATCCAATTTTTATCCATGGACACATTTCTGCACTTAGTCTCTCGAAAATGCGTTGTGCCTTATTTCTTGCTAATTACTCGATTGTGAGGAAGTCTAGACTGCTATAAATTGTTACAAGATGCTTATTAATTATGAGGAGCAAAACAAAGAGGCCAAGACGCTAAGAGGATATATTAGTTACGCGTCAATATTGAATATGTCATTTTCGAGCTGGAAAGACCGGATAAGACGAATATTGTATAGAAATAATGATGCAAAACAAAAGACTAAAGACACTCTACAAACGACCTCCAGACCAGCAATATTACAATCAAAAACAAAGTCTGAGCTAACAAAAGGAAATGCAATTTGCAAAGACGGAACAATAATGCTTTTTCCAACTAACGGTAATGGTTCTCAATTCATACTTGGCAAGCAAAATCCTAACAATCTCAAAAGCTTTACAACAGACAGCCATTATAGATTTGTCATGAAAAAAGAAGATAATATAGAATTTTGGAATGTATTTTCTGGAGACATAACTTATAGAAGTAGTGGCGAACATGCGAAGAGTTGCCGGCTGAATATGTTCGCATCAACTACAATACAAATTAACGACTGGAAAGATGCAATGGATAAAGGATATGTCGGAAGCGAAAAGGATTTGAAAAATCACGAAGTGACCGTTATTATGAGGGTACACACAAAAGTGGGCCACAAAACCGAATGCTGTATAAAAAATGCGTGGTGGTGGTCATCATGGAGATAGACCGGAACAAGCAGCTTGTATTCAACTTGATGTTTCAGCTCAAGATTCAGGACATTCAGCAAGATGGGCTAAAGAATTGGTCCATCCTTCGTACGAGTATCAAGAATTAGAGCCATTGTTTGAATTTTTCTTTGAGGAAGGAAAATGGTTTGGTATGAAGGCCACTAGCTGGAATAATAATAATGATAATAATAATACGCATGACACCACAACAACAAATAGATGCTACATTGACCCTAACCCGTTTAATACTAATGGGACATTGAAAAATGATTATCGATTGTATTCAGAACAAATTGACGTAGGAAATGGTAAAAAATATCGAGAAATCGTAAATTGGGCGGGTGGTGTGCCTACGACAGTAAGGGTTGATGGTTTTGAAAGTGTCGATTTTTATGCTTGCAACGCCAGAGAAATTATTCCGTCCAGAGATTAGATGATAGTTTGTTCGGCTATGTAGAAACCATCAATGTTACGATAAGATTAGTTAATCTGTGCA
>QHBN01000154.1 GCA_003176995.1 Candidatus Nitrosopolaris wilkensis
AAAATTAAAATTACACTAATTATCAGCGCAACTGATCCTATAAGCCTTGTTTTTGTATTATTTACATATAATAACATGGTAGCAATCTATAATGCTTATTAGATAGTAAGATTACATGTCAAAATTTTGTTACTACATGAGATAAGAAAACGTCTATTCTTCAAACACCTAACAACAGGCAGTAATTGGGCAAATGATTATTTATTATTTGGACGGGCCTAATTTCATTGCTTTGCCGCCAACATCTGAAGCGCTTATTCCGGATCATGGCGTCTTTCAAGCGATGCTTGCTGTAATATAGCATACTTCAAAGATAGCTGGAATGTGAGTACACTTACCGTCGTAACGGGGCAAGATTACGTTCTTAACGGGCGAAAAGGTTTAGACGAAGATGACAAATCAGTGGATACGCAGCCCGCTACAACAGAATTAAACGGAAATTGTCCTGTGACTGAATGTTGTTGCAATATCTGATAAGTAGATAGACTTTGGTGTAGATATAGGAGTAGGAACTAAATTTGGGGCCATATGTAGACCGGTATACACCGGTTGGTAAAAACGCGACGTTCGATACCGGTTCGTGACTGATATGAAGTCGCTGGATCGCGTGGACTGGGATGCCTTATAGACCACATTTTAATAATCGTCGTCCATTTAAAGACGCCGTCGTTATTCATCAAATCGTCAAATTCGCTTGTACTAATTAGTACTACATCTAGTACAGCGTCCCTACCAAGTTACGGCCGCATTTGACGGGCGATTTGACGACATTTGGCAAGAGATATATGTCATGATTAATCATTTATCATTAGTAGATGCCAGCAGCGATAGCACGCAAATCAAAAAACAAGTCATAAATCAATGGTTATCTGGCGATAGTCGTGATAAAATTGCTACGGATAACAACGTCGGACAGGGTACCGTATCGGTATAATCACTGAATGGAAGAAAGGTGTCGGGGATTCAGAATACGAATCAATAAGGGAATTGGCAGTATATTCAAAAAAGGAAGGATTCGGTTTAAGCCATATTGCTTCCTCAATTCGACAGACTAATTATATCGAAAAATTGGGCGCGAATCAAGACCAAATCGAATCATTCATTGCTAATTTGGCCGAATCTCCTGAACCAGAAAAGATGATCGATGTTGCAGATCAAGTCGCCCAATTATCAAGATGCGAATCAATACCACTTGCAGAATTAGAGGGCCATGTAAAACAAAAGAATGAAGAAAAGCAAAGACTTGAAGAAGAAATACAACGAGCAGGCGCGATTTTACTAAGTAAAAATGTGGATATAGAAATGATAGGCGAATTTAAACAATTAAAAGAGCACCTGAGCAAACACAATCTATCGTTAGAAGATCCTACTAGGCTATTGTCAATTCTATAAACGATCAAGCATATAGGATATGAACCCCAGAAAATTGTGGCCGCATACGCTAGTCTGAAATCACTAAGGCAAGAAGAGAGGCACCTGAAAAATAATTGCAAAATACTTGAAAAGCGCGCGGCAGATATCAACACATACTATCATTATCCGAACAATTTGTTTCCTTCGAAATTGGAATAGACCCCTTGATTGCGTTTAATATTCTAGTGACTGAAACGGCAGAGACACATAATATACCGATTTCGACTGCTGCTTTTCGCGTAATTAAAGAAATCGAAGAATATCGTAAAATAATTGGTCTTAAGGAATTATCCAGATTGGCCGTGCAGATATATACAATGAATGAAACTTTGGGGCGAAAAAATAACGCAGTAATGGTATTGTTGAATCTACAATATCGCGGAGTAACAGAGGACCAAATATTAAATGTCTATAAATTTTTTGAAGAATATGGCCGCGGGATGCCATCTGGGTTTAAACAAGTACAGAACGCGCCTTATATATTCAAACAATAACGTATCTTCCAAACAAAAAAGGAAGAAGAAAGATCCCTCATTACCCTGTACTGTTTAGCATTACCGGTTTTGCAAATGTACTTCCACCATCATTACTGGCTCTGAATAGTGGCATTAGTACTCCAGTTTTATTGGTCCACCATGTTACGTACACGTTGCTTCCTGATGCAGCTATCTCGGTATTCAGATCGACTGTGTGCCCTTTGTTCGGAGCGCTTATCATCATGGTCTTCAGTGACTTCCCTCCGTCTGTGCTCTTTGCGAAAAATACATTCCAGTGTCCAGTGTCGTTGTTTGGCCATGCCATAAACACATTGTTTCCTGACGTAGCCATTGGAGCTCCTACAACACGAGCTGGACCCTGAGAATGAGTGGGAATAACCGGACCAGTAGGAAAAGCTCTTACTGAATTTGAGGAAGAAATAGTCGCAACGACTGCCCCAACCAAAAACACTCCCGTAAGCACTAGTACTACTGCTACACCTACGCATGTTTTAGCGATGGATTCGTGATTTGACATTGTCTCAAGATAATTGAGCTCATATATAAGGACCACCTAGAAAATGGATTTGATGAAAAACCGATATTTCTTCATTTCGAACCATTTAATGGAGCTTGCCTCACATCATACCGAATAAAACGGTGTAGACGGCCCATATTGAAAGAGAGATTCAGAATGGCCGGATTATAAACCACACAACCCTAGCAGGAAATTCTCTCTTAAGCCAAGTCTACACCAAAATCATAAATATAAAATACTAGAATAAATATGGTTGGTAATTCTACACGCTAGTCTGAATCTATAAAAAAGATAAGTCATGCTAAAGGTACTATTCTCTTCAATAGATCAAACGACAATCTGACTATAATCTTTCTGATGAATATAGCATACTTTGAATATATCTGGAATTTCTCCTATATTGTTAGCACTTGCTATGAAGCATCTCAGATATAGTATACTTGAAGATAGCTTCTGAGAAATGAACCACAATAAGACGACTTTGGCAATTGCGCCAATCGTAGTAGCAGTAGCACTGGCCGGAGTAGCATTCGCGACACCGCAACAGGTTTTAGCAGGGGAACATCACAACCACAAAGACAAAAGTAATAGCGTAAAAGTCGATCAACAAATCAATCTATATCATAATCCTTATTATTTTCTCTAGGAAATTCCTCAAATGGCTAGTCTGATCAAGTAGTAATTCAAACAATTTCAAACAATGATGCGTCGAATTTAATTTAAAATAGAATTACAAGGAGACCTACTGATAATAGAGAATCCGCAATCAAGGAGTGAGAATTATGCGCGATTTTGTCGTCTCCTAATTCTATTTCATGCTCATATCATAGACTCGAAATAAAAGAGAGGCTGCTGTATTATTAGGATGCTACTTGCTCTTCGATCACAATTCAAACATCAATGGATCAATTTTTATCAACGACAAAAATACAAATGAGGCAAAACAAAGAGCTCCAATTTGTGATTCCGTGAGATGATTATTTGAAAGTCTATATTGTTAACAGTTTGATTTTACCCAATAGAAGTAGAAGTCAATTCGGATACGAACTTCTATCAGGGCTAGAGAAAAGTACCTGTGAATGCATTCTTAAATCATATAAGGATGATTCCAAATGTTTTCGATATGAATGATTTGCCGTCACTAATTTTGATTGCCTCTATTATCGGTTTGTCCATCCTAACGACAAATTGGTATTTCAATTCCGTCATTGCCGTAACCATCGGAGGAGCGTCCGTAATCCAAGAACAAGTGAATACTGGAAATCCTATCTTGGATAAAGAAATTAACAAATTCTACAGCTGTATTTCGAAAACCCACCAGGACCCCCCAACCAAACAGATAGTAGACGATTGCTATTCTCAAAATTCAATTGCAGGAATTACCGGCCCGGGCAACCACAACCACAATAATAACAACAATAACATTCAAACCCCCTCGATAAGGATTGCTACCCCCCCTCCCGGTGTTTTGGTCGAAGTCCCTTAATCCTTATACAACGACCGCTATCAAGAAGTGGATAATCATTAATGTAGGAAATAATACAGACGGACCTTAATTGGTTTTTTCATAATAATGCAATTTATATGGACGTCTGCATGTATGGAAAGTCGACTAAACAAGAACCGTCAATTGCACCCGCAATGCTCCCAGGGTTTGGCGCGCAACATTTAAACACCATCAAGAAAACGACAACGGCTGAAGGGATATTGGTTCCTTGGGCCGGATACGTGCCAACATTTTCTGTTCCTTTCTAGGACAGTCAATTTTCTAATTTTTATCAAGTATAGCAATTCTCTCGAACGTCCACAGCTCCTTTACAGATGGGTGATGAGTCGATTTGGCGCGCAAAAAATCGAATATATGCACCTTAATTATAGAGTACCCTAGCCTTCGACTACATATTTAAGGGCTAAATCGGTCCTTTGAGAGGACGGCAAACAAATACATTTCATATCTAGACTTGCGCGACACAGGCGAGAGATGTCCTTCATGTGTGAACGGTAGAATAGAACCTATGTCAATCTCAGATAAGGAATTACATTTGGTCATGATGCGATCGCGTACTAACACCACTATCTCTATTTTCTCTTTTTTTGGGTCCGAATAGCTAAAGAGTATCTAATGCCGTGGTAGATCTGGATAAAATTAGCGATAAAGATTTATCTAATATTTGTCGAACAAGTAAATAATGAAAAAGCAAATAACGATTCTATTATTTGCGATAACGGTAACGACAGTAGTAACGATATCGATCTTGTCGATTCCAACAGCAATGGCCTTAATCTTGCGAATAAATACGTCAAAAAGTGCCGGTTCCTTTCTCGCTGTAACAGGGACATCAATGCCATCAAACGCAACCGATACAATGGATGTAATGTTCAAGTACAAACGAATCAACAAGGATACAAACCCGTTAGTCCTCTGGGTCCTGCTGGAACATATACAACATGGAAAGCTACAACAAGTGAACCAGTCAAAGTAGGAGTCAATCAAGTAGAGGGTCAGCTGTTATGTTTTGGTGTTAATGGGACACCAAACCTAATCAAACATATCGTTCATAATTTCACAGGAATACAAACCAATTCAGGTCTTCCAATAGCTCCCACATTACCGTTTCATTGACTAAATTACATGGGCACGCATACCTTGTATCTTACTCAATCAAGGGAGCATGGGTAGCTGCTCAAGATTACTGCGGAATATTTACAATGTGTGAAATTTCGGCGTAGAATGAGAACACCGTTGATTAAGCTACAATCACAGACGGACTACGGATAAATGCGTAAATTTGAATTTGGAGATGGGGCTGGTTCTAAACAATTATCAAAGGCGCTCGTTCTATTTTACCGAATATTGAGATAATTGGGGGACGACGGCGTACTGAGCGATTTATTTCCGAGATTCGTTATCCGATGTGTAAATCCAATAATCAAAGAGACTGCAAAAGTAATCTTGATCCAATTTTCATAATCATACACGCCAAACAAGCAATCCGACAACGACTCGAGGGACTCGTGACCAAGATTGTGAAGACACCAAAAATAAGAAACCATCTCTGTCGAAAGTCGAATTAAAAATAAGAGATCTCTCTGACTCCCCAGCATTTAAAAAAAATGGACGCGGCGTAGCAGTAACGCTTGCTTCAAATTTGTATTCTTATCGGTTGCTATTTCGCTTTCTTTGTCCTGAATCTCGGAATCAATTTTTGTAATTGTTTCTTCTACGGATTCGTATTCTCCTATTTCATTTCTGATGACCAGAATACCTTGCCTGTGGAACAAAGCTTTGTCCGACATTGCAGAGAACACTATGACGTCTTGATTTGGGAAATTATCAATGACTTTTTGAATAACGTAGCTTTTTCCTTCTCCTGAGGGTGAATTAATCGCCAAATTAAATGGATTTTTTGTATAAGCGCTTAACCCGGTGTATAGTATTTGTTTGACTAGTCTTTCCTCTTTTCTGGCTTCTTTAACAATCGTCTGGATACAATAATCTATCGGATCGGCGATGCCGGTAGGCGGGTTGATTGTAGTCACGTTCCGGCTCCCTCTTCCATCGCGAGCCCAAGTTGGAAGCTTGAAAGCTCCAATTCGTTAATCTTTTCAATATGCCGTTGAAGCCCCTTCACAATGTTTTCCTCACGAATTATCCGTCCCGGCCCCGTGCAAATATGTCGTTTGTGATTTAGATCAACAGTAACAATACTATCGTGTTTTTCACTCGATCTCAGGATGTCGAATACGGGGCTTTTGCATCTAACGCAGAGACGATAATCCTTTTTAGTGTCCCTTCGATTGTTAGTACTGGAAATCATTTCTCTTTTTTTTTTCAGATTTTAGCTGCTGCTCACCGGTGTTTTTCCTCCTGCCGCTTTTTCCTTCAACCGATCAAGTAAGCGCCCAACCAGCTCGGAGTACGATTCTCCGAATCTGCCCTCATTCTTTAGACGAATGTATATTTCCCGTTCAATGGATATCGTGCACTTTTTATTTCCGGTGGTCGTTTCATTATGTGATGTTGTTGTATAAGATCTGTTCATCATTTAATCCGTTGTATAGGAAAAAATACATTAAGGTTTGATGCTGTTTTTATGTCCAGAACAAGGATAAATCTCACCAGCCAGGAGAAGTCTATAATTGAACGAACCGTTCAGGCGGCGTCTGAAATATTGAATCACATGATGTCAAAAACATAGTGCTAAGGAACGGGCGATGATACTTTGCAAGCCACAACGGCAATCGACAAAATCGATTGCATCGACATCCTCACTTTACAACAAAGTTGATGGGAATCAAAATTTGCCAGCCAGACGTGAACGTATCAGAGAAAGATTTGGGGGAGAGCTCTCGAAAATCGACAAGTCTGATTCATCGGACATACTTCAAAGCATGGCCAGGCTACAAGATTTCCCACTCAGAAAATTGTTAGGGCTAGGGGTAGGCCAGGAGGGCTCGGTTTCAACGATGATAATCGCGGCGGCAAGCCCTCCTACTATGACAAAGCATCAGAATTGGAAGGATCAGTTGAAGCACTGAAAAATCCAAATATCCTGAGATCAATTAATAGTAGGCTAATCGAGACAAGTGTTCTTCCGAGATTTCTGAAATATCGATATTTAGTATCCTATCATTTGATAAGAATAGATGAGGATGGGTACTGGCGAACGCTTATGCCATTTCCATTCGTTAAAGTG
Organism: Candidatus Nitrosopolaris wilkensis; assembly: GCA_003176995.1. Classification (GTDB taxonomy): domain Archaea; phylum Thermoproteota; class Nitrososphaeria; order Nitrososphaerales; family Nitrososphaeraceae; genus Nitrosopolaris; species Nitrosopolaris wilkesensis. The sequence goes on from QHBN01000154.1 coordinate 7,125, forward strand.
GCGTTGACGAATAGGCCAAGAACAATCCAGCTCTATTTGAATAAAATTAGATCTCTAAGCGAGAATGACATGGAAAAAGAGGCAGAGATCTCAGCTCGAAAAACACTGATTAAAAATAGCGATAATTTCACTTTGTTCATAGAACTCTTAGCCGGAGCACTTACTTTGAGGGGCACGTCGTGACCATTAAGATTTCATTAATTTGAATTCAATTCCTCTTCTCTTTTTTCATGGATCTCTGTTTGATCAAGGGGGATCTTTGCTTCAATGATTTTATTGCTATTGTCGACGTAGCCGAATGTTATGCGGCCGTTTTCATCTAACATCGTTCTATCCTTCCCAAGCCTACCATCGTTTCGTTTGGCTATTTTCAATATTTCGAATACATTATTCATATCATCTCGCATTGAATTCAAATCTTCTTTCAGCGATCGTATTTCCATCCCTTATCTTCTAATTTTCCTATAGTAACGTACTCACTGTCCTCCGCGTTTTCTTTCAGCTGCTGGACTTGCTTTTGCAACACCGCCGTGTCGCCATTGACTATCAATAGATCTGCTGCTTTAAGATAATCCTGTAAAACATCGTGTTCGGTCGGCTTGTAATATGATTCTGATATGCCAATATCATGCCCCACTGTTATTTCGACGTTTATTGGTTGTGTGTTACTTGTAGTACTTTCGAAATCCATCTGCCGCTTTCCATTCATGGCGTTTCATCCAGGGAGGACATTGTGAATTTCTTGCTCCGATAATGCACGCTTCCTACGATTGAATATAGGGTCGGCAAGTCATAATCGCCGACTCATGGGTTCACTTATTGGTTTCTATCCCTTCTTTAAGCACATTCCGTATGGCTCCGAGGCTTTTACTCGACTTCATGAAAGGAAGAACATTCATTAGTACTGCGACTTGATCACTCAGTGTCGCTAACGTATTCTTGTTTGATTCCTCCGTTCGTCTCAGTCTTTGATTTTCTTGTTCTAGTATTTCCACTTTTGCTTGAGTGTCGGCGCCTTTACGCTCTAAAGCAGGAAAATCTAGAAATGTTAAGTGCGACTCGATCTTGCTAAACATTTCTGCTATTTGTTTGTCGGTCTTGGTATAGTAAGTGCTTCCTTTATGCCCAATAAAATACTCACTAAAGTCTCCAAATCCCAAATCACTGATTGTAGACTTGACATAGCGTCTAAAAGAATGGAGCGTAATTCGTCTACGTTCTTTATGTATCAACCGGCTATTGGGATTTGGCATATATTCTTCTTTAATGTTCATATCAATCCTAGCAAGGGTTTTACCAAAATCCGCGGATAAGTGATTGTATATGTTCTTTGGATTGGGTTTGGTCTGGCGAACGGCAAAAATCAAATCATTTTCGTTCTTGGCCGGTGTCCTGTACTCATTAACAGCCAAATGTTTACGTGCATTATAATAGCATACTCGTCTTGATCGATATTTGTATTCTATTAATGCCTCAATTTGCTTGGAGGCTTCCTCCGTGAGCCAAATGATTCTCTCTGTCCTGGTCTTTGTAAAACCGCCCCGTAGTATGATTTTGCGCGATTTAGAGTCAAAATCCTTGATTCTGACTGACAAAGCCTCTACGGCCCGCATTCCTGTGGCTGCTAGTAATATGACATAAGTCTTGAGTCTAATTTGGGAGCATGAATTAATGATATTACAAACGTCTTCCTTAGACAAGGCTTGCTTGTGTCTGCGAACCCTCCTGGGAAATTTGACTTTGAATTTGAATTTTGCGTTTGAGATATTAACAACATGATACTCGAACAAATTTTTTGTCGTTATGATTTGTTGATTCAATGTCAGGGGCGATAATGTATGTGAATATTGCAAGTAATCAATAAATTGATTCAATACTTTATATGGGTCTATGCGATTAAGCTTAATCTCGTTGATTATTCTGTCAGTATCGAAATTATATTGTTTCAGACAGAAATCATTAAAATTTTTGAGCCTTTGACCATATATTTTGGCGCTAGCAGCATTCATACGAGAAATGGTCTCTAAGAATGTCTCAATACAACCGTGCTCCACGAGGGCCATTCTTGTGTTTTATTTATAAATGTAATCATATTCTTACCGTTCTGTGCATTAGAAATATATGTATTCTAACCCGAACCTTGCCACGCTTGACGGGAGCAGATACCAGCCTTAACATTTCAGGATGACTATACAGCATGGTAAGACATCCTCATTTCAAAATCAGCGTCAACTGACATCGGGGCTGGATTAGTATCTTTGGTTTGAATCATTAAATCATAAAATTTCTAATCCTTTATATAATTATTTTAGTATAGAATCAAGCTCTAAGTATCTTGGTGGATTGCAGGAGCGGTTAGTTAATCTTTATCATACATTGTGTCACAATAACTTTCAATTAGAGCAAGTTCTTCACCCACATTAAATAACGCCTCCCTAGTAGCAGTCTTACCGCACGCTAGACAAAGTTTCGCGTTGCCATTAGCACTCTTCAGGGATCGCATCGATCTGAAAATCTTCTCCAATTTCATTATCTCACGACGACATAATAAGAAAAATTTATCCGTTATAAACACATGATCTCAATATAGTAGTCTTCGAATCATATAGACTAATATCTCTTTGAATTGACCTCATGTTTTTGTACGGGTAAGAGTTCAATATGTGTCTTATAGCATGTGCATGTTAAAATCCTCATTGTTGATGTTGCTCGTCACAAGTAGAGTACGAATGGCTAATTGCTTTACTTCACTTTTCTTGCACATATGTCACAATATCTTTCTATGACAGTTACTCCGTCGCCAAAACTGAATAAGGCTTCCTGAGTAGCTAAATTACCACAGCTCGCACAGAATTTTGTTTTGCCAGTATGACTATCGGCAACGAAAAGTCTTAGCGATGTAAAAATTTTTTCTGTTTTCGTTATTTTATTTTCACCTCATAAGAAGCAACAATTCAGTAAATGTGGCTTACTCTTCATCATATAATATTTTTATCATACCAATAAGAACGTACGGAATTGCCATGGCGCACTCCCCTCCAATACTTTGAAAACATATCGCAGTTTAACAGAGGATGTCCAAGCAAATCTTGGAAACATCACCACTTGGACCATATGACTCTAGAAGCGGACCTAATACCACTAAATATTGATATCGTGAATCCTCAAGCATTAGATGTGACTCACGAAGTGTTAGGTTGATTACATCTATCCTAAATCCATCTTAAATATTCAAGTCGGATATCCTAGCTATGCTAGACAGGAGAAACTCAGAGTGAAACGAATTTGCTACCAAGCAGGAGTTGATACTTTAACAATGATAAAGTTTTTAGCATCTAATTTCAGAGGTTATCTTAAAAAGAAAAAAGAGGTTTCTTCGATGTGGAATCCTATTTCATTTAATTGATGTTGATGTTAGCAGTGTTGCTTCCGGAGTTTATGCACGTACTACCGCCTGAACAATGATTTTCTTGTGCTATTGATTGATCTATTTTAGCGAAATTGGAATTGCTACTACTATGATGGTTGCCGACATGAATATTCGCATTGTTGCTTCCGGAGTTTATGCACGTACTACCGCCCGAACAATCATTTACTTGTGCTAATGACTGGCCCAAATCGATATGGTTGAACCAACCTTGGTGGGAATGAATATTCGCTTGGTTGTTTCCAGAGTTGAAGCACTGCGTACCTTGGTCCACGCATTGATTTATCTGTGCTAATAATTGGTGCAAATTCACATTGAGATGAGCAGGACGCCAATTTAACGCATATGCTGATGGAACAAAATGGTTCGTCATAGTTGGAAACATGAATGTGCCTAGTCCAAACGTTAATGCTACTGCTACAGTAATAATCTGCTTGTCTCTTTGTGATGGTTTCTTTGACATATCACCATAAGATTTGAATGAGTAATTATAAAGGAATTAAGAATGTATCTACAATATTCTTCTTCTTCAGGGCTACTACACAATGTTTTTATACAAAGTATCTGGAATGCAGATTCCGATTAATAATTTTGCATTCAGCTTCACACGCCTCCCTAAGGACAACATTTTTTGGAACCAATGTCTTTTTTTTGCTTTGGCAACAACACCGGATCGGCAACTACACCACTACGGCGAATTAACTTGAATAGAGACGGCGAGCACGACGGCACACATCTTAATTAAGAAAAGAAAATTCCTGCACGTTGATTGAGATCCGATGACTTAAAGATATAAGAAAAAAACTTTATTATTATTTGAGGTATGGTAGGTGGAGCACAGTTGTTGTAGGTCCAACTACACTTGTGACATCTTGTTTTGAAGGACACTGCTAAGAGGTGTCTTAGCCACATCAACAAATTTCGCATTTTCATAACCGAGGCTCAGATCGAGTACGGAATGGAATAGCCAGGATCCTTGCTACCAGCAAAAACTAATGCGTTTATTTCCGCTGCGAAATGCGCTGCTGGTAAAATAGAAATATCGTATAAAAATAGAAATATCCTAAGCAGTCGTCTTTACTTCCGTGATCCAATCACACTTGAGACTAACCTTTTTATGATATTTCTGAACTGCTTCCATAGTTGGGGCTTCGATTAAACAGAAGCAACTGTCAGCCTCTGGATTATAGAGTATGTTTAGATGTAGGACTCCGAATTCATCTGTTGGTGCATTCTGGATTTCCTTTAGAGAATCCTCATCAAGACCTTTCATCGAATGAACATCAAGAAACCTTGGCATGGTGACCTTAAGATATTATTTCAATCAATTATTTTAACATATTTATTATACGGCAGAATGCGCGTGATTATGGGCCCAAATATATACAATGAATAAATGTAGCTCTGGCCAAAATAAAGCACTAATTATTTTGGTTTGGCTTCAAATTTATGGGAAAAATATTAAAGCTCAATTTTTTGGATGAGTAACCCAATCCGATCCTAAAAAGAACCTCAATCGGAATCGTTAAGAAACTTACCACAACGAGATGTTCGTGATACAAGATGATTCTGAGCGTTGGACGAATTTATGCTTTATCATAGCGTGGTCATCCGTTGGTCTTGCTTCATGTTCTTAGACCGACAACCTGAGGATTTCAGTTTAGGTGTGCATTGGATTACCCTGTAGTCAGTATTTTTAGTCGCGATACTGATACCGATGCTTTTAGCACAATCCCCCTTTGCAGGAGAGGAAGCACCGTCCGCAGAGGAAGCAGTATCAGCACCAACAATCTGCCTAAACAACGGGACCAACACACCCGCGTTAATGTAAAAGAACGCACTAGAAGGAAAGCAAAAACACATTTACTTTCCATTTTTTCTGAGCATGTATGGATCTAATTTTAACTGGCTCCAGGCCGGAGATTTCAGTAAGTGAAACCATCTGAATAAAGAAACAACTAGTCGATGGATGGAACGGACTAACCTATATTCGCAAGAAAATAACTGCAATCCCACAGTACTTGCTTGAGTTCACCTGGTACTGGTATATGGTAGTACGTAATTATTCTGGTAACTCTCCCATCCCCCTTATCTGAAAGTTTTTCACTTTTCACAGACAGGCCACGTCCATTGATTGTAAGGTGTTCGTGTTACAAGTTGAAAAGACCACGTGGTGAAAACTTATCTGCTCATTAACTATCTTCTAAACCCCAGCTAGCCTTATTGCCAGGGTGTACTTTTACAAAGGGAGAGTCACCTTCCCTCCATGGATCATTTCTTACCCATTCAAACTTTTTTTCAAATATCTTATACAGTTTTTTGAATTCTTCGCCTCTTTCAACCAAATCCGCTGTGCCTTGGATTACCACTGCTTTGTTGTTTAGTGATGAATTATAAACATCAATTACAACGGCGATTCTCTTATTTTTTTCAAGATTTTTATATTTTATAGTATTATAATCAGTGGCAAAGTAAAGGAAATCGTTTTCGTGTATGTAATTAACAGGTACGATATGTGGAATATCGTTGTGTGAAGTAGCTACTCTGCATACCTCATTTTCTAAAAGAAATGAAACTTCTTTTTTTGTGAATTTTACTGGCTGATTACTACTTTTCAAATTATCTATACTTGTTTGAGAGCCTTAAAATAAAAATCTTTGTCAGTGTAACTCTTATGTTCCCTGAGCTGTCGTTATAGACTTACACTTTTTAATGTCATTACATAGGTTTACAAGTTGTTTATAGTGGTGAAAAATGATGGACATGAAAATTGTCTGTATCCTCATATGGCCTGGAGCATAAGATATCGCCAATTGTTTAAGTGGGCGATCGTAAAGATTTGGTTAATTTTGAATCCCGCCCATCCATCTGCAATTGACTCTGAACTAGCAGATGAAAGATCTCGTTTAGTAAAATTGAAATGACTAATGATGCCTAGTTAATTCTTGCTCACAATGTCGTAACATCCTAACAGCATTGTACCAACTCACGCGTCTTTGTCGCCTGAGATGGTGGCTGCTTTTCTTTGCTCAATGGCAGGCTAAAAGTAAATGTGGCTCCCTTTTCAGGACTATTGTTTTCACCCCATATCTTACCACCATGGGCCTCTACAATCCTCTTAGATATGAATAAACCCAAGCCTGTACCTGTATTAGATTTTGTAACAAATCTTGTAAATAACCTTGAAAGTATCCCAGGATCTATGCCCGTTCCAGTATCCTTTACACTAATAGCAACTTCTGCGTTATTGTCGCCCTCACCATAATCATTACCTTCTGTTTTCTCTTTTTCTACATTTACTGATATAGTCCCACCATCTGTTTTAGTGAATTTAAAGGCGTTGTTTATTAAATTAGAAATAACTTGTATAATTCTTTCTTTGTCTGCTTCTAAAAAAATATCCTGAGGTTGATATAATATTTGTATATTTGTACCGTTAAATTGTGTGGTTAATACTATATCATCTAGAACATTTAGTATTACATGATTTAAATTGAATCGTTCGGTATGCAATTGTAATGACTGGCTTTCAATCTTTGTGAGATCCAATAGATCTTCTGTAAGCCGATTCAGTCTTTTTGCATTTCTAGAAACAGTATCCAGTAATTCGTTGTACTGTTCGATATTTCCTGTCTTGGAAAGAAGGAGTTGCGACAAACTAAGTATTGGTTGGATAGGGTTTCTTAACTCATGAGCTGCTATATCGATAAATTCTTTTTGCATCCTCTCCGTTTCCTTTACTTTTTTGTACATTTTAGTTTAAAGCCAAAAGCTTTCAAATATTGAAACATAAGACAAAACAGTTGATCTGCTATTAGAATACGTTGCAAATCCTAGAGCATCAATAAAAGTATCTTTTGAATCATCGTTTATTTCGGTAACTAAGGACTGCTTTCTATCTGTTATCATAATTGTTGATTTGGTTGCTGAAGATGTTTCTATATTTCTCACCTGAATAAGAGGAGATTGAGAAGAGCATGTTAAAACATTTTGTATTTTTTCTTCTACAGAATAATCATTTAAAGGTGCCAAGATTCTAATATTTATATGGTTATCTGTTGCGACTTTTTTTAGTAATTGTAGTATTCCAATATCAGCTTGACGATGTACAGTATTAGTAGTAGGAATCATTATCATTATTTCTTTTGTAGATGACTTTATGAGATCGATGAAGATGTTTTGTATTTCAATAGGATTTCTAATTATGTCTATAACACCTGGTTTAATTCCTTCTTCTATTTCTTGGATTATCTGCACAGCTGGTATAGCTTTGGTCCAAAGAGTTTCAAATAGGTATTTTTGCTGTTCCACAACCTCTTTGACGTTGCTATATACTATCTGGGATGTTACGTTCTCTTTCTGAGATAAAAGTACAGGAGCAAGGTATTCTTTTTCACTTGTCATAAAATTTCCTTTAACTCCATCTAAATGACGAACCTCTGCAAGCATCATTAGTTCTTTGGAGAAAGAAAGATTATCTTTTGTAATTTCAGTAATTTGTCTCAATCTAAGGCCCCTACTTCTAAGGACAAGCAATGCCTTGTTGTATGGTTCTACCTCAATTGACACGGACGGTGCTCTAAAATCTGCACAAATATCTACATTGCTCTTAGATCGAGATAAAATCTCTAGTAGTGCGGCAACTACCTTCTTTTGTTTCTTATCATCATTATCATTTTTGTCTTTTTTTACCATAAATTATCTCATTCTTTTCTTTCTTATTGTTGGTAGAAGGCAGAGCTGTTGAGACTCCTCCATCTAAAGAATTCAGCTAAATGGATTGATTGCATTACAATTCCATCAAGAGCTTTCCGCTATCTTAGAAAATCTGCTTTTTTCCTTGAGTGAGCTGCTATAAGTAAGGTAGGGACCCAGCTGCTATAAATACATTAGTCAGCATCTATTGCTAGAAATCACGTCTTTACCGTAATACTTGGTTATATAATTTTTTCATATATTTCACTCGAAATTACTTTTTTATTAGTTATACTGAATGATGCAATTCCCCTCATATATCGTGCGAGCTGAAGAGCACTACCAATGCTTGACCAGACTCTACTGACTGATAAACTTTCGTATAAATGCTGTACGATTAACCAGATGGTAAGTGATCAAATAGAGTGACGATTTTTTGTGACTCCGTATACGAAACCCCAAATTCAGGTCAACTTTGGCTTATAGTTAGATGACCTGCTAGGCTTATGATGAAAGGACTCACATGGGACGTTCGTAGTTACATAATCGCAGTGTCTATGAACGGTTATTCAACTTAAATTTCATCACTAACACAGGCATAAGTCATTGGTTTTGATCCTTATTTGGTAGGCATTTATTGCTTAGGATGACTGTATCTACAGCAAGAAACAGTATCTTATGAATCCGCAATGTCAAAGACATAATTACCTAACTCGACGTTTATGTAACTAATTTTCTTAGACTCCCTCCGGATAAATTCTTCATTGGGCTGGAGAATTTCAGAACCGGTCTACCAATTTTGGGCGCTTATACAGACATTATGATGGGTAATGCAAAGTGCTACTACACCAACCACTCACTCATAGAAGCAATTAGTTCTTAAGAATTTGCGCCAAAAACAATGGAAAAATAATATTCTACTGCTATGTATTTCTCGGATTAATCTCTAAGCCGGTACTTAACAGCAACAATGACAATCACTGCGATACGTACTTGAGAAAATCGGTGAACGAAAGGACACGATCAATTTCTGTATATATAGCGATTTGCTGAGGAATAAATTATATTATTGAGCAGTTGCTATAGAAACACCATTGGCTGATCCAACGCGTCACGTAAAAAAGAAACAACTTAGAGATATTAGCCATAAAATACGCAGAGTTCAATTGCGTATGCACAACAGAAAGGCTAAATGCTATATTCCTGAATTGCTTGTTGAACTAAACTCACTATTCAAGCAAAGGGAATCCATAAGAAATGGAAATATAATGAGGACCCCGCATATCCCCAGACCTCAAAAAATATGTTCTGTATGCAATTGCAGGATTGAGAAAGGTTACCATATTTGTAAACCTAACCCCTCACGGCCTTTGCAGTCATAAGGATAGGACGCAGTTATAATTTCTGGTTAGAGTGTCTTTGAGACGATCCTTGTTGATAGCTCTTTAATTCCATTAGTTAATGTGACTTTTCCAAGTAATCATATAAATAAAAAGCATTCTGAGGGAACAGTGCACTTTGTAGATAAATTAAAACACTTACCCGATCAATCAAAGCATTGCCTACCGCATAAAAGAAGAGGAAGAAAAATAAGAAAGGAACGCATATTTCATGATAATGACAAAGAATCAACACATGAAACATTTTAAAAGTGAAAAAGGTGGTAAAACCGCAGCACAACAAGCAGACGAATTTGTTTCTCAGCCTTCAGTAAGGGGCGTAAGCGTTTCAATCTATGAATATGGAATATTATTGCTATTTGAAGAGATGACAAATAAGGGTCAAGACATAGGAAATGAATAGAATCTTAATTCTTCCAACTTCACTTTCTCTGTACCTAAAACAAACAACTATTTAATCCATATTATATTTTTGATACTCTTCCAAAGATTTTGTTGGATGCTTCCTCTAATGTATTAGAATGTGCTACTCATTCTTCGGCTAATATAATTAACAAAATCTTGTCTGTGACACAGCAGTTAACTCAAATCAATGCAGCGACTATTGGCGAGTTGGAAATGAATTCTGTTCCTTCAGTATATGCACCAGAATAGGTTGCACATACAATGCTATTTTGTTTTGACATATGTTCCCCTATCTGCTCAAGATCTTTGTAATCATAATTCTGTACATGCAATCCATTATTCCAAAAGCGCTTTGAGCTACTACCACGACTAATTCGTTTACCTCTCGATCTGCAACACCAAACATTTTTGCAACCTCTGTTTGAGTATAGATATTTTGTAGCAGCTGCTGAACCTAGTTTCACAGTGTCCAAATTCGACCCAATTTATGCCTCTACCACCAAGTTCCAATAATGAACCACTCAATGTGCCAAGGAAAAATGATGTCGTAATAGCAATTAATGCAAGATCATATTACCTGCTGTAACCAATTCGGCTGCCACTCTGAAACACTTCGCGCCAAATGCCGTCTATGACTGGTAGCGAAGTGGATCTTAATTCAAGCTCGCCCCCCGCTCCCCGAAATGACAAGAACAAGAATTATCTCGCTCTTACTTTTCAAAATGCTGGAACACATAATTACTTCTGTGAGGTACATCTCTGGATGCATGGATCAGTCATCGCAAAATGCAGCTATTAAGCACCCGGCTGACAAGAATCCTCACTCCTTTTTTTCATAATGTAATGTAAATACTGCGGTTTCTTCAATTTTATGATTTTTTTGGATGGTTGGACAGTTTTCGGACCCGACCTAATCGAATTTATGCATGGTTTGGTCTTTTTCTGTTGTAATCAGCCTATTTCTTGGTTAGTGGACTCGCACTTCGATAGTGTACGGTGTAAAGTAGAAATTTTAATTTAATTTAATTTAATTTGAAAAGTATTCACGTTGTGACAGCAGCCCCACAGATGATATCATTTGTACCGGGAACAATGGCACGCGTGCAACCATGTGGGAATCACAACGTGAATATATCCTATTGCATATAGAATAATATAAATTAATAAACCGCAAGTAGAATCACTGATGCTTTTAACGAGCGCTTGGTTGTATTCCGGGGTCCACGGGCCAATGATAGTACTGTGGTTTATTGGTTTATTCCCCTTCTGAGGATATTTCTAACGGCTTTATCAAATGTTCAGGTTAGGAAGGAACCAAGGGATAGGTGGGAAAACACTCAGTCATTCTCTTGACTTCAGCAATATTCTGAAACAAATTATGTTTTCTCTCGTGCCCAGCGTTTCAAATTATCTAGAAATCACGCCCGACTAGTATATTTCAAAATGTATCAAATCTTAGTGTTTGTTCGGGGATTAGAAATATTAGGTAACACCGTTAAAAGTAGCATTGTGAAATCGTTACTTATCCTTCGTCATGCCAAATCAAGTTGGAAGTATTCAGAGTTGAATGATCATGATAGACCCCTCAACAAACGCGGTAAAAATGATGCACCATGCATTGGAAAGATTCTTCAGAAAGAAAAACTCATTCCTGATGCTATATTAAGCTCAACTGCGATGAGAGCTTCTGCCACGGTTGAATCGGAAGTCAAGGCGTGCGGGTATAAAGGAGAGGTTACTTTGAATCGATCTCTTTGTGCAGCTGGACTTGAACCATATCTTCAACTCCTTAGTGGCCTACCCAATGGCTATAGGAGAGCGCTGGTAGTTGGTCACAATCCTGGCATCGAAGAATTACTAGAGCTCCTAACTAGTGAAATTCATCTACTCCCCACCTGCTCATTGGCACATCTCAATACTGCAGATAGATGGTTGGTTGGATATAGATTTTGAAACAACTAAAGAACAACTAGTAGACATATGGCTACCAGGTGATATAACATGACGGCAGCTATAAAACCCACAATCTTTGTACTTTTAGCTTTATCAGTTTTTTTATTGGAATGGTAAATCTTTTTCTAGTACTTTTCTTGGTTTTGTGATAGTTACTTGTGCATTCGCGCAATTTTGCTAGTTTCTTGTGGTTTAAGTTTGTCCCAAAATGAGCCTAGAATTATACCTACGAGTCCCCAGAATATGCCAATACTCAATACACTTACAACTCTGAAACTTGCAGGTAAATCTATCGGTATTGTAGTACAATCAGAGATTGGCGGCCTAAATCCAGAATGGGCAATAAAGTCAATATACAGACTCTCTCCAGATTATATTGTTTGTCGAGTGCCCATGGGATCTCTTTATCGAGTTGTTCGAATCCCTCAGGATCAGGATCTCCTTTGTGGGTATGGGTACCTCCAGTACCAATATGATTGTGTTACCTAATAGTAATAATTTAGATTTTCTAGGTGGTGCCTATCAGACACTGCGGGAGGGGATGCTAGGTGACCGCTCTGCCTACTCCTTTTAGTCTGGTCATCATTCTAGATTCACCTTCATGAAATCTTTTTTTATCTTCATCTGTGTTCGAGATTAAGGGAATAACTTCAATTGGTTTTCGGTGTTCGTCCAAGGCAACTACAGTAACAAATGCAGTGCCAGTTAGAACTCGCTGGCCGATGTCAAGATCTTCTGCCTCTATTCTAACTTCAACCTCCATAGAGGATCTTTTTACATAATTAAGCCGTGCAGAAAGTATCAATGCATTACCAATGTACACGGGTTTTAAAAATGTCATCCTATCAATACTTGCAGTGACTATGTTAGCATGTCCTGCGTGTCGTTTGGCAACAAGACCTGCAATAAGATCTAGATGTTTTAGTATTACACCACCAAAAACATTACCTTTTGGATTCGCATCTGAAGGGAGCATTATAATAGTTGTCTCTGATTTGGATTCATCAGGGCGCTTACCTATCTGAGAATAATTTGCCGATACCATTTTAAGGGCTATTATCATGTCATGTTTTATTAATTGATATACTAGTTAACCTCGTAACTGCTGAATTTTGATATCTACGCTACTGTTGCTAAAGGATCATAGAATCCACATAATAGCAATGAACCAAATCCTCAGCCGCGGCAACTATACATATATTCTGAAGTAACTATATTGGAATATTACACTTAAGTAAAACGTTGATATTATCCTTAATCTATTTGACTGTAATCCAGGAATGTAAACTTCTCGCAGTTTATCAATCGTATCGTTTTTTCTGTCTGGTCTATTATATAGATAAATTCGAATGCTAATCCCGGGAAAATTACTACCACGTTTGGACTTGTTTGATTATCGCCACAAGTGCTTGTATTTCCTATTTCGGTAGGAGTTTTATGTTTTGCTACCTCGATCCATTTGTTCTGAATCAGATCCTGAATTTCAAACGGCAGGCTAGCTACTTGATCAATATATTCATCTATAGCCGTAATACGCCAATACAAAGGGAAAGAATATTTTTATTCCTTATCTCTAGGAATTATTACGAATTCTTTTACGCTTCCGTCCTTTACACGCTGCTCATACCGCGCTATTATTGCGTCGTGTTTTGCTCCCCATTTAGGTTGGGTTTGGTTAGGACTATTCATATCTTTTCTACGAGGTATACCGGGTAGAACCATTATTTAAGTTGTATAAACAATGTATGAACCTGTCACATTCTAATACCTGCTGTCTTAATAGCTGGTTCACTTCTTAGCACCCCGTCGAAACGCTTCAAGTTCTTCAATAATTGTACCGAATATCTGATCTAGACTTTGACCATACTCTTTCGATTGCTTTGTAAGCCAATTGTAATGCTTCATACTAAGCTTTATGGTCTTACCTGCTTCCACTTTCAATAATGATGTCACCTTCGCCTTTATTAATAGTTTGCATGTATATAATGCTTACAGGCGTTGTAATATCTACAATAAGTACAATAGCTACCCTCTTTCAGTCTTACCCATGATATGGACAAATTTTAAAGAATTCTCTATAGTTGGAATCCTCGTAACTGTGATAGCAATTCCCTCGTTAATAGGGAGTGTTCAAGCCTTCAACCCAGAACTATTCCAGCAACAACTTCAAGCCCATTTTGCAGCACAACAAGCGTATTTTAGCCAACATTTCAGTCAATGTTTTCCTTTCTGTAATACAACCTAGACCTGTATTTGGAATCCCTCCAATTCCGCCTCTACCTCCAATCCCTCCCATACCTCCGTGCAATCCACCACAAGCAACATAGCAACTAACGGAATTTCAATAAATGGCGCTCCTGGAGTATCAGGACAAGCAGGTTCTTCCGGAGTAAGTGCGAATGGCGCTAATGGGATATCAGTGAATGGGGCTAATGGTCAAGTAGGTCAATCTAGCGTGACAATAGGTAATAATCCACGAGTTGGAAACTTCGAGAATGTGTTGTGTGTAAAAATATGCACATCAGCAATAACGAATTATGTTACCCTTGTAGACTTGAAGGCAAACAGGTAGTATCTGACATATGAAAATACTGTGTTTAAGAGTAATGCGGTCATTATTAATTACTGTTACCACAATACCAAGAACAAAGATAGCTGCATTGATACCTGTGCTATTGGTAATAAGTCAGTTTTTCTTACCACGATCGGCACAAGCTCAATTAAATCTCATAGGAATACAACATGTTACACCATTCAAATAATGTCAGCAAAATCCTGTAGTTTGTAATAATTCAGGAGCGGCACCAAATTCAGCAGTTGTCCAAGGATGTACCGCAGGATAGTCATATTGGTACTCGATGCGTTCCTAATACTTCGACAAATACACAAACTTCAGCTGCTACACACGTCCCAACAACAAATGGAGGTTGTAGGCTTGGTGATACATTGCAAGGGAGTTTGTGTTATCCTGCTCAGACTAACCAACTGCAACAACAACCTCAACAACAGCAGCAACCATTATTTCCGCAGCAACAGCAACAATACCAATCTCCGCTAACACAGCCGCAATACCCCATGCAACAACCACCAACAGCATTATTTCAGCCATTTAGGACTTCAATAAATACAACTGCGAATACGATAGATTACAATCAAGGCTTGAAAGCCGGATGCACTGATAACTTAAACGAAACAGGCTTCGTTAAAAGTGGTGGAATATCGAACCATACGGCAAGTTATACGGGTGCTTATAATATTGGTAGACAACAATGCCACACTAACATAAGGGTTGTACCGGAAATAAGCGGAGTGAATTATACTGCGCAAGCAAACGTAACTGGTGGAAGTTGGTCCAAGTAATGCTCACAGATCCTCTCGATTTCTTATGTCGTTACCGAAGGGGTACACCCGCTTTATATCTCATCGTCTATTGTAATGCGCACTTGTATATCTTGTAGTTTCACAATATCTTTATGATATCTTTTAGGGATCCAGATAAGTCTATCGTCTTTAGCCATATGACTAATTGTGCCTATAAATTTGAATTTCAACAGATTGTAATGTATTATAATGTATTTAAGCATAGCGCATTATAGTAGGTTATAGAACAATGATACTCAACCAACCATCACAAAAGCTAAATACTCTGTTATAATATGCTATAGTATGTCTGATTTAAGAATGACAGCAATTATGTGCGACAGATGCGAAACAGGTAGACTGCAATACTGGAACCAATTCGTATACCGATGTAAGGAATGTTGTCTAGCAGTACCAAGGAGGGAACTGAATTGAGTCTAACACACTGCAATACTTGCGGCCTGCCAATAAACTGGAATAAAATCAAACGTAAAGAACTGGGAATTAATGGTCCTCTCAATACAGATTTATCAGTGCATAAATGTTATACTGCGCATAAGGAAGAAACACCCAAGGCGGTAGACTTGCCAGTAACAACAAAAGCATCAGACGTATTAGCACAGAACCTAATACAACCAGAGTTTAGCGCAAACGAAATTGTAATATTGAAGCAATTTGTCAGGTTCCTGAAAGAGGTGACAGAATGACAGAAACTGCTGCTGAATGTTATATTTGCAAGCGATTAATCCCGAAGGAAGAGTTGACAAAGATTGGCAGCATATTGGTCTGTGAGCATTGTAAGAAGGGATGAGATTGGTTAGCTTAAATGAATGCAAGCACGATTTCGTAACGATAACTCAAGACGTAATAAATGGACGAACTGGCAGAATTTCAATATGTAAAAAATGTGGTCAGCTTGAGGAAGTGATGGTGAAAAGACAGACGAGATCCTCACTGCCTGTCCTCTGTGCAAGAGGGCCGATGTAATGAGTAACTTCCATCAAATAGGAGGCTTGTTTATCTGTTCAGTTTGCTACTGTTCTCCTAGGAATACGAGAATAGATGAATCGACGATTAATGTATTTTGTATTTTGGTCTATCAATGTCGATTATATCAGTAATCGTGGGGATAATTACAATTGTTTGGTAAGAAAAAAGAGTTAATGGTACGCGTTGGATGTAAGCATCGATTTCCAGTATCAGCAATGAATACCATAGTTCAAAATAATTTACTTTTTCTATTGTGTCCTAAATGCCATTATGTTGTGACTGTAATTCCACAACCATCAGTTAAGCGTCCAGAGGATTTAAGATGACTCTATTAATTTTCCTAGTATCATCATTACCAATAGCAACTGGAATAATTATTGCGTTGTTACTTTGGAGTGGATTAATTACAATACCATGGCAACTGATATTGCCGCCACCTCCTACGCCATATCCTCCCATTCCGAAGATGCCATCAATAGTGAAGGAAAAACCAATTGATATTTGTAACCACCGAGCCAATGATACTTTAGGCTCTGGCATACTTTGTTTGCCGCAGGATAAGAAACTCATGGAACGATACAGTAATACTAGCAAACTTTGATACCTAGTCAAAGTTATGCAATATTACCACGTTGTATAAAAAATATGATGTTGCTGGCTTACAACGAACATTTACTTTGTCTTGTTAAAGGGACCGCCCACCATATTCTTTGTCGTGTTGCCAGCGGCACCAGTTGCGTTCTTGATCGCGCCACCTGCCTTTGTCATATTGGCGCCACCAGAACTCGTCGCGTTTCCTTGCGCATTTGCTGTATTGACAGTGTATAGAGCCACTGTTACGATTGCTGTCAACATTACTGCCGCTGTTATCATGAACGATATTTGTTTGTGCATTAGAACGTTTGCAGCAAAATACTATATATGAGTTTTCTAGTTCAGTCTTCTATGCAGGTTTTTGAAGGATTCGTTACTGATGTTTTAGCTTATTTTCGTGTGGAAGATGTGATGTCGTTTCAGTAGGCCATTCACATTTGCTGTCGTCCGGTAATAATCTTTAAACAGATAGGAGATGCACAAGGCGTCAGGACACTCGTCAAAAGTACCCTGAATCAGAATGCTGGTGTTTCGGATGGAATGTCTACGTTGTTTAACAGACATAGCTTGTAGCATAATAGATATAGCTTCAGTCCTTT
>QHBN01000155.1 GCA_003176995.1 Candidatus Nitrosopolaris wilkensis
TAAGTGTGTAAGTACAACAGTTAGCTAAGATGATATAAGCATGGATACTCATTTGCAATATTTCACTCGATGCTTTACAAAGAATTGTGTTAAAATATGAGCTGTAAAAATCTCTGTAAGATACAAGGCTACTAAAGATCGAAGAAGTAGCTACTACGCACAAGGTTACAAAAGATGCTCTACTTGCGAGATATTTATAAAATGGAATGGCACAAAATGTCCTTGCTGCAAACTATTATGAAGGGTCGTCCCACATCAGAAAACAAAAAAGAAATAATCTAAAAAGACCAATCGTATGAATCATCCTTATCTCGGAAATGGTGTTATTAATAAATAAGGATGAAAGATATCGATATCGACCTAGTTTCGCGGTTCGAGCCGGGTCGAGCAGCTAACCGGTGTCGGTCCGGGCAGTGTCGTCTCGGCCGTGGTTATTACTGGATTTTGCAGACAAAAGGATATCACCAGCTTGTGCGTTGAATCGGACAGAATACGATAGAAAGCTCGTAGTTGATTTCAACTGAAAAGGAAAATAAACGAATAGAATCGAGTAGACTGCCTTTGCCTTCTTGATTTCTTCATTCGCGGCCGCTGAAGCAGCAGGAAAGTGGGAAGAAAAGCTGGCACATTCAATGATGTACAAATAATTTCATGAGATAAAATCTTGAACACTTACCGTATCAAAATCTATCCAGATATTATCTCTAGTAAAAATGAAAACTTATTGTGTAGATGTGGACGGAATTTATATCCTGTCATCCCGACCCGGCTATCTCTTGCCCTTCGCTGACAGCTTGACCTACTTTGACTTTTGAGATTTGAGGTGTCAGGTGATCGTACCTGGAATATTCTTCATTCGCATGCATGATAGCTACAATATTTCAATAGATTGGATTAGGCCCACCAATGATAGAATCGTCTTTAAGATAGGTGACTATACCATTGGCTGCAGCGAGTAATGGAGTATTTTCTGGGACTATGAAATCTATTGCATTTCGATGGTTTCCTGCGTGAGCTGGAGAGGACGTTCTGACCACTCTTTCCAACAAATTCCTCGGTACAGGTAATCTATAACGGTTAATGGCACTCTTCCAAACCTCTTAAAGCCTCCAGCTTTAGAGTCTCAGCTTTGATACATTAATCGAACAAAAAGGCTTTGAAATCTTCATGGGAAGATCCTCCTGACATCTTGGAATCTTTTTCTCAACGTCACGATACTTGTGTTGCCTGCAACAGCGATTTGAGCTTGGCTGACCTTCTCTCCTTCCTTTAGACAGGCGGCATATAATGTAGCAACAGCAAGAGCATTTGGATCTTTGCCATATGATATTGGGTTCTCTTTTATTATAGAAAGCATTTGAAGTGCTCTCCTGTAAGCCTTTTCGCTTACACGAGCCCTATTTGCTATCTTGGATAGGTACGCGTTCGAATCGACTACTGGTAGATTGAGTTTTAGATGCCGTACAAGTAGCCTATAACACTTTCCAGCGAATATAGAGTCTGCATTTGCAATCTCCGCAATTTCATCAAGTGTTCGTGGGACATTCATTTCTCTGCATGCAGCATAGATAGATGACACTACCAACGCACGAATTGATCTACCTTTGATAATTTTTTTGTCCAGAGCCTTACGATAGTTATAAGCAGATTTTTCTAGCAGCGCGTCGTTTAATGAAAGCTTATCTTTTACACTGCTTAAGATAGCGAAGGCACTTTTCAAATTTCTGTGATAGCTTCTATTATTGTTAGAAATCTTATTCCAATGTCTCATTCTCTGAACTTTACTAATCTGGTCAGGGCTTATCGCACCACCGTTTGCATCCACATTTGAATAGGAGATAAACGTTGAAAGCCCCATATCGTGAAACGC
>QHBN01000156.1 GCA_003176995.1 Candidatus Nitrosopolaris wilkensis
TATTAACGGATTTAGATTTGGCTCATCATAATCTACACCTGGCTCACCCTGGTCCATATAGGAATACTATATCCACTATATACTATTAAGTCATCCATTTATCAAACGACTAATGCGGAATCAGAGGAGGCCGTATTGGTGGAGTCAAAGGCGGCGGCGTTGCTGCATTGTTAGCGGGAATATTGACAGGGTTCGAACCTCTATTCTGGTTATTTGAAGACACAGTTGCAGCTGTGGATGGTGATTTCATAATCTGAGTTGGTGGTGGAACAACGAAGGTCGAGGCTGGCTTATCAAGGACGTTAACGTAAGTGATGCCCGTCTGTCCCAAGTTATCCGTAACATTTAGTTGAAATCGCATGAGTGTATCTCTAGTAACGTTTGGAGCAATAAACTCCCATACCGGTGTGTTCACTCCGTTTAAGGTACTAGGAGAGGCTGTCGGAATTTGCTTCCATGAATATGATAGAATTATTCCGTTTGGCGATTTGCTGTTTGATCCGTTGAGAACTGCGGTCGACCCTGCAGTAACAACTTGACTGGATCCAGCGTTAGCGATAGGGGGAAGTTGAAAAGATTGATGGTTATTGTTAAAGGTTGAAGGCTGTGCAACTGAAGGTGACGCAAAGACGAACGGCATAGAGCCCTTGCTCTGCCTTAGTGTCGTACTGTCGATTGCTACGAACATAATTTTAATACCTAAAGTTTTTGTTAACTGAGCATGAGCTGGAGTGCCAAAAGTCGTAACTAAAAGCATTATAGAAAATGAGAGCAATATTAATAACTCAAGCTTCAATTATGTAAATGCTTTGGAGATTTGACTATAAAAAATAGGAGTTTGAATGATTTGGGTCTGGTGTAAATTATTTGCACGTTGACTAGTTAGAACATAGTTTTGTATTCATTTTTTAAGACAGATAATACTACTTAGTAAATCGATATGGGAGCAATAAGGAATATTATGACGGAGCGTTGCATCCCTGATATTGCCTAGATTCTAGATTACTATTAGCAGGGCCGTTAACCACTCTTCCCTTAGAGGCGGAGAAACGTGAACCATGACACGGACAATCAAATGATTTTTCTACAGGGTTCCATGTTACAGTACAACCTAAGTGAGTACATACAGCAGAATACGTGTGTAATTCACCTTTGTCATCCTTGTACGCTGCTATTTGATTTTTGTTCTCACCCTTTTTGCCGCATGGACAATTCTTTACCATTGCTTTCTGGCCAATGAGAAAAAACATCACTTCTTATTTTTATATATCGTTTGATCTCTTCTTCACAACTTTGTCTAAGTAAAAAGATCCTTTGCTGAAAATTCAGGTTTATTCAATGTTCTATCAATCATAACCTAATTGCCATGATTTAACCATGCAAGAAATCGGCTAAATTTATTAATGTTAGTCCAAATCATTATGTTTCCCAATCAATGACATGACCATAGATATCTTCTTTCTTCTTATCATGATGTCTTTCCGCAACTCTGTAAAATGACCATATAATTAGACATCCTAATCCTATCAGAATCTCCGAGAAATATTACATCCGTTAATATCATTTTAGCGGTAAGATTCTAGTTGCAGCATATGCAAACATAACTACACAGGTATTGGTTGAGTCATATTCTGTTTAACTACAGCTTTGAATGATGGAATAACTGCTTCAGCTGTGCTTGTAGATTAACTTGCTGCGCTGCTTGTTGACTGATTGATATGCTAGTCAGTATGAAACCCACGAGAAGGATGGCAATTACACCAAAAATTATTACACCGAATATTTGTTTATTATTTATCAACTCTGCCGCTGTTTATAATTTTATCAATGGTGTCCAGCCTATTGACTCGCATCACCCCATATTATCCCACTTTATATGAATCAGGAATAAAATACTAATAGGTTTTCTAATTGCACTCATTATCGTACAAAGACGACGTCGCTGAAGCAGTCGGAAGAAAAATTCGAACTAGTTAGCAAACACATTGTATTACTAAGGAATTTTCATGACTTCTTTCTCTCATAATATTTTTCTGGAATGTATGGTGTTATTGCAAGTCCAACTATTAGAAAAGATAAAAAACCGAATCCAAGGACCATCACAGTGCTACCTATTGTTACTGCTCGTAAAGCAACTGCTATTGCAGAAATAGAAAATATCGTTATACTACCGCCCATTAATACGGATCTTAGATGCTTGGCTACTTTCTCGCGTTCCCCACCCTCGGAATGAGGTCTAAAAGACATGATTGTCATGAGAATCAGAACGCCAGCGATTACGGTTGCATCAACCTGAATTATATCTTTCCCTCCTAGAAGCATTGTAGCGTCGTTAATCTGCATATCTAAATTCTAGCACCTTTTTTTGGTTCTAATCCTATCACCTTAAGGCTTCCCTTTTCATGCTCTTCAAAAAGGTGTATCAGGCCCGATTTTGCAATGCAATGGTCGTTCGGATCTGTCTAAATAACGTATTTAAAAATATCGAAAAAAGAGATAGGAACTAGACCAGCTTTCCTTTCCATCTAATTTATTTGCCACCCTCTCCAATAATTCAGTCTGTTTGTCGATACTTTCTTGTGCTCTTGCTCTTGATTCTCATCCATAATCCTATCACGGCGAGTATAAGGCGTCCATGTGAATCCTGCTGGCACTATAATCTGACCGTTAGGATAACCTGCAAAATGTGCTAGGATTAAAGTTCCTATAAAACTAAGCACTCAGTATATTATGAATGCGTTGCCCAATATTTTACCCATTTTCTATTTCACCTCCATCTTACGGCGCTGTGCTACCTCGATTACTTCCTTGATCTTGTCCTTGGCTGCCACCTTGGATTTGTGTTCAGTTAACTAGTATGATATGACATTCGGAATCATGAAAGACTCGCTAGTGGAATATGTATTCAGTAGAATCAGTTGATCTAAGCTTAGGCTGTCCCAGTTCACTACGCCACCGTAGCCTGTCTGTGCTCAGTATCTGCAAATCTTTTGATTATCAACTGTAGAGTCCCTATGCCTCCACCCGATAGCAATGCTTCATGAAAGTGTTACAATGCAGCTGTTCGCGGATAGGCTGTGTAGAAACCATCAATGTTACGATAAGATTAGTTAATCTATGCATATTGTAGGCTATACACCTAAGAGATAACTCTCTGTTCTGTGTTCTTACCAATCTTGATGTAATGTGCTCTCCAAATAGT
>QHBN01000157.1 GCA_003176995.1 Candidatus Nitrosopolaris wilkensis
CTGTACAATCAACGAAACAAGAATGAAACCATCGTTTCAGTGATAAAACGACTATTTGGAGAAGATATTACATCAAGACTAGTGAAAACACAGAACAGAGAATTATCATTCAGATGTATAGCATACAACATCCACATACTAACCAATCTCATTATAATATTCAATGGTTTCTACTGAGCCGATCTTTCGTTAAATTCATTAATATCAAGAGCCCTCCTAACGATCTATTTGGATACTGAAGAACCATTGGTAGCGATAGTAGAGTTTTGACTGTATACCTTCAGAGTCACGAGCAAGATTCGTCAAGTCAGTACCAATTGCAGCCAATAGGAGTCTAGAATGACCAACAGCCCCTGCAGAACCATTCATTCAGAGCTATTTGGCTTAGTAGTTGACCCAGCCCATACAGCAGACTATCATCATTCAGCAATGCTTTATCTACCATTTTTGGTTCTGAACCTGTTCCTGTCGTATCTCCTTTACTCAGAGTGAATAATCATCTATCTGTTTAGGTTGTATTTGGAAGTTGAAAAGAGAGATGACTTTGCAAGTTTATTGAAGTTGGGTAATTCTTTACGAGAATAGCCGATAATGATGATAATAATAATAATAAATATACCGCACCTGTGGTGGAATAGTGTATGGCAGCCGATCCTAAAAATATGAATTCCAGTATAAAGAGATTTAATATTTCAAGGAGGAGGTTCGCTTGGTGCGTACGAAGCGGGAGCTTACAAAGCTATCAAAGAGGATCTTTCAGAATACTTTAGAACAGAAGGGAGGGGAAACGAGCCAATATTTCATATCGTAGCTGGAACGTCCATAGGCGCGATAAACTCTGCTTTATTGGTAAGCTACGTAAAGGAAAATAAAACATGGGAAGGTTCTGGCGAAAGGCTTGTCGAGTTTTGGGAATATCTTTCTACACAATCATATGCTGAAAAGATGCCTTACTTTACGGATTACTGGGATTCTTGGCGTCGATTAGATAAACGAATTGCTTCAGGAGAGTCTGCTAGAAGATATTTTAGCAGTAAGGAATTTATTTTGAAGGGAGTTCCTAACGTGTTTATACCGAAGATGCCTTTGTCAGACAATAGATTTTTTGATCCATCAAATACGTGGTATAACTATGACAACAGACCATTAGAAAGCTTGGAAAAGTTTGCAAAGTTTCCAATTTCAACAAGCTTCGAAAATGGTGAACCAAGACTCTTGCTAGTTGCTGTAGATGTACAGGAGGCTACTCCAGTGGTTTTTGATAGTTACGAAAAGGAAGATGGAACAAGAAAGTCAGAATATTGGAGATACGGTAGAATGAAATCTGATGATTCGGCTAAGAATCCGGAGAATAATGAGGCATTTGAACACGTTATAAGATACGAAGATGGCATTAAGTCAGATTTCGTTTTAGCTAGCTGTTCAGTTCCTGTAAATTATGACTATACTAGATTAAATGTGGAAACCCGTACTTTGGCCGTGGAAGGGCGAGACGACAACGCAGCTATGGAGGATAATAATCGACGTTCTTCTTTGAAAGACAGTAGCGGCTTGCGCTTTTTTTGGGATGGTGGCCTATTAGCTAATACCCCGCTAAGGCAGACAGTCCTTGCTCACAGACATTATTGGCATAGAGTGAGGAAATTATAAGACAATATACCCAGACTCAAATTCGGTATAATAAATCTTCATCCAGCTAAACAAGAATATCTTCCTTCTGACTATGACCGTGTTGTTGACAGAAAGAATGACATCATATATCATGACAGAACAGAATTTGATGAATTTGTTGCAATTCTAGTATCTGATTTCGCGACATTCGCAAAGTCTCTAATTAAATTAGCCGAAGAGAATGGTGTAAAAAAAGAGGCACTGCAAAAGATTTTGACTGAGAAAACTAAGGCTGTTTTTCCTGCCACTGGCAAGCAGGGAAGATATGATGATTTAGTGAAGGGTAGAGTAGATGTTGATTTTGTTGCTCGTTTGGAGCGAAAGAACGACAGTCATACCATTTCAAACAAGACATTTGACTTTTCAAAAACTACAATCAGACAGC
Organism: Candidatus Nitrosopolaris wilkensis; assembly: GCA_003176995.1. Classification (GTDB taxonomy): domain Archaea; phylum Thermoproteota; class Nitrososphaeria; order Nitrososphaerales; family Nitrososphaeraceae; genus Nitrosopolaris; species Nitrosopolaris wilkesensis. The sequence goes on from QHBN01000157.1 coordinate 2,057, forward strand.
TAATTCAAGATGGATATAAAGAGACTAAGGAACAGATGAAAGAAGTTGTAGTAAGAATCAAGAAAGAACTGAGCTAATTACGCCCCATTATTTGCTCATCAATCGTTGCTTCCGAACCTGTCGTCAAATTTCTGATTTCTTCAATCTTGGATGAGACATTCTTCTTTCTAAAACAATTACAAGCGCGATAGAGATGGCCGAGATTTTTATTCACCAGTATGCATTCGTGAAAAAGGTCAAGCTAGATTCTGAATAGCTTTACTCCTCTTATGATCACTAAGTTAATTAATACTATTGATATTGCTGACGCTGCCAGTGATCCAATCATAGATGCTTGATACGGTAGAGCTCCAAGTTGTAGAAACTGATAAGTGAATGAAAGCTTTGACAGTGAATAAGCAATTTCGGAAATAAAAAAAGTAGTAAATAGTTTCTTTATGTCTGTTTTTATCGTCTTGAAATCTTTCTTTCCCGTTAATGGGTCGATATATCTATATCTGTTATCAATGTAGAAAAGTATACCAAATAACGGCATATAAACACTATATTCAGTTGTTAGTGCAACGATAGAATTTGTGATATGACTTATGCTGTAATATGTATGATAAACCTGGGTAACAAACGCAGCTGAAAAGAGAGAACAAACCCCGGCTATAATTATATTCTTATTAAAAAGGATTAGATCCTTGTACTTGTTATAAAGGATCGCTCTTTGTGTTACTTTAACGTTAACTCAGCTCCCTAAATTCCGCTTCAGAAATCCAGCACATAGGTTATATCTATAACCATAGATCGATCTCTTATGTTTCCAGCGTCTAAATATGTTGACCATCATCCTATTCTCTTCATTTTTGAACCACATTTAAGGTATGCAGTTTGCTTATGCTGCGTTCCAAAGCTCATGCATCCGTAATTTGACAGAAATACCGAGCATATCGCCGGTAGGGATTGTATCAACTTAGCAGAGACTTAGCGTTTCTGAGACTTGACGCAAAGAAAAATATTAAAAACACGAAAAAGAGAGTCGCATTGAAGGGAATTAAGAAAAAGGGCCTGGCAAATATCAGGCGGCTCAAAGGCAGATTATTTGTTGCCCTCTATAGTTGTTTGGGAATTGCGTAAAAACAACACAAGCAAGAATGATGTGAGCGCTGAAAATCCTTCCACCTTGCAATAGTAAGATCATCTAAGAATCATTTCTTAGCAGATATACAATGGATCAGGTAAATTAGACTTTTTTCCTTCTCGCAATATTATCGACGTTGTTATTAATAATGAATTAGGGACAAGCACGGTGTCTCCAGTATCCAATATGAGTCCGGAATATAACAACCCTATATCAGCGACCTTACCGCTATTTCCTAAGACTGTTATTCTATCTTCTATTTTGAATGGTCTAGTTAATGTTAAATACATTCCTGCAATCATATTTCCGATCACAGTTTGGGAAGCAAAACCAATTACTACCCCGGTTATTGTAGCAATTGTTGCCGCTAAAGAGGGATTTTGGCTAAGGAAAGATATTAGAATAGCGACAATTGTCATGGATCCTAGAATTCTAATAAGGCTCCTTATTGATTTGGCTGTCTGGTTGGATTGTCGTGCAGCTGTTACTACCCTGAAAGCTGAATTACTGATTATTTCCATAACAATATAACCTATCAAAACGAATTGTGCTATCTGGACGTACATCAAAAATTCAGCAGGAATCAGAGGTCCAAGCGCAAACGTACTGATACTTAGTGTGATTGCAAGTATTATTCCTAGAAGGATTATTCTTTTCAAAACCGATCGTTTAACGTGTTTTTTATTTTCAGTATTGTATACTCTTCTAGCAAAGACATTGTTAGTCGTTGACACGGAAAACTATATGTCAAATTGCAGATAAACTTATCGTTACTATTTACGATCTGCACAAATCGTATCTTTCTCATATACGCTTCAGTATTTTGCTCATTTGCCAAGCCAAAGCAACATTAAACAACTTCTTTAGTTGCGATACATGATTAGATTTATGTTTGTGTTGGTTATTTTGTTTGCAATCGATTCCGACACTACCTTTAGTTTTTTCATTCGACATAATGTTTTACTTCCTCCATAGCATATTCATAATTCGTAAAAGATAGTCCTCTAGTATTCAGAACAAAATATCTTTTATCATCTTCTCCTCCCTCATTCTTGTTATTCCTTATTTTATTACAAGAAAATTCTTCAAACATCACCGAGGAGTATATCTTATGATTATCAAGCAACTATCCCAGGGGCTATAATATATGGACATACGATTTCAAGAGTAGAAGTCGAATTCCTCCTTAAATGATTCCGTATGGATAAAGGGACATAGAGAAACTGTCAAATAATTTCCGAATTGTTTTTTCACGGAAAAATGGATGCGCGTGTTTTGTTATAAGCATCATCAAAGTAATATGCAGTAGGAGCTACATTTGGTTCTCTTATCATCTATTATCCCTATACGAATAAGTTGTTATTATTATTTGCCATAGAATTTTTGGTTTCTCTTCAGTCCTTGGTTCACCCATTCCAGCATCAAATAATATTCGTCCTGCGATAAATTATCTACGATTATTCCTAAAGGTGTAAAACCCAAAGCGTAATTTTGATGAACATTGACCATAAGTGCTGGTGACACCTCATGGATGCTTATTTCCACTGGCCTAGTAATGTTAATGATTCCTGCACTTGGTTTTTTTGAGTCTGGCTTAATTAGAAGTAAAAACTCACTTTCTGTACTCATGCAGACCTTTTCGGGTCTCGCGATCCTTTCAGTGCTTTGGTTTATCATAGGATTTACGTTAGTCTATGCTCCTTCCCCCGGAGGTATTATCGGTGGGCTTAATTGGACATTTTTCAATGGTGTACCTATTAACAAGTCACTTGATTATGCACCAACCATTCCAGGTGTCACATTTGCGACATACCAAATGATGTTTGCTGTTATAACTCCGCTCCTTATTACTGGTGCATTTGCTGAAAGATTGAAGGGGAGTGCTTTTTTCGTGTTTATTATTGCATGGAGTATATTCATTTACTATCCATTAGCACATTGGGTTTGGGGAAGAGGTTGGCTCGCACAGCTCGGCGTCTTTGATTTTGCAGGCGGAATCGTTGTTCATACAAGTGCAGGTATGGGTGCGATCGGAGCGGCTTTAGTATTGGGACGAAGGAAAAATTTTGGACCGGCAATAATGGTACCCCACAACATACCACTTGCTGTTATCGGCGCCGCCATGTTATGGTTCGGATGGTTTGGATTCAACGCAGGTAGCGCACTCACCTCAGGAGCCCTGGCTGGCAATACATTGTTAGTATCGCAGATTGCATCTGCAACGTCTGCTATGGTTTGGATAGGGCTTTCCTGGAGGAGCAAAAGCGAAAAGCCATCTACCACAGGTGTTATAACTGGTGCAATAGCTGGCTTGGCTGGAGTGACAGGAGCCTCAGGATTTATTAGTGCACAAAATTCGTTCTTTCTTGGCATTGTAATGGGTTTCGCGTCGTATTATGGGATCCTGCTTATCAAACGACGTCTTAAGATAGACGATGCACTAGATGTAGGCTCCGTTCATGGTATTACGGGCATTATCGTTCCCTAGCTGTTGTACTTACACACTT
>QHBN01000158.1 GCA_003176995.1 Candidatus Nitrosopolaris wilkensis
CAAAATCAGCTTCTGCTGCGATTCTTAAAGTATTATCAGTTTCGCTTCATTTAGACAAAAATTCCGTTCACCCAGGAGATAAGCAGACTATAACAATTAGAATCCTTGACAAAAACTCCAGTAATACCGTTGCAGGAGCCTCCGTAGTAGGAAGAATCTCAAGCCCAGTCGGACCGTTTAAGAAGGTAGGAGGCACTACAGACGGTACCGGAAAGGCTTCTTATTATTGGACAGTCAAAGACGGAGATACAACTGGGAAATATAAAGTGACAACAGACGTATCTGCTTCTGGTTATGAAAAATACTCGACTACAAAAACGTTTAAGGTAACTCCTACCCCTGTTACGACCCCCCAATACAGTTCTTTTCCGTCAACTCATGATAATACCAATACCAATACCAAGCACCATAATCACAATCATCTTCCAACTATAATCCCATCAATTCCGGATAATACCAATACCAATATCAATAACAACAACCTTCTTTCTCCTCCTCCTGCAACTATAATCCCATCAACTCATGATAATACCAATACCAATACCAAGCACCATAATCACAATCATCTTCCAACTATAATCCCATCAATTCCGGATAATACCAATATCAATACCAATAACAACACCCTTCTTCCTCCTCCTACTCTTCCCTCAACCACTATTCCATCAACAAACTCCCCTGTAATCATCCCCAACAATAACAACAACCTTCTTCCTACTCTTCCCTCAACCACTATTCAATCAACAAACTCCCCTGTAATCATCCCCAACAATAACAACAACCTTCCTCCTCCTCCTCCTACTACTCCCTCAACCACAGTTACGTCCAATTCAGCTGATAAAGTTCCATTCCTCCTCCCATTTCATTAATGATGAAAATTGCAGTTGATGCATACCAATCTTTGTACGAGTCTGTTGAATATTCCATAGGAGCATATTTGAGTCTTACTTGTAATATCGAAAGACGATAAGATACATACTTGTCGTTAAAAATGTGATTCCATGTAATATACAATCTAACCTTATGCTTCAGAGCTTTTGAAAACAACTAGAATACGTACTCAAGTGGATGAGATCATCTCCATGCTAGTGTCGTAATGCCCGATTGATTTAGGACTTTTTACGAAGATGTCAAAATTCGATTGACGAATAGTAATTAAGAGCCCCGCTCAAAAATCAGACAAACTTAGACAAATCATTGCGCAATATTCTGAAATATATTAGATTGTTAGATGTTCGCATCAAACTATCAGTACCTGGATTGAAAGCTTTGTTCATTTGATGCAATTACATGTCGAGAGATTATAACCCAACATGTGCAATAGTTGGAGAGCAATCCTACCCAACTAAGAATCTATCAACATAATCAGCGTTGTGGTATTAGCATTTGCTTGGTATTGTCCCTAACACTTTTATGATTTGCTTACAGCCGACGATACACTCTTTCGAATATATCCAATAATGGCGTGTAGTTCCTAGGGTTAGTAAGAGAGTGTCATTTTCTTGTGGTTAGAGTTACACTCCGTGCAACCTGTCACGGAATGTGCAAACATTTATAGTCCGACAACACATCTGCAAATGTACATTTTATTTCGACGTTCTTTCCGGCAGGATTTGATGTGGATGCAGCCATAATAACATTGTGAGTTTCATTCGTAATTTTTTGATTTATCGTACCCGTGATTACAAATGGATTTGGAAGTGTTACTTGAGAACCGTTATTCGGAGAGGTTGCGGCTATGTTGTTGCTTTTTACATATCCAATATTTGGGCTGCTGTCAAAGTCATTTATTATCGTTGATGTTATCAGATCTCTAGACGCATTTATAGAGGAGATCTCGCCGCTTATCATATAATTTGTCAGGAATTTTTCGACTTGGGCAGAAGTTGATGGAATTGAATATACATTGATTGAATTACTGGTTAATGTTATGCCCTTATTTGGAGTAGGGGTGCCATGATCTTGATTGGTAATAATACATTGTATGCGGCCGCTAGTAGCAGTACCAGAACAGCCTGAAGAATAGCTAGGACTATATCCAGAAGTGCCGGATTCAGTAACCTTATAGCTCCCACCAAACAATATAACAGAAGTACCACTTGATGAGCCGGAGACTGATTTTGGTGATGGACTATTGCCAGATACAGTTACGGTAAAATCTGAAGGTTTCTTTGTGCCTCCATTAACCTTGGTTGTAACTGTCAAAAATGTCTGAGCCTGGAAGAGGTTTAGGGGATTGAGTAGAATTTGAGCTTAAAGATAGGATAATATTACTACTGGCAGAAAGCGATGAGCAAGATAACGTTTCCTATAACGACCGCAGTTGACCTCGAATTCAAGAAGAGTCCACTTTTCATGTTTGAAAGCATATACGAAATCCACGCTAGTATTTATGTTAATCATATATCAAAACCAGAATAATTTTAGGAATTAAGTGTTTGGGCTGGTCGTGTAAAAATTAAAATAAAATGATAATCTCAATTGATTCCATCTTTTCTTGTCTACTTAATCGGACAGCTATTTATGGAAAGCCGTTTTTGGTAGTCTGCTGCAACTGGTGACTGTCATATACATTTAAGTGATTAGAACTGTAGGTTCTCTCCTAGGCGAGTTCTACATCCCCAGCAACAGGTTTTTGATATATTTTTGTCTGTCTGAGCTAGTGTCTATTCCAGGCATCATACATTCCATTCTGGACACTGTCGTAAAATGTGAGTTATCCAACTGTCAATTTACATCCAGAGTAAACGTTTCATAATACATAGTTACAAATCAAATAGAAAAACTTTGCCTCAGTGCTATTGTAATGGCTCGGCATTAACAATATCATTAAATGCAGAAGCAGTCGAGACCACTTGGGGTCAGCATCATTGCAAATTTCTATATAGTAGCCGGCATTATAGGGATTGTTGGCATTTCTCTCGCTACCGCTGGTGCTGTCAAAGCATCATCATCATCATCGACCGGGCAGAAGAGATTCTGAATACGAGAAT
>QHBN01000159.1 GCA_003176995.1 Candidatus Nitrosopolaris wilkensis
GAATTGAGCTACAAACTACATCTGGCTGGATAAGCTCGATTGGAATTTCATGCTCCTCCCCGGTTTCCTTTTTAATTCTTGCAGTCTTTGGTTGAAGCTCCAGCATCTTCTTTATAATTGAGCCTGTTTTACCTTTGGTTTTCAGCCCGATATATTTTCCAAGGAGTATGAATGTTACAACTACTGCAGCTGCATCAGGGTAGATGTTATGCCAAACTGGTAAAGGAAAGGTGTTAAATGCACTAAAGACGTAAGCTGTGGTCGTCCCTAGAACTACAAGGGTATCCATATTAGCGGATTTCATTTTTGCAATACGAAAAGCGCCAATGTAGAACCTGCTACCGGTTACAAATTGAACTATAGAAGCAAATGCAAATGCTAAATAGGCCGAACTATTTGTTCCTGCAAGTGGAATGAATCTAAAAACCTCTGGGTAACTGAATAGAACCACGGGAAGAGTAAAAGCAATACCAACAATGAATAGATACTTGAGCTTTCTTGCTTCAATATCCTGTGCTGATATCCCTATGCTCTCACTTAATACCTCATACCCGTTGATATTAATAGACAATTATTACAAGAGCCACAAATTTCACAATGTATCGCAGGGACATTACTATCTGGATCTGTTTCAATTACTTTGTGAGAATCTTTTGAATGGCCACATAGGCTGGTTTTCTTGGGTATTTGTAATAAATTCATTTGAAGAATAATATTCTAGTCGATAGTGAGCCAGAGATACTAACCCCGCGGCTCTACCTGCATTTTGGTAATTTAATAATTCAACACATTATACTACATATACCACAATGGTTTTTGCACTGATCATAGGATAGCACTAACATGACACTAGTGGAAATAATAACCACTATAATTGCAGTAGCAGTATTCGCAGCAATAGTTGGATACATTCTTTTTGTTGGTTATGTTCCCCGTTCAATTCCAATGCATAGTGTCGCCAGTCCTGCTGAGAGTAATCCATGTAATTTTGTGTCGTCAAACCTACAATTCAATAGAATTTTTGGTGAAAAATGCCGATTATTATGAGTTGCGTCGATTTTGACAAATTACTACAACCTGACGTCTGACCGATTGCAATACCTATTGGTGTAGACAGTACAGATAGATTTACTGTTAGAACGATAATGTAACTGAGAAATATAACATTGCCAATTATGCTAGCGATGAGCGCTTTCCTACCGAAATTGAATTTTTTTTTGGAATTCTTTATATGTCATAAATAGAAAATATGCAAGTTATGATTTTTGGGGAGTAAGAGATAATAATAGCGTATTTACCTGGGAGCCCGTTAATAGGTACTACCAAGGGAATGTGACCAATAATTATGAAATTGTACAGGAGGCCACGCCTACCAATCACTGAATGATGGTTGTGATGTATTTGTCCGCTGATCATATGACATTTTGCAAAAATTTTACGTATTACGTATAGCAGCATTGCTACGAGTAATAAAATCAAAAAAGATATCTGTACCATTACATTCCAGGTTCTTTATTGTTGAGCTATAATCATACACGTACAAACGATTTTGTGAATTACTAAGCAGCTCTTTTACACCATAATGTCAGAGTAGCAGTTGTTAGTCATACCTATCTGCATCATAAACCAGAAAACTTGAAAAATCGTCGATAACTCATTGCTAGCTATCAAGTTATCACCTTCGGATATCCAAATAACATGTCAGTTCGTGTAAGACAAGTAAGGTAACAATCAATCATTTTTTGTACAACTTCCAGTATACATAAGTTGTAATATTTCAAGGGTGAAGTTGCAACACCCGTTAGGACAGCCCAGAAACTACACTTGAAACAAATCTGCGTGTGATGGAACCGTCTACATCTAGACCGGGATTTAAGATGGTAATATCCATTCCGACAGCACGCCCAGATCCAAGTATGATTTTCAAAAGTTCGCTCAGATCAAGGAAACAAAGTCCACCATCTAAATGATAGTCCACAGCTGGCATGATTACCTCGTCCAGAACATCTACATCAAGGTGAATCCAGAATCCAACGAGGTCATCCTTCATCAACTCTTCGATGGCCAGAGAAGCAGCTCGTGTAATTCCTGATTTACGCACTTGCTGGAGGTCAAAGAGATGCATATTCGTCTCATGTACGCTCTGGCTTCCATAACTTGTTGCTTGTTCTTCGTCACGGCAGCCAAATACAACAATGTCTTCGTCTCTGACAAGCGGTTTGAGGCCAGCAATATTAGTTAGAATATCTGGACCTCGACCAGACACAATTGCAAGCTCCATATCAGCTACCTCTCCAGTTGGAGATGCTTCAGGTTGATAAAAATCAGAATGGCCATCAATAAAGAATAAGCCATATCTACTACTACCTCCGATTCGCTTTAATGCCAAAAGATTACCAATCAGAATACTGCAATCGCCTCCAAGAACTACAGGAAATTGTTTCTTACTTAGTACAAAGATTACTTTCTCTGCAAGTTGTAATGAAAATGCTCTGATTGCATCAGGGTTTAGTAATAACGTAGACTTATCCCGATTTGGATTATAAGGTAACGATGAAATCCTTCCTGCATATTCACCCCGTAGTTCAGTCAACAAACCTGCTGCTCTCAATGCTTCTGGCAGGTGCTCAACACCAGTTGGACGCAATCCTAAGATAGAAGGAGCATCAATGACTACAAATTGTGGCATCAAATTTGCTCTTCCAATCTTGGATCATTAAATCAATAGAATCTAAAATGCTTTTAAGTTCATTTTTATCTAATTCAATAGTTACCATTTCTCCAAGTTTGTCAATTTTTAATGTCCTAGTCATTTTGTCGTGTATTAGAAATGATGTAGCAACGGGTATAATATATTATATACTAACAGAAGACACCCTGTGCATAGAGTATATGTCTGACCAAGAGAAAATGACATTATAGAGTTAGCTACTATAATATTGTAGTCATGAGAGTCCAAGAAAACATTATTTGTATCAAATATTGTCTCATACAAAGTATCATTAACTTCATTAGATACACATGTACAATATGGCCAGGCGTTCAAACAAATCGATAGCCGAATTATTAATGCCGCAGCCGCTACTAGCAGAGACATCATCTAAAAACGACGATGACTTATTATTGGAAAAGAAAATTGATATGGCAACTGAAGGTTTTGCAACGACTAAATTTTGTGAATTAATCCTGAAAGACAGGAATCGATTATCTAAAGAAAATGCATCAACATTTTCAGATTATATCATAGCAATGAAAAGAGAGGTTAATCCAAGACTCAATTACAAAAAATCTACTATGCAGATTATAGCAGAGTTATCGAAGAGTATTGGAATTGCAAAGAAGTTCATTGATATGACGAGAGATGATGTTCTTTACTATTTAGACAAATGTCGCAAGCTGGATAATGAAGACCGATTACACAAGTGGGTAGGTAGTTATAATACAAAACTTACCGTATTATCCAGGTTTTTCCAAGTGGTTGTATTATCCTGACATGGATGATCCAAAAAGAAGGAATGAGTTATGCGCACTTGAGAGAAAGCCAGATTGTATCATGGGTATTAGAAGACTCAAAAGGAAAGAGATAGCTGCTACAAACCTTCTGATTTATGGTCACAGGAAGACGATTTATTGTTTTTAAAATGGGTTACCAACAAACGAGACCGCTGCTATCATACAATGGCAAGAGACTTATCAGCACGCCCTCATGAGATATTGAATCTGAAAATAAAAGATATTATGTTTAAATCAACTGCAGATAACAAGCAATACGCGGAAGTTCTAGTGAATGGAAAGACGGGGACTAGACATATCCCATTAATCCAGTCGATACCATATATCAAAGACTGGCTATCAAATCATCCTAGCAGAAACAATCCAAACTCCCCGCTATTTCCTGGACTTGGTAGGAATTGTGTGGGCAGGCAGCTTAGCATTATTGGCCTATACCAAGTTTACAAATATTACAAAGAAGAATTCCTGCCAAAACTATTGAATGACAATACCGTCCCAAATGAAGATAAAGAAAAACTAAAGAGCCTTTTAACTAAACCATTCAATCCCTATATGCGTCGTCATAGCGCCTTAACTGAAAAATCAATCAAACTAAAATCTAACATTTTGAATCAACACGCAGGTTGGTCTATGAATAGCAATATGGCGCAGAAATACATTCACTACTTTGGTAATGAATCTTCTGAATCTTTACTTGAAGCATATGGCATAGTCAGTAAAGATAGTATTCCAATTGATAGGTTGAACCCAAAGATATGTCCTAACTGTAATGAAGGTAATACTCAAGATGCTAAGTTCTGTTCCAAATGTAAAATGATAATGAGTATTGAAGGCTACCAGGAAGCATTAGAATCTCAGAAAGAAAAAGAAGATAAACTAACAATAATGGAAGACAGATTTAACTCAATGCAATCCCAGATGCAATCTCTTATAACTATACTTGGTAGTATGGATCAGTCAACCAAAAATACGTTTGCAAAACAACTGTTTGAGAATGGCGTATACAAGAACGAACCGCCAAATTCTGGATAGGCAGGTAACAGAATAAGTATGGGGTTTCAACCAGAATATAGATAGTTAGTTTCAGTTTAACGACTTTTTGATAGCGATTTATATAGAGTTTAATGCTCTCTCAACATTTTTCGACTAACCTCAATTCGTCCACAAATGGATCAACATCAGCAACAATTCAAAAGCGATATGGAAAATGCTACGTCAATAGTAAATAATCAACTCGCTCGATTAAGGCTGCTCGATGAAAAGTTCTCAAGAATGGAAAAAAATTTAAACTCCAATAAGATAATATAGTCGCTAGTAAGCGAGGCAAATATGCCCCTTGAGCAAGCACATAACATAACAGACAAAGCCTCGCAGTCAATATTTTCTGAATACCTCCTAATCAATACTCTTCCGAAAGACGTTGCAGATATGCATTTGGCTAGTAAGATGAATATTTCTAATAGTGGCACTTGGGGCCTAATTCCGGACACGATTTTTCTAGATGTTACTAACTCCTGTGGGAGCGCTATGGACCTTAAAGGGAAATTCTCGAACGTATCAAGGATGCCTTTGCCTTGTATCCATAACTCGAACGACTTCGAGACTTACGCGTCGTTATTGATTTCTCTTCTGAGCAGATAACAGAAGTTGAGAATAAGATATACAAGTTTCAGGCCGTTTATCTTACTTCATCAGTAATTCGAGAGACGGTAAACTCTTCTAATTGAACATGGGTATGAGGAATAATCCTTGTCTATAATAGAAGAGTGTCTTTCAGTTGACAAGCTTCTGAGTGGTGGCTTGTCTATAACTCTTGACGTAACAGAATTCGCTTCTGATCATGTGCAACTAAAGAAAGCAATCTAAGCAGCGTCGGGTATCCCATTTTTCCGTCCGATGGTGAAGCTCATGGTATACAATAGCTGTGGAAAAAGATCAGGTTCGAGATATCAGGAAAGATGCGAGTTCTGTGGGTCCTCCCATATGCTGCTGATTCACTAACTATCTTGAACAATGAGTACAAATAGTGTCAAATATGTTTTTATTCCTCTTTTCAAATTAACCAATTATTTTTCAGAAAGCTAATACTTTTAAATCTATTTAGCATGCCGTAATAACTGAATTGAATAAACTTGAATGCATGGTGAAGTCCTGTTCTGGAGTTCCCGCCCCTTGCAGGACTTTCACCAACACAGTCATAGCATCTAACCAAGGAGCCAGATGTTACAGTGAATGAACTCAAGTCCCCTGTTATAAACAAATCCATTCTAAAATGTTTAACAGGTAATCCGTTTAATGACTTAAGATTATGTCTATTGCTACAAATAAAAGTCCTACAAACTGGTCAGTCTTTGGCGGCCCGGCCAGTCTGTAGGAGAGAAATCCATCCAAGGAAGCGAACCCACAGATGGATAGCAATTCTTGCAAAACTTCATTATTAAATCGTTCTATTCATGCAACAGCAGATTTTAGGGAAGACATTGTGACTGAGTGTCTGACTGTTACGTGTTCCGAAGGTAAGGGTGAATACGTGAACCTTGTGCTTCACCATAAGTTTGTGTGCCGATGTAGCTGCCACAACACCGTAACGAAGAAGCAACAACGGGGTCTTAGCATTTTATGACATCAAAGCATGATGACAACAACGTCAATGAAAACGAGCCGACCCATTCTCCAATTTTCACACCAAAGAATGAACAAGAGGATTTTGGGGGCAAAACTCATGTCGATAAATCCAAGAAAATCGATAAAAAAGGCCGACCCCCCCATTCCTCGACCGTAGAGGGGCGCAGGAACGGGCCTGTAGCTACATCAACGGTCAAGCTGATGTCCTTTATAATTGTCAAAGCCATAGAATCAGATACATCATACCTTCAATCACAATGGCCGCTATTCGCCCTGAAGGAATTATTGGATAATGCCTGGGACTTTTTGAACGACTACTACAGCCAATGCCCCAAGGAAGATAGGAAGATTGGGGTGAGCATAAAAATAGACAGAAAACCGCAGGCCCAAAAAGACATACTCTGCATAAGAGTGCGAAACTCCAATGTCGATAACATACTTGTATTCGAGAATCTGTATGCGACGTTTAACTACGACCAATGGTATAGCACGAAACGTTATCAACACAGGGAAACATGTGGCTCTCTTGGTGACTTTTTAAAGAGAGGCCTAGACATGGGGTACGCCGCATGGACCGAAGGCATAGACGATGACAACTCCTTTACAGATGAGCAATGGGAAGAGCCATTAATCGTCAGACGTAACGGCAAAGAAACCAGAGTATTCATAGTAGTCAACAAAGGATCTAGTGAACCGATAAAGGTTGAATTCGAAGATGGGCCGTCATATGACTACACTTACACAGAAGTCGAAGTAGCGCTGCCGTTAAGCTACTGGAACGAATCGCTAACGCATCAACTTGAAGAGTACTACAAGAGGTATAAGATTGGCAAGTCAAAGATGGAGTTTAGCTTCGATGCGGAGATACCGCCGAATCCAGAAGCCGGAACGGGACAAGAGGAGGAACTAAGATATGGCCAAATCTGAGGAACACCAGGACAGTATATATTACTTCAAACGTGGCGAGTTCAAGAACTACATACAGGCAATCGACAATAAATCGATTCCTGTATCCGATGCAGTAGCAACGTTCAGGGAAGCAAAATGTTTGTCAAATAAACTCAAACAAATTACTATACAGCAAGTAGCAGACAATCCGGAGCTGATTCGGGAATTATATAAGGCACTAAGAAGGATGGCACCTGAATCCAAGTACAAACTTCCATACAATAAAGAAGATCGGGAGAAAGAGCTAATCGAGAATATCGGAGAGGTCTATGATATTGATAAGGAGCATGCGCAAGCTAAGGTTGTCACAGGACACTATTCGAACGAAGACACTGGGCATGAATTCAATTATGCACTTGAAATTGTAGTGGCTCCTAGAAAAGACAAAGGTGTTGAAATGCAGGAGAAGCTGAGATTATCGGCAACATAAACTCCACGCCTTCTATAGATGGTGGAGAAGGATACTTCCAAGGCGGAAGGTACGAGTGACTCATTAGGATGAGTTATTGACACAATTAAACCTTAGAGGCGTACTACATGAATGCGGTTTTAACAGCAGCTCGTATGTCAGTACGTCGAAAAAGAAAGTGCCGTCTGTGGTCTATGTGAACGTGAAAACTCCATGCCCGGATTGGTTAGGTTCAGGTATTGTTGGGATCTTAGTTGATTATGACGCTTATGGGAAACAAATTGCTGACGGAACGATAACAGAAACACCCAAGATCGGTATTGACATGGAAACTATAACATGGCTTCAACAGGAAGGTTATCCCAATCTAACCGTAGCAGACGTCGAAGAACGATATTCTCCGAAGATATGGACCGATGATCCATACCTGAAATATCACCGCATAGAATTAGACAGCGTTGCTGCGATAGTCGGAGGTGAAGGACTATGGAAATATATCATGCACAAGCTGCAGATGGAAGCGCCGCAAGGATTTGACTATATCGATGAAGTAACTAGACCAGCAAATGAGGTATTATATCCCAAGACTGTGAGCGACTTATTGTCATATATCAACGAATACACGGATGGAATATTGAAAGATGAAAATGAAAAGATTGATCAGGAGCTAGAGCATGTAAGTGAACTTATAGATATCAAAGCCAAAGAGGATGAGATACAACAAAGACTCGATGATATAGTAGCAGAGGATGAAGGTATCGAACTGATAGTCAAGAAATTAGGCGAGCTATTCAAGAAGTTGCCAGAGATGTTGACAGAATCCAAAAAAAAGGGTGACAAGGAAGAGAATGACTAGGGGGGTCAGTATTTTTTATCATTTTTCAATACTGGTCTACATGTAGATTGTAGGCCCTAAAATCACTAGTTATGAAAAGGAGAAGGATAAGGTGTTATCGCGTGGTGTTCAGACTAATGAACGAAACTATTGAGAGATTTGCAAAAGAAATCCCCGATCTACATGTGTATATCGGCGATGGCCTCTATGAATCAGATAATAATTGAGAATCGCAAACAGAAACTTTTTTGGGAGTGGATGATTTTCGAATGGGATCCTAACCGTGTGTATATAAGTGATGACCAGAAGGCCAATGGCTCAACTTAGTTCTCTTAGTGCAGAATGTGCACATTCTCCTCACTAATAACATATGTCAACAAGAAAAACTATACAGCTTTCGCCGAACACGTATAACGAACTAGTAAAGATGGGTGATCTCAATTCAAGCTTCGACTCGGTAATCGCAGATCTGATCAAACTTGCAAAGCAGCACCGGCTAAACCAAAAATGACAGCTGCTGAAGAAATCATACGTCCAGCGAAGTTAATCGAACTCTATAAGATTGGTTTCAAGTTAGTACCACTTGATGAGGGAGGCAAACCGTCCATAGCCTGGACAGATATTTATGAGAACGTGAGCTATTGGAATCCTGAAAGATTAGTACAGGAGTTACACAGGTTTAAGAACGTTGCCACGACATTTGGTAAAACACCTTTGAAAGACGACCACGGGCCTTTGTATCTTTATGCATTGGATATCGACAGTGAAGAGGTTTACAATATACTATTCAGATTATCCAAAGGATACTCTGAGGAATTTTCTCTAATCCCAAAGATGCAAGAGTGTAGCTACGTGACAAAGACCAGAAAAACGTTAGGTTTTCATATCTATTGGCTAAGCCATAAAGAGCATGAACCAATTCTTACGACTGACTGTAAACCAAAGTTTGAATTTGAGATAAAAGCTGATAAGAGCCTTTTAACGCTTCCGCCTAGTAGACATAGAGAGGATCCTGATTTTCAATGTAAGAATTTTGGAGTTGATAAATTATTCATCTCCGATGAACTGTACGATAAGCTAATAGAAACATTAAGCGAGTGCTTAGATACCAAGAGCAAGGAACAAAAGAAGCCTTATGATAATACAAGTACAAGACAGCAATCGGAATTAAATGATGATGAGATTGAGCTGATATCCAGTACGATATCTGCCTATTATAAGAAGCCATGTAGACACCGTTTAGTATTTGCCCTATCTGGATTATTCCATAAATCCAATGTGTCAAAAGAATCTACCGTAGCCCTTATAGAAACACTAACAAAAGAGGACTCTGAACAAGACAGACGAAAAGCTGTCGCCACGGTAGAAGAAACGTACCAACAAGATCAGAAGGTTGTAGGAGGAAGCAAGTATCTTTTAGAAACTCTGGAGCGTGTAACTGGAGATCATAATATTGCAAAGGAAATTCTAGACAAGATATTTCGAATAATTGGCAAAGGTGATGTTATTCAACGACTAACTAGAAACATCATGAATGAATATATTTTTGTCACTATGAGAGATAATGAAGAGGTTTGCTACTATAATGGACAAGGACTTTACGGGTTAGGTGGAGAATCGTTAATAAATGAACTCTGTGAGTTGATGTGTCCACAAATAAAAACACACGAACTCAACGAGATTGTTGGTCATATTAAACGTAGGACCTATGTAGATCGCTTGAAATTCGACTCTAATATTGACGTCCTTAACTTACGAAATGGATTGTTGAATATCAAAACTAAGGAGTTACATCCACATACACCGGCATATTTGTCAATAGTTCAGATGCCAACAGAATACAAACCAGAGGCGGAGTGTCCAAAGATATTAGAGTTTTTCAAAGATGTGTTAAGGTCTGAGGAGGTTGATATTATGTTCCGACTGATTGCCTACTGTTTACATAAGAATTGTGAATATGAAAAGGCAGCCATGTTATACGGAACCGGTGCTAATGGCAAAGGGGTAGTAATAAGGATTATCGAACGGTTTCTAGGAGAAGATAATTGTAGTCATAGAAGCTTACAACACCTTGACACCAACAGGTTTGCAGTGGCCGATGTCTGTGGTAAGCTAGTAAATACATTTGCAGACCTAAAGTCAGTCAAGTTATCAGAGACAGATAACTTCAAGATGCTTGTAAGTGGTGACTCTATATCTGGGGAACACAAATTCGAGAATTCGTTTAAGTTCAGAAACTTTGCAAATTAATTTTATCTGCAAATGAAATTCCAGAGAGTGACGATAAAAGTGATGCATTCTATAGAAGGTGGTTAATCTTTCATTTCGATAAAAAATTCGTAGGTGGCAAGGAGGACACGAAGTTATTAGAGAAGCTGACGACTCCTGACGAATTGAGTGGATTACTAAACAAGGCCTTAACTGGACTACAAGAACTGAATGATGAAGGTGGATTCCATGACAAAGATATTGAAGATATTCGTAGAGACTATGAAGAGTACACTAATGATGTGAATACATTCCTATACCGGGAATGTTTAGTCGACATTACAAATCAAGAGTACACTACACTTGCAACTGATGTTTATGCTGCATATGTGACATTCTGTGTGAAAAGAGGCAGTAGGCCCAAGAGATGAGTGTTTTTGGCAAGAAACTTGCAGATCAGGGAATATACAATATGCGACATCAGGACCATGGAGACAGAGACAGGTACTATGATGGCATACGATTACTTACTGACATGAGGGGAGTCAATCAAACAACAATTGATTAATATGAACAGGTTGAACAGTTTGATTTAAGCAAAATAATACTTCTAATAAAGAATCATAGACACAGTTAATCCTGATACCCTCGACGAAGATGATCTGGAGGTGATTGTCCTCGGGCATGAAGATATATCGTTCTAAATGCGAATATAGAAAAATTAGCCTAATATATTTTGAAATTCTTATCTAAAAATGTACCATTGGAAAAGACCGACTTAAACCCTCATTTTCTCCTTCAGTAGCAGACAAACAAAGATGATGAATCTTCTGCTTCTGTAACCGATCGTTCAAACAGTTTGACAGGAGTTTGAACGGTAGCTGAGTTACATAAGGGAAATTGGTTTGTGACAAAGGAGAAGGTGTGGAAGTAGCAGCACTTAGATTAGCGTTAGATTGTCATAAAGAAATTTTCAATCAGGCCGCCAATTGTGTTTCTGTTATTGCAGCCAAAAAATAAGAGAACGCCAATTCAAGCTTAGGAATGAGATATTCTTGAGTTTGAAATTTAGACAGCTGGTGGATCTGTTTTTATATCTGACATGTGAAGATGTTATAGCTGTTTTTTATGAACGATGTTATGAATAAAAACACCGTGCAATCTAGAAATTCCGCTCCTCATATTATGGTCGTTGATGACGCTGAAGATATTTTACTCATGATTAAAATTGGTTTAGAAGAAAAAAAACTTTAACATTGATACTTTTAGTAGTGCAAAATCAGCTGTAGAAGCTTTCGAACGTAATGCTCCTGACTACTATAAACTTGTATTAACCGATATTAGAATGCCCAACATGAATGGCTTTGCGCTTTATCTTTATTTGAAAGAAAAAAATCCATCTATGAAAATTGCATTTATGACTGCTTTTGATATACAGTTAGAGGAATTTAGAGATATTATTCCAGCGATTGAAATAAATGACATAATTAAGAAACCATTTGACATTGATGATTTGGCAACGCAGATGAGGCATAATTTAGAAAGCTAGATAAAAAATTATTTTATGTATTATTTTATCACAGCTTTTTCATACTCATAACGAGTAATATGACATATGGGCTTGACTTACGTTAGAAATTAAGGAGCTTTCTTCACCATTTTTTCTCACCCATCTATATAATACTAACTCCCCAGACGCGAGTAACATTATTCGGTGTTACTTTTGACATATTCCTATCTTTTTTTTCACCTATCAAATTCAAAGGTTAGCGAGTCACTATGGGACGAATACGAAAAGTGATGACCCTCCTGTAATAATTCTGCAAGTCTTGCAACGTGCTTGCCGATCACAGTGACCTTTTCATTATTCGAATGAGTGTTCACCATACTTTCATTCTTCACTTGAATCAGCGTGAAGTCTTCATACAGCAATCGATAACGAAGGAAAACTTGATAAAAATAGTACTTCATACAATGACATATTCGACGCTTTCAGACTAAGTTTGTAGTTATACCAGTTTACTTGACTTGATGGACGAGTTGAATAATAGCGCTCATTCGCTTACATACATGAGGGCGCTGAATCAAACAACAATTGACTAGTATGAATGTTCTAGAAGAAAAGGTGGCTGGGCTACCATAGCATTTTGATATTTTTGTTATTACTGGACATACTAGTACCAAGATAATTTTTCAGTTCTATTTGTATTGTTTTGTATTATTGGTATCTAGTTTAGGCAATAATAGAGAAATGCCCAGCCACCCCAGCCATTTCTTGGGAGTGTGTTTTAATAATTAATGGCGTTCATAAAAATGGACAATAGTGCACTATACGGCATTAAAACAAGCGTTATTAATCCCAAACAGCAATATCCTTTTCTGCAATTATTCTTGTAGGATTTATTCGTACAAGCACTGCATCTTCGCTACTATTCCTTCTACCGTAGGCTTCAGCATTTTTCTTACCCATATATCGTTCTGCTATTTTAGTAGCCCATTTTAAAACCTCCTTTTGTTTGTAAATGTGTATTTTTGCACTGCCAAATATTGTTACAAAAGAAAATGGCCGTGTCTGATCGTCTATACAAATACTTACCCTATTATTTCGCCTAATATTATTCGCTTTGACCGATGTGCTATAAGTGGTAAAAATGATATTTCCTATTCTGCGTCTTCTTTTGCTATTCTCATTATCTAATACAAACCAGATTGGAACAACATGAGAACTTCCGTCTTTTCTAACTGTAGCGAGTTTCCCTGTGAATGTACCTTGCATAACAAATCTTGCAATTTCCTCTTTGGACATTTCTGCCATTGTTGTTATTATTTTATCTTGTTCGTTGAATATAATGTGTGTTCTTTCTTATCTTAATTCCAGAATGGCTATTTTTGGCCTTTCATAGTTGGTTTTTCTGGATGTTGTCAGAAGTGGATTATCTTGTAAGCCATTAAGGTCATTTTGTGTATCGTTGCAGCAGTTAGCTTTATCTTCTTAGGTTAGAACAAAAATCGATTGAACCAATCTATAGTATTGCTAATGGCTTATATTGAGAGGTTCAGTCCATTTTTGAGCGTGAATCAACTCTATTTTGATAGTTTCCTCGTGGACTTTACATTAAATTACATTAAAATCCTCCTCCCCGCTGCTCCTGCAAGGGCTACTTGTGCATAGTTCTATGTAACACTGCAATAAACTGCGATAAAAATATCTGTCTGGAGACACTTAACGAACTGAGACAGAGCAGACTCGGTTGTTGCAGCCACTCTTATTATAGGAATAGGGCTAATTGTCCAGGAGTTCTACGTAATAGTGCACTATACTGCAACAAAAACATCTTTTGGGAAGTAATTATCTAATTAGGATTTCAACTTGTTGTCGTCTGTGTTCCGTAATTACAATTAATATGATCGTCATATGGTCTCAACAAGTGGCCAATTTTTTAGATGTATATAGCGACTTCCTGAATACCAAATGTTTATATTGTAATTTCAATAAATATTCGACTGTCTGCGATAAACCTGTGCGCCGCCCCCAAAACCAAGTAATTATTTATTACGCTTATTAATACTAGGGAATGGCCGATTGGATCCTCTTAGAAGGAAGCATATCATAGTTTTAGGTCGAACAACTGCAATTCCTACCACGACACTACTGATTCTAAACCTCGTACTAGTTTTCTTCTCCTATTCTTTTTTCGGACAGGAAAACCAAACAGTCAATGCTCAAGCAACACCAACGACAACATCAGCAGGAGGAGACGTAAACGTCCTGTATGCAGGCTCATTAATATCGGTTATGGAGACTAAGATAGGTCCTGCATTCAGCCATTTGGGATATGGCTATAAAGGTGAAGGTCATGGCTCAATTCAGGATGCTAATATGATAATAGATGGACAACGATTTCCAGATGTTTTCATAAGTGTAGGCGTACAGCCAATAACTAAGCTTATTGACAATAATCCTTCTTTAGCGAAATGGTACCTTGGTTTTGCATCTGATGAGCTAGTTATTGCATATAATCCAAAGAGTCATTTTGCAGCCGATTTGGAAAAAGCAAAGGCAGGGACTATTCCATGGTATCAGACTCTTGCTAAACCTGGGTTCAGGTTCTTACGAACAGATCCCTTCCTAGATCCAAAAGGCTGTTATACTATCATAACTACTAAGCTTGCTGGTATTTTATATCATAATTCTAGCTTAAGCTCCTTTATATTGAATGGAGAAAGAAATCCAGATCAGTTGCGTCCAGAAGAAATTCTATTTACATTACTAGAAACAGGAGAAGCCGATGCAATCCCAGCATACAAACATGAAGCTATTGAGAGAGGATTTCCATTTCTCAGCCTTCCCCCACAGATAAATCTAGGTGATCCCGCTTCTGCAAGTTATTACAAGCAAGCCAGTTGTACACAACAGAACGGATCTTTAAACTTTGGTAAACCAATAGTATTTGATATTACAATTCCGAACACTGTTAAAAATACCGAAGATGCAATACAATTTGTCAAATTTCTGTTTTCTGACCATGGAAAAAAAATCTTTGAAAATGATGGTTTTAAGCTGTTATCACTAACTGCAGGAGGAAATAAGACTGCAATACCACAAGAAATCTCAGTTTTAACTTTCAAATGACAGAGGCATCTTAGTCTGCATTATAGTTGGAGAGATGTTGTAGAAATCTTGTCGTTATTCACCATTCTAATTCTGGGACTAGCTTCAATTCTTGTAATTTATACTATACTTCCTATCCTTGGGATACTTTTGAGAATTGACACTTTGGACGTAAGAACTTTACTAAGCTCTCAAACTACGTCAGCAATGCTGCTCAGTTTAGAAACTGCAACAGCGTCAACTGCTATCTGTATCGTGTTTGGCTTGCCACTAGCATATCTTATCGCAGGGAGCAATTCCAAAGCTGTTCAACTACTCAGAGTAGCTACAGCAACACCTTTGGCCATACCCCCACTTATTTCTGGAGCATTGCTTCTTAATATTTACGGACAGAATTCGCCTATAGGACTGATGGCTCAACATGCAGGTTTTAGACTAACGCAATCAACCATAGGGATTGTGTTGGCACAGATCTATGTGATTTCTCCATTTGTAGTTTTAACAGCCTCTGCTGGCATAGAAAAAGTCGATATCAATTATGAGTATGCATCTCGAATTCTTGGTAGAGGATCTGCTATTACATTCTTGACTGTCACTATTCCTTTAGCAACAAATGAGATAGTAGCAGGAATCAGCCTTGCATGGATTAGAGCCATTGGCGAATTTGGGGCTAACGTTATGGTAGCATATAATCCAAAGACTATTTCAATCCAGCTATGGGAATACAATGCTTTAGGTGGACTTAAGCTTGTAATGCCTGGAGTCCTAATTGTGCTAGTATTCTCATTTGCTTCCCTTGCATTCTGGCTTTGGGTTATGAATCTTAGGGGACGTAGAAAGACAAGTTTAGTGTCTCCTGTTGAGCAATATCATGATCAAGATTGAAGAACTGTCCAAGAGACTGGGTAATTTTCAACTTGGTCCCTTAAGTCTGGAAGTTAGCGAGGCACAAATACTCGTAGTTTTGGGAAGAAATGGATCTGGAAAGACTACTCTCCTTAATCTAATATCTGGCATATTGCGACCTGATCAAGGGAAAATTTTTCTTGACAAAATTCTTTTAAATGGAATGCCTTTAGAGAAGAGAAAAATGGGATATGTATTCCAGAGACTATGTCTATTTCCACATTTGGATGTTTTTTCCAATATCACATTTGGTATACGAAGTCCAAAAGACAGCGAATCTATTATAAAGACAAAAGAAATGGTATCAATGCTAGGCATCGGACCACTACTAACAAGAAATATTCAAAGCCTTAGTGGCGGAGAACAGCAGAAAGTTGCGTTAGCCAGGACTCTTCTAACAGAACCTCCTCTTCTCCTTATGGATGAGCCATCTACAAGTATGGATATCACAATTAAGCTCGCTTTAATACAGGAAGTTAAGGTTATTGTTCATAGACTCAAGATTCCAACAATCTACGTGACTCACCATGCAAGTGAAGCCTTCAATATGGCAGATAAAATAATGATTCTTCACAATGGATATTTAGTCGAGAACGGAACAAGAGACGAAATTATGCTAGAACCAAAGGTGCAGTTTACTAAGACACTCATCCAATCCTTATGATTCTTCTTTCATTATGATTCCAGGTTTAATTTATCTATAATCTGTCAAAGATCAATAATAAAAGCAATTTGTAAATTATACTCACCATGTCATATCTATGAATACTAGCCGGTAATATGAGATAAAACAATTAAAAAACCACTAGTCAAATATAAAAAATGACGGTAGGTGAGTTGAGTTTAAGGACATGTTATTCCTAGGTCTGTAGTGTATGTCGAAATTTATTGATGTTACTTCTTAGGCATCATTGGAGGTGTCGTCATATTTCCTTTCATCATACTGCCTGTCTGATTACCTGACATCATTTTACCACCTGTCTCATTTCCTTTCATCATACTGCCTGTCTGATTACCTGACATCATTTTACCACCTGTCTCATTTCCTTTCATCATACCACTTGATGCATTACTTGACATCATGGTCGCTGCGGATGCTGATTGACTTGTAATCTTGACCGTTGATCCGATGCCAACTGCCAATAAGGTGGCTATGATTACCGTACCGACTGTTGCATAGTTCAGAATTCTTTTCATTGTTTGCCTACTTGAGAGTATTTATATAAAGATTTTCCCAAATTACCTCCAAGTTAGACATAGTCCTTATGGGCGGCGAGAACTTTAACGAGCCTTCTGCAACATCCAAAATTAGACATCTCGTACGTGCAGCGGCTTCAGGTCCTCAATCGTAAGATGTGGATTGTAACACAATTCTTCAATTAAACAGTCTCAACGTAGTACCCAAACTAGGAAACAAGTCATTTACTAATTAGAATTTAAACAAGCATACGAATTTGTATTTATAGCCTTTGATCTCGAAATTCGGGATTGCAGAGACCGCCGATATCTTGATGCAGATATTCTAGACGATGATCATCCCAGCAGAGGGCAATGTTTAGATGGTAGATTATCTTTTCCTGATCTGAGTGAACTTTTGAAAATCATACTTGGGCCTGAGCGTGTGGCGGCAGGAACGAATATGAATCCCTCGCTAAATATTGATGGTATATCGCACGCATATTTGTTTCACGTGTTGTTGCTGGTCTATCCTAAAAGCTTCAACTTCACCGCCTCAACTCACAGTTGATACACCAATTGGACAAATTAGTGAAAGTTCGTGGGCTAAAATAGTGTCTACCTCGAATGATCCCAAGCACGACTATGATACAACTAATAGAGATTATAGTTGTTATCTGGTCATTGATATAACATTGGCATTGTCGTGCAGGGTTGGTTGGTTATTTATTTGGTACTGTGTGTTAAAGAAAATATTTTGATGTTACGATTATCTGAATCGGTTACATGTCATATAGAACATGTCAGTTTGTTTAATACATCATATCAAAAAGAAAAGGAGGGATTTTTTGTCGCAGCGCTATCTTTATCCGCTCTTTGTCATGTTACCCGTACTGCCGTAGTTGATGGCAGCATTTTGGAATACCAAGAAGGTAAAGAACAATGGCTGCTTTGGATTATCAACTGGCCATGTTGTGGATTGTGATTGAGGTGCAGCAATAGAGCCTGTACTTGGTGCTGGCATATTGACTGGATATTTAAACTGCGGTGGGCTCTTCATTGATACATCGCTTGCCAGTGGTGTAAATGATTGTGCTTTGTCTGGAGTCAATGTTCCTACTCCTGGTAATGGAGTACCACTTGGAATGTTTATTGCAAACAAGAATACCATTGTGGGACTCATTGCAAGATCCTTCATGCTTCTATAGTAAGCATGTTCATCCATCACATGTGCAACCATGACATGTGTAAACACATCTTTTGCAACTACCGTGTTGTTTCCGTTAGTAATGTCAGTTACTTGTGTATGGCCATATAGAAAGGCGTTATCAGATAGTTGCGGTACATCAGATCTATCTACATGTGATGCGCCGTGTTGAATCTGATTAAATCCAACGTTGTTTATTAGCTTGGTAAATTCTGCTTGTCTTGTAGGCTTGGCTGCGCCGGTACTGTTCCAGTTAGTGTCTGTCAATGTAATTTTATATGTGTGTCCTTTAATTTGATCAGGTCCATACGTGACCGGTGCCGTGTAGGTAGCTTCGTATGCAGTCATATGATTCTTATTGCCTTGTTCAAAGGTCCCGGTGAAATTCGAGTCATTACCAGCCGATACTCCACATGTTAATGCATTGGCACATGTGAAGACGTTCGTAAATGGAAACAATCCCTTTGGACCAAATACGTTACTCAGACCAGCAGCTGGCTCAAAAAGTGCCTTTGATCCATTAGCTTTGAGTAATGTTCCGCTGGTATTTGGTTGTGGTAACGATGAGGAAGACATCATTGACATTGATGGTTGTTGTTGTTGGGCTAGCACTACCGACTTGCCAGGTGCCGCGGAAAAAATAGCTAGCGATAGTAAGAGTATTGAAGAAATTACTCCTGTCATTTTCAGCTTCGAGATGTTTCTTTTAGATGTTGTTCTTGTTGTACTTGTATTTCTATAAGTATCTGTCATTAACTGCAACGAGATAGCATACTATATAACGAAATGCCCAAATTAGACCCAAATCTGTCATGAGATTTGTGTCTTTCAATTTAAGATCTAATAATTGCTTGACTTTGTGATGTTTGCTATCGTCGCTTCCCTCTCTTTTGAATGTTAAATCAATAAATTAGAATATTATCTTCTTGTGATCCAAAGCAGCACCGCAAGACCTGCAGATTGTGCAGTATTAATAGAGAACAGATACGGTGCCGCAGCATCAACTATATTCTTTATCGAAGGTCCTGCGATATATAATTTAGACCAAAAGATTACGATGACTATATTTTGCACTATAAACAATGAAGCAACCAGAACAAGGCCTATGGTAAAGTAGGACTTTATTAATCGCATATTCTGGATGTATGTGGTGATAACGCCACCTAACAAGCCTATATTGAGCAGAGCGGCCGCTGCGGCAGCTAGCATAAAATCGAATACTATCATGCCTATATGATTTCGCCGTCGTTGATGCTTAATCTACTTTTTCCCAATTGTAGCCAGTATCTCCATGAACGAATTGTAATTCTTTTCCATTAAAGGAGTTAGAAAGTATGTGGCACCATAAGATTCTTTATTGTCAGTGGTAACCAATCCATTTTCTGTCAAAACGGAAAGATGATGAATAATAGTTTTATAATCCAATTTTAATTCAGATGAAATTTGGTTAGGATTAGCCGGATGAGAATTAATTAATTCGAGAATTTTTGCCCTATTAACTCCTCCCTTAGTGCTACCGATTAGATACCACAAGACCCGTTTGAACTGGGGGTGAGAATCTCCGGCCGGATCAATGACTCCACTACTACCTGAATCCATAGTGATCTTCCCAATCAATCCTATACTGGAGATATAAAGAAGAGAAGGAAAGAATGCTCGTCCAATAACAAGAGATGAAATCCCCTATCATGAATATAAAGTTGTCCGGATCTGAAGATATGGCAATAAAAACAAATTTGGGCATAATTTGGAAAATTCTTTAAATAATCGCAATGTCGTTCTTTCGACAATAAATGAAAATGTCAAATCATTCCAATTTGAGGTCTGTACCAGACGTACTAAGAGCAATCTCTGATGACAAGTCTCTAGAACTCTTTAATACCATCCATCTTGCAAGTGGAGAAAGTGACATTCGTATTAGCACGTTAAAACTTACTCGCAAACAGTATTATTCAAGAATGTCTGGCTTGAGAAAAGCTGAATTGGTAGAAAGACAAAATGGAAAGTATATTCTTACTTCATTTGGTAAAATTATTTATGATTTTCAAGAAAAAATTCAAAACGCTGTCCAGAACTACCGGAAACTTAAAGCACTTGATTCATTTGAAGTATATCCAGACGAGAATCGTGATAATAGTCATAAGCATTATCATAAACTCTCAATAGACGAGCGAAAAAAGATGACACATTAATAGATAATCAAGAAATCAAAAAAATACTCATTTCAAAGCTATGCTGATCGTTTTGTATCTAGATCATAGCAATACTGACAGGACTATTTGGTGGCCTTATGGGTTGGTGGACCTAAGCTAGTTTGGTAGACTATTATGCTCCAGCTGAAGAACGTCTCAGGTTGTTTATTATCCCGGAGTTTATTGGTTTTGTGTTTCTCGGCTTAATGGTACATTATGGAAAATCACGCAAAAAACAATCCCACAATGACAGACCATAGACGTATGTACACAAATGCATGATACTTTCTTAATAATCTGATGAGGATAGACAAAATTCAGATCACAAAGTATTGAGTCATAACACAAAGATGAAGCTGGAAAGGGTTTCTTTATCATATTTTTCTACATACTAATTTGGGTTAAATTTGGATAGAATATGGATGAAAGTTGGATGAAAGTATTTATACAATCACTATAAAAATCGCTGATGAGAAAATTATATGGTTTAGGAGTCCATAAAAATGGACACTAATTTTAGCAAAGCAAAAATCTTCATGGTGACCGCGGTAGTAGCCGTGGTCTTCATTAGTCCGACTACGTTGTTATCTTTTGCACAGGCCCAGACTGAGTTCCAGCCTCCTGCGCCATCGATTGGAGCTAAGGTTCCCCTTTCATATTTTGGTCCTCCTCCTTCTACATTTCAGCCTGACCTCGTTGGTCCACTGAAACTGCTCAGAGCAGGCCAGGTCGATGTGAATGCGAATACTGTTACCCTTCCTTTATACCATGGGCAGATCAAGGGGAATTCTACAACAGGTAATGTAGCAAAGAACATCTGGTATGTCCTCACTGATACAAACGACAAGGGCAACGCTGACCAATTAGGTCTGAATTTTTCACCAAAGTTAACCTATGCGGCAGTAGGTCAAGCTGTACGTGTAGCAACTTTAGAGAAGGATACCAGCTTAACATTTAATGCCGGTACAGTCGATTTCAGCTCCAACCACACACTAGTCCCAGGTGCAGCGCCCAATGCCTTTCCGCCAAAGACGTTTAGTCCTGGATCTGTGGGTGATAAGGACTACACTCCCCTAATACGTATCCAAAACGCTGGCAACCACATTTACGATGCACCCATCGTAGCGGCTAATGTTGATGCCAAGCGATTATCGACCTTTTGTAATGGTAATCCAGACCACAGCCTAGTTCACGATAAAGTCTTAAAGATTTGTCCGGGAACGGGGACGAGTACAGGAACGGTGACACTCAAACTAACACAAGGCTTTAGCTTTGGGCGACCTGTTCTCTATTTGAGCCTAGATTCCAGCAATCCTCTTGCAGCCACACTAGAAGATGTAACCTATTCAGTTCGACTTGGCGATATAGTGACTGGCCATGACGACAGCTTTGGCAGTGCTGTGGAGCGACTCTTTGCATTCGTTAATGGTCCTACAGGTAAGGACAATCCGCAGAGACAGGGTTTCAATAGTGCAATAATAGATGGCCTCGATGCTCTAAATGTTCTTGGTAGCATTCCTACTATTGGCACAGACTACAGTCCACTATGGGATGTAAACTTAGGAGTATGGACTCAAAAGGCCCTTGTTAACCACTACGAATCCAGATTAACCGGCGAATTCGAAGTCCTGGGTTTTGCTAAAGAAGGATGGATCACGGGACCTGGTGGTGCGCCGTTTGGTTCAGTTAGCATAATCGTGAACTGCCCAATAGTAATGAGGCTCCTATAAAATAGAGAGCGAGAGTTCTTTTTCTCTCTCCCGTTCCTGTTTTCTTTTTGACAATTAGATACATGCCATTTGTCCCTATCATTTCGAGTATCAAGGATAACAATAACAAGTTCTACTAAAGTAATACATATTCTGATGATAATACTCTATGTAGAAAGACTTCTGCATACAATGGCTCCATCGCAAAATAAGCATATACTGCGATAATATTATGTAACATCAACATTCCAGCAAAGAACATCAAGCCAATAGTAAATACAGCTCTAGTACTTTTGTAGACTTTAGCATAGACAGTTAGCAATGCTATCAAAAGGACGACGTTTACTATCCCTACGCCTGCACTTATTTGCCAACCTGCTCTTTAGAATAGAAAAGGTAGAAAGGATTCTCCTAATTACCTTTATTCAAATCTACTCCAGATCTACACCTTTTCAGGTGGGCACATTGAGTTACTTTTTACCCTAGTATCTGGTACGAGCTGCGTCGCGTCACGTGATTGTGCAAAGCACTTTCTCTGACATTAGATATTTGTCTACCCACCAATTGCGTTCATTGCCCTGGGTCTCTTCCACATCTCCTTCACAAATGGCATGTATGCTACTCCAGCGGG
>QHBN01000160.1 GCA_003176995.1 Candidatus Nitrosopolaris wilkensis
TGGATAATGTCTGGCCACCAATTTAATAGTACACCAATTATTAATATATAGATATTTCGAATTATGAAAAAGAATGGTCTTATTCTTGGCCGCTGTCTTTTCAGGAACTGGGTCGAATCCGGCCTAACAGCTCCTCGTAATCACATTGCTCCCTGAGCAGTAATTTTTAGATCGTGAAAAGACCTTGGTAAATCGCGGAAGACTTTGAAATGGTAGACGCAAATATGCGCCTAACGAATCCAAATGGTGAATTTTATTCGAATTTCTTGATAGTTTCCATTTCTTCTATTTCTTGCTCATCCTTTACTACATTAACATCGAGGTCCTAGGTTCACAAGTTATGCAACACTGCACAATGCAATTAAAAGAAGAATTAGAAGATTATCTACAAATCAAAATACGAAAAATGAAGGATTATTTTATTAGGTGACTTCTGCTAAAGTTAAAGACACCTACACACTCAAAAATGAACATATTTCGACCTTTAGGTTATTCGATGATATACGCTTGACAAATCATTATATGAAGATAAAAACGATTGATCAGATATATTTTGACAAATACGACTTACTTCTTATTGGTAGGATCAGCGAGAGTATTACTGTCTTTATTTCATGCATTCTCTAATGAGGCTAAGCGAAAATTAACTGAATTACAACTGCAAATGATTAGAACGATTAAAGTATTAGATAAGCAATAGATCTGTAATTATTAGTCTTCATTCATTTGGTAAACTTTTTTTACCAAACAAACATGAATAAGGCCATAATTGTTTTACCCATTTATTTTGTCGCCTTCAAACTGTCCTTTTGGTCATTTCATAATACTACTTAGGCGATGGTTTATCTTCTTTTTTCATACTTGGACGCCAGCTTTCAGTCCATTCGTACCAACAATGTTTGCATCTGAGATTGTAATTATCTCCAACAAATGCAATAGCCTCCTTATCCCTAGAATTACATCTAGGACACTCGGCATGAGATAACACGTCTGATAGATGCTTGTTATGGTTTATCTCAGTCATTTCTCCGTCACCCGACACTTTGAGGCCAAGAATCGAGTTCATAGCCCATCTCACTCCTTATGTCTACATACCGTAATATGACAAGTGCATATTTCTACTTATTTACTCTGGTATAGGATATAGTCCCATAATGCTAATCAAGTATTTGAGTACTGACGAACTGGACAATTCAATAGTTTATATCTGTGGTCCTCCTGGCACGCTAAAAGCCATGCAAAGATTGTTACAAGATGATTTACATATCCCAAAAGAAAGAATAAAAATCGAAGAATTTACTCGCTATTAAGAGCCCACGATAATAAATCATCTGCCAATACTGGTGATAACTAGTAACTAACCATCCTCATTGCCAATCATAGCTCAACTCAACGAATTTTGGTTTGCCCAGCAAATCGCTGTGTCCGTCTCCAAATATTGTAAAAGTAGTTGTCTTTTCTGTATTTAGTCAATAATTTTCTGAGATCACGCTGAAAGTATTTCTCTGTTTACGAAATTCTCAAAAACAGGACTCAACCATCTCTCTGACTGTATCTGTTTCCAATGTTCTCTTATGGTTCCATACTTAAAACAATTTCTCATTCACAGTAACCGTCCTGTCCATTCATTATCATTAAGCACATTCCTTTCACGCACAGCATATGCATGAAAACAAATCCACAGGACATAATACACAAATGCTACTCTTCTGATGGCTTTTCGAGTTTGTATATTGCTTTTTGCATCGATGGTTTTTCTATGATAAGCTGCCATCTTGCGAACCTTTTCATCCAAGTCATTGAGAACCTAGTTTGTTGGTCAACTGACATACTTTGTAGTTGCCTTTTTGAGAAATACAAAGTCAAGACCATAGTTCCACTTTTCCCATGCCCTCTTCTCTCTTGCAGGACCGTTTGAAGATGGTTGTTTGTTTGTTTTAACTGGCCTTGATGACCATACTGATGATGGTGTTGGTTGTGGATTAGGGGCTGATGTACTGTGGCCATTGATGACAGCCTGTAAATAATCTCTTCTTGAATTCCCAAGCTCTGTCAATTGCTTATGCATTCAACTGGGAACTAATTAAAAATTTATTGCTACCAAAAGATGCGCGTTGATGGAGAGTTCACTGTCCTCTGACTGTTGCATGCGACAGATCTAGGCCTGAAGTTATGTTGTCGCCACTCATCATAGCCGATAGTCCCACCATCAAGCTAGCCACTCCCGGAAGGTCTAATAAGTGTCATAAGGCGTCATTGAAGGACTTTAAGTGTGTTAAGGATACGCTCACAAGAGAAACGGGTCTTCCAATGTCCCTAGAACACCACTTCAAATTCGTGGTATTGCTCATGTTAGAAGCCGACCAAAGAATGGATGCATTAAAGCACTATTTTGGATTACTCATGCTGGCGAATTGATAGCAAGAGGGATTGAAATGAGAAGGCATGACACACCAAATTTCATAAAAGAATTTCAATCGGAACTGCTTCAAACACTTTGATTGCAACGATTCGGCTGAAGATTTGTCTAAAGGCTACGATAATGCTCATTTGCTTGTTACCCGGACTATAGACAAAGTCATTACTGGCGAAATTGAGTTGCAAGATTTGGTTGTTTCTAAACTATTGAGGCAAGTCATAGACAAGTATAGGAGCCTGTATCCGCACGTCTCGGCTGCTATTCGGCTGAGAGAAACCGGTAAATCTTTGGTACGTGGAAAGAATATCCAATATGTATATACAAATGCACAACATAAAAACCCACTCTGCAAGTCACGCCTCTAGGTCTTATCAAACAAGGAAAAGAACAAGAACGAAAGTATGACAAAGAAAAATATCGTGATATGCTGCTTGAGGCCGCTGAAACAGTGCTAGGACATTTTGGCTTCAATAGGACTGTTTACGGCGATACTGGCAGAAAAAATAGAAATAAGAAATGGTGGAATGAACTTCGAGAAGAGCGAATAAGAGACATTGAGACTGAGGGAACATAAAATTGGATTATCGCTCTTTTTCGATAGAATTTAACTTACATTTAAGATAGTAGCGCATACACTATTAACCAGAAAACCATTTTAAGTCTTCGAGTACACTTTCAAAAACTTGAGAGCGGCTGCATTTGCTTCTTTAAATAACTCAGTTTGACTAATTTTCATTGAAAGAGGTTGAAAACAAATGATCTTCTATTGCTGTCGTCTTTCGATTGAATCCAATCTAGTCGTTAACTCGATAAGCTGATCTGATAAATGCGCTATCGCATCATCTTTCATTTTGTCACGATCTCTCATTGATTGGTTTAGTTGTTCTAATTCTTCTACCTTAGTTTGTATATCTGCACCTTGTCTTTCCAACTGGTGAACATTCAAGAATGTTAAATAAGGTTCAATCTTGAGAAATATTTCTGCTTTCTCCGAGTCTTTCTTTGTCCAATATGTAGAACCAGAATGTCCTATAAACCATTCAGAAAAATCGGCATATCCAAGATCAGATATTGTGGTTTTTACGAATCGTCTAAAAGAGTGAAGGCTTATCTGTCGACGCCTTGGATTACTGTCCTCACGATCGCCTTTACCCGAACGATCTAATGTCTTTGCAAAGGATTTACTCAAATCATCATACAAGCAATCAGGATTTGGTGTGTTTCTGTTTTGATAAACTGCAAAAACCAAGTCAGTATCCTTTTTATCTGGTCTTCTGTATTCTGTTATGGTTTTTCCCTCTTGCTTGTCTTGGTGGCATACTCGTCGAGTTCTGTGCTTGTAATCTAATAATGACTTTAACTGTTGATTTACTTCTTCTGTCAAAAATATGATTCTATCGACTTTAGTTTTGGTATATTCTCCTCTCACAAAAAGCTTAGCAGGATTCGAGTCAAAGTCTATATCTTTAATACGAATAGATAATGCTTCAACAGCGCGCATCCCAGTAGCTGCTAATAATATCAGATAAGTTCTTAATCGAATATTGTCACATATATTTAATATTTCAACAATATCTTCCTTTGATAATGCTTCTTTCTTTTTTCTAACTACTTTGGGAAGTTTTACCTTTAACTTGAATCTCCGTGGGCTTATGTCAATATCGCAATATTCAAAAAAGTTCTTTACTGTCACAATACGCTGCTTTAATGTAAGTGTAGCAATATTACAATTTCTCAGATGTGCAGCATAACTATTAAGAAGATTGTATGGATCCTGGTGGCCCTTTTTTTACCTTAACAAGAAGGTCATCTATGCTTAAGCGATTATGATATTCATTCGTTATGAAGCCCCTGAAATCATTCAACCTTGCAAAGTATTCACGTGCGGTTGACTTGCTCATGATACTAACATTGGCGATATATGTAGTGATTGGATT
The DNA here is from genome assembly GCA_003176995.1 of Candidatus Nitrosopolaris wilkensis. GTDB lineage: Archaea > Thermoproteota > Nitrososphaeria > Nitrososphaerales > Nitrososphaeraceae > Nitrosopolaris > Nitrosopolaris wilkesensis. The sequence goes on from QHBN01000160.1 coordinate 4,357, forward strand.
TGCAGTTGAAATATGATCAGACAATCTATTCTTCAGAGCTCTCCTTGTATTTGCCATGTATTGATAGTAGCGATAGGTTGTAGTACGATATATAGATTTTGTATTTATAGATATCTATGATCTATCAATTACGCAGTTGTTCGATTTTTGTCAGGTATACGCGTCTTTTGTAGTATTTCAAAAATTAATCATAAAGATATGTAGTTGTGTGTAATTTGGTCGACTCCTCAGACTGTTCGTGGATTTCAATACAAAGGATTAGCAATGACGATGATTTCTATTTTTTTATGATTCAATGAGCCCCAGACAAGTTACACTATAACGGTAATAGACTTCGCTATGTGTTTGAAGGATGTGACTTTATGTTTTATCTGAATTAGTGAAGAAAACGCGTATAATCGATAATACTGCTGGCTTCAGCGAAATATTTTATCCTTTTGATATTCACACATTGTGGTCATATCGGATAATAATATAATATCGAATAGATAATCAATAATAACCATCGTATGTCGTCTAATGAAGAAATAAAAAGAGCAATTGAAGAATTAGATAGCGGATGGGAATTAAGAGAAGGTAAGTTTGTAAAATCATTTCAATTCCCAAGTTTTATGAAGGCTATTGAGTTTGTAAATGAAGTTGCAAAAATTGCTGAGAAGGTCAACCATCACCCGATTATTACAATTAACTGGAACACTGTCAAACTTTCCTTAAAATCCTTTGATGTTGGTGCTATAACCGAACGAGACATTAACCTTGCAAAAGAGACAGAAAAATGACTAGACAAGAATTAAAAAATAGTTAATTGAGGATCGTTAGATGTATTAACTGTGAATAAACCTGTATCTTCCAAAGCTGTCTTGAAAGTAAAAGTAACATCAGCTTAGTTTTCTTCGTGTTTGCTTGACTTTGATCACCTCCTGTGTATCCTCCATCCTGAAGTACCCGATACCATTGATCTCCAGTTACCTTTACTACATGCACTTTTCCAGAATGATGTAGTGCATTGGAGAAAGCGACAGGTGGAATGTGTGCTTGTTCAAACTGATAGGCGGTAGGCGAGTTGATACCGATATACCATTCTGACGCTCCAATGCACGTCGATCCCACTTGGCACACGTTGCCGCTACTTCATAGTCTTTTAGACATGTGCATTATGGTTGAAGATATTGAATGTTATTTTCCGTGCTTAAAGCAAATAATAACTAACTTTGAATGCGCCACATCAACGTACAAGATGCAATTTTTTTTAAAAGAGCTATGCCTACTGAACACGCATAATCTCAAGTTTGCATCCTGAAACTTGCATATAAAATTCTAAAATTGCATGAATAGGATGAATAATATTCATGTAAAATAATCTCCAGAAACAATGGATAAAAAAGTAGTAAAAAAACTAACGATAGGCGCCCTTGTAATAATACTTGCTGCAGTTATGGTGCACACACCGGTTACAGGATTTGTACATGCTCAAAGCGCAACGAAGGTTTTGAGAATAGGATATTTTCCTAACATAAATCATGCTCAAGCGGTGATCGGGTTTGGGAGTGGAGAATTCCAAAAGGAACTTGGAAGCAGTATACAAGTACAGCCATACATATTCAACGCAGGGTCATCAGCTATTCAAGCTCTTCTAGCAAATAGAATAGATGTCACGTACGTTGGCCCTGGCCCAGCAGTAAATGGCTATGTAGCATCTCAAGGAACGGATCTCAGAATAATTTCAGGTGCGACAAGTGGTGGTGCTGTCTTTGTAGTGAGAAATGATTCCGGAATTAAATCTCCTAAGGATTTTGCAAATAAAGTGTTTGCTTCACCTCAACTCGGAAACACGCAGGATATATCCCTTCGAAAATATTTGCAAGATAATGGATACAAAACGAAAGACAATGGAGGAAATGTAACGGTGACGCCTGTTGATAATCCAATTATTCTTACATTATTTTTAAAGAAACAAATAGATGGTGCATGGGTACCGGAACCTTGGGGTGCTAGATTAGTTAATGAAGCTGGAGGAAGAATATTGGTAGATGAAACAACCTTGTGGCCACCAGATGGTAAGTTTGTAACAGCCAATATAGTGGCCAGAACAAACTACTTGCAACAAAATCCTGAGGTAGTCAAGAAACTACTTACAGCACATATTAACGAGACCGTATGGATAAATAATCATACAGACGCGGCAATAAAGACATTTAATACTGAATTTCAAAAATTAACAGGTAAAACCATAAATGAAAATGAGTTGAAGCAAGCTTGGTCAAGAATACAATTCCTATATGATCCACTAAAGTTATCACTCTTCCAGGGAGCCAATAATGCTTACGATATTGGATTCTTGGCACAGGGAAAACCAAGACCAGACCTGTCAGGGATATACGATCTAACCATTCTGAATCAAGTATTGAACGAGAAGGGGTTGCAACCAATAGGAGCAGCAGGAGGGGCAGGAGGACTGGCTGAAGCAATTCCATAACTTCTCTTATCTCATAAATCCAATTCTTTTATTTCTTTACCAATAATTCTAATATACAAAAATGGCGGCATAGTGTGTCATCTTAAATTGAAATGCATGAACCCAATGTATGCACTAAATAAAAATACAAAATTCAAAGTTACAGAATTAGTCAGATGCAACTCACAATTATACGTCACTATTTAAAATATTATCTCGGACCAAAGTTAATCCATAAATTCAGTCAGAGTAAACTGCTCTTTCTTTCGTTCCCTGAAGTTCAATTTTAATTCCGTCATTAGAGATTCAACTCTGCCACGTAAGTAATCATTAACTCTGAACTGAGTACACATATTTATTGCAATATCGGCATATTTTTCAACCGAACCTCTAGTGACTGTTTGCAAAAGCTCATGTTCACATTCCATACACTTGCCCATAAGTGGCATTCTGCGATATTTTTCTCCACAATTGCTACACCGAAAGGATTGTGATGAGTAGGATCGCATATTGCCCATAATGTCTGGCAAAATATGTGTCGTCAGCACCATTGATGCTACCTCATCAGGATCGACAGCATTGATTAGTTTTGCAGTAGCGAGCTGCATTTCCAATTTCTCATCCATGGAATTAAGTCTAGAATATGCACTGCGTTGTATGCTGGTCGTTAGCAGACATGTCGAATGGGTAAATCCATAACCAAAAAATTGGTCTTCATTTCCGAGCCTGTTTTTAATAATTTCTATCTTGTTTACAACGTCTGCAGCCTTAGCTTGTTTCAAAGTTGCTTCGTAAAATTCAAGCGGATAATCTGAGGCAACATCAATATTATGAGCTTGTCTTTGTACCTCATTTGGTAATACAATCGGTTGAATAAGTAGTGGGGCATCCATGAGTCCACCAATTTTATCCGGCAAAAAATCATATGAAAAGTTTAGGAACGCATCAGCTAATAGCATTATAGAGTCTGCATCACCATCACAATCCCTGCGTTTTGCAGAGTGCCATACAGGATGGGCCAAACAGACCTGGGAATTGGTAAAACCTATAATTCTTCCTATAATACCAACAGATGTATGTGGTGCCAATCCAACTATTAGGTGTCCTAACAGGTCTTCTACAGAGAATGAGTTGTAGAATGGCTCAAGCCCGTATAATTTTACAAGCTCTTCATCAATAAAGTTGGCTACATTGAGCAAATGTTTAGCGCAATCCAAAGGTAGTACCACGTCTTGCATCAGCAGTTCAACCAATTGATCAGCCGATACTATCTCTCTACCAAGATAATCTCTTGTATAACCCAATTCCTTTAATTTTTGTATGCTACTTATGGTCCACTCAGGTTTAAAGTGAGTCAGAGGTTCGTTCGTTGCATCAAATCTAATAGTCCCGTCCTTGAAGCTATAGAGATCAAATTTTTGTCTCAGTATTCCTTTTTCTAATAGCTCGGCAGCTTTGTGCTTACTCATAAGACCCTTAACGCCTTTTAGTGGTTCTCCTGCCATAATGCCAAGTTTTCTTTGCGCCTCTTCAACAGCTGTTTTTAGTGAATAGTTGACAGGAGAGTAAGTCTTGCCATCCTTACCACACCTATAGCACCGATTGTTATTAATGCCATCTGTAATTTCCTCCCTACAAACTACACATAGATTTCGTATGGGGGTAAGAGCATAACAGTTACGACAGCGTGTTCCAATTGAAGGCAGTTTGCAATTATTACAAAATCTATTTGCAATTTCAGCATAAAAAGATTCATCCTTTGCTGCTCTTAAAATATCGCGTGTGGCGCCTCCTTTGATACCAATAGGAAACAATACATGAACAGGAGGTTTCATTTTACGTTCAGCAGCCTTTTCGGGGCGTCCTACTCTGACTGCGATTGAAGAGGCAAATTTAGCTCTGATTTCAACTCCGGATGTCTTTGAAATAAATTCTAATGTATCATTAGCTTCAAGAAAGCAATCAGCATCATAACCAACCGGTGATGGTGACGGAAACGCAGCGTTTCTCTCAGCAGAAATAGGGATCAGTAACTTGGTTAGCGTATACGCATGATCTAGGTTATCGATCTCAATAATATTACCCTCATTTTTTACTGAATGGATTATACCAAGTTTTTCCAAGATATCTTTTAACTTTGGATTATCATTGAGGAATTGTAAAGGAGACGAGCGAGAAGGAGAAGAATAAGAAGAACTACTGTTATCAGTTAACTTAGCATTTTGTTGATACTGAAAATATTTTTCTCTCAGTAATAAAACTTCATCGATGCTGACACAATCCCAATAGAACGAATATCTTGGATGAAGTGGAATGTTAAACCTTCTGCTGATTTCAAATGCCTCTTCAACTGTAGGTACTGTTGAGAAAGGCTCTTTTGATAATTGGATTAGTCTTTTGCTTAATTTTTCTCCAGTTAGGATGGAGTCCGAGGTTTGCAATGCCAGCAATTTTGCCTGTAACTGTAATGACCAAACTTCTTCCACATAACTCGCTGGGAGCAGCTGAGCATTATTTTCAAGAAAATCACCATAACTTATTAGAATATCGCCCATGTAGAGTATTTTGTCGATGTTAGGTCGGATCCGTGCTGCCTGTTCCACTGTTGATACCTGTATGACATTACCATTATCAAGCCTAACGACTGGAGGCTCAATGGTGTCTACAAGTGCTATACTGGATGCCTTTCCGGGTACATCTATTTTGATTTGTGTACCCACAACAATGGCATGATTTAATAATATGGGCACAACAGGGTGAATTCCGATTGTTGCCAAACCAGTATTGTAGCATCGACCGTACCTTAACCGGAAGCCTCCGATTTTCTTACTCATTGAAAGCACTGGCCTACCGGTAATCACTTCAGACATTCTGTGAGTAGCCGCATCATCATTGCCTGTTTGAATAGCTCCTTGCAGTTCCATGAGCCAATTCCAGCCATCTAGCTTTAATGTCTCAACCATTTTGAGTAACTTTCTGCTGCGACCGATCAGACCATCATTCATTACCCTCAGCGCACCGCCTCGTACCCTGTCGGTATGGATTCTCTTCATACCTCTATGACCCAAAACCTCTACCGGATCAGTATCTATCCCATCGAGCTCCACCGGTAAGTTGGTTATACATTTAACTACATCTTCATCTAAAACCTTAAACTGGAAATTTCCAACTTCACGCTCATAAATTCTGAGTTCTTCGACAAATCTTCCTGTCTCGTCATCGTATGAATTTGCAGCATATTTTTCTAAGCCAGTAAGTTTTCTTACGTGATCTGCTATTAGCATTGTAAATGCAGCCTCAGTTCCTCCAGCAGACCTGATAGGCCCGGCAAACGATATGGACAGGTATTGGCTTCCGTCATTGTTATTCTTTAGTTGCACATCAGCAATACCTTGTAAAGGAGCAATTGTCATACCTTCGGTAACTATAGCTAGACTAACACGTACAGCATTGTCCAGTCTCGTACGTAAGTCACCATTACCATATTCTGCCAAAGCTATCTCTTCGGCAATTGTAAGTGCTGCCTTCTCTTTGGTTGACCACGAGAGTAAAACACGCAATCGATCTGCAATATCGATATTATGCATTTTTGCAACTCTATCAGCTAGATCGTATGCTATTTTTGGCTCTACTCCGTCTGAAACATCTAATCCCAGTTTCCGTGCCTTCGCAGCAAGTTCAAAATTCTTTTGTACATTTTTCAAAATATTGTGTTGGTAATTCAAATAATAAGATGGTATACGCACATCTTTTAGACGGAGCTCAGCCTCTTCGATCATTGTTATATCATGTTTTGTTGTCATCTTCTTATCTCCTTGATAATTGTAGAGAGTTTATCTTCCCAGCTTCCATCTTGCTCAATCATCGTACTGATTACAATAACATCTGCACCAGCTTTAGCTATTTCCTTTGCTGTATCAGGAGCACGAATTCCACCTCCAACTATAAGTATTCCTTCGAAGTGTTTTCTCACAGCAGATACCATTTGGGGCGAGATACTCTGCATAGCGCCTGAACCGGCCTCGAGGTACAAAAATCTCATACCTAAATACTGAGCTGCCAGCGAATACATGACAGCAATTCTATATTTGCTGAAAGGAATTCCGCGTGCTCGGCCTATGAACCATGCAGTGGTACCCTCCCCGATAATAAGGTAACCAGTTGGCAACGGTTCGATGTTATACTTTTTGACAGAAAGAGCTCCCAACGCCTGGGCTTCTGTAATGAAATAGGGATCTTCTGAGTTAAGTAGAGTGCTAAATAGAATTGCATCAGCTCTGGGCGATACTCCGGTAACATTGCCAGGAAACAATATCACAGGAATGTTAATTTGTAGTTTGATACTCGAGACTATTTCCGTCAGTTCAAGTTGATCGATCGCCGAAGATCCGCCTACTAAAACTGCTGAAGCTCCCATTCCTTCAACCTTTTTTGCAATTGAAGCTGCTCCAGCAGAATTTTCAGAATCTATAAGTGGAAAGCATAACGTGCCATATTTTTTGACCTCACTTTGAATGTAATCCTCGATCTTATGCGCCACACCATTTGTGAATGCTTTGTAGTTGTATATCAATATGTATGCGTGAGATTTCGTAATAAACAATAAAGATCGATTAATTGTTGTTTATTTATTTGATTTTGATATATGTGGTACATTTCTTATCAAGGTTATTACTATTATTACAAGACGAATTGAACCAAAGGTAGCAATACTTCAATGCGTCTCTGTTAAGGCTAACTTTAATGCGTGGAAGGTTCGAATTTGCTCGATCTTTCGTCTTAGTCTTAGTAATAAACAGATGTCTCATCATTTTAGTGTGCACAATGCGGAAATTCACCTAAACGCTAATTCAGAGAAAGGTAAGAATATCGGAGAGGTTATAGCATTGATGTCAAAGGTGAGTGGAACTTTTCAAAAAAATGTACGGCTTCTAAAGCAAAGCAAAGCTTCTTTTGAAGAATTGGTATTCACTAAAAGAATTTAGAAGAATTCAAAGGAATATCAAAATAGGCTTAGGTTACGAATGGCTCCTTATAAGATTTGATCAACTTCGAGATTTCTGGTCTAATCAAGTGTTCTGCAGGAATTTCACCACAACTAACCATTTTTCTCATCTTTGTACCGCTTAACTCTTCTCTGAATTCTGATCCGTGCGGACAATTTCTTTCATTTGCGTAGCTCAAGCATTTATTGCAGTAGTAAAACGAAGGAAAGAATAGTGGTTCAATCTCGAGATCCGGATAATCACTGAAGATGTCATGCGCTGCAAATGGATTATAGTAGTCTCCAACTCCTGCATGATCCCTTCCAATGATAAAGTGAGAACATCCAAAATTCTTTCTCATAATGGCATGATGAATTGCCTCCTTAGGCCCAGCGTACCTCATCTCGGTGTGAAGGGTTCCAAACATAGTCCTACTCTTGGGATAATAGTTTTCTATAAGTGTCTCATAAGTTCTTACAATCACTTCATCCTTGAAATCACCAGACTTTTTTTTGCCAATCAATGGATTTACAAACAATCCATCATAAATATTCATGGCAGTCTTTTGCAACATTTCATGAGCAACATGTGGAACGTTTCTTGTTTGAAAACCAACCACAGTTTTCCATCCTCTCTTCTGAATTTCTGATCTAGCTTCAAAGGGATTCAGTCTAAACTTTCTTATTGGTGACTGAGGGATTCTCATTAAGACTTGAATGTTTCCTCCGATAAGTCGATCTTTCAATCCTATCACTTTCATAACGCCTGGATGCCTTAGATCATTTGTTTGGTAGATTGCTCTTGCAACAGAGGTTTTATCATAAGAATAAATTTCTTCGACATCTATAACTCCAAAATGTTCATCACCAGTTCTTAACATAACTTCACCAGCATCCTTCATCTGCCTTGCTGTTTGGTCATCAACATCTAATATTATAGGAATAGTCCAAGCCAACCCATTCGTTAAGCGACCAGATTTTACGATGCCTTGGAAGTCATCTTGTCCCACAAACCCCTCCAAAGGGCTAAAAATACCATCCGCAATATTCTCAATGTCATTTCTAAGATCGTTAGTGACTTCAATTGAAAACACTCCATCAATATTCTTCTTGGTAGAAGCAAATCTGCTTATTAGTTTACCTCCATGTGGGCGAGGTATACTACTAACATTAGTCAAAATATTCCCTATTTTTTGGATTGTTTATTATCGTCCCAATGTAGTCCACATTCTTTATCTGTACCAGTTTCCCACCACCATCTTCCAGACCTGGGATCCTCATTAGGAGGAACAGCTCTTGTACATGGCTCGCAGCCGATGCTCATATAACCAATATCGTGCAATTTATTGTAAGGAACGCTATTTTTATGAATATAATCCCACACCATTTCAGTAGTCCAATCTGCCACTGGATTGACTTTAACGATGTTGTTATGGGAAGAATCAATTTCTACCTTCTGAATGTGGGTTCTAGTAGTCGATTGCTCCCTTCTTAAACCTGTAATCCAACCGTCGAGATTACTTAACGCCCTGTTAAGAGGATGTACTTTTCTAATTTCACAGCAAAGTTTTCGATTTTCGACGCTTTCATACATTAGATTCATGCCTTTTATTTGGACCATCTGTTCAACCTCTTTCTGCGCCGGAAAAAATAGATCAATCTGAATAGCGTATTTCTTGCGAATTGTATCCATTAAATCATAAGTTTCCTGATTTAGCCGCCCCGTATCCAAAGTGAAAATTCTAGTTTTCTCTTTGTTAATTTTTATCATAATATCAATGAGAACAACATCTTCCGGACCGAAACTTGATGCTAGGCCGATTCTTAATCCGTAAGTATCCACCGCCCATCGTAAGACTTCTCGCGCAGATTGATTTTCCATCTGCAGTGCGATTTGCTTCAGATGAGGAATAGTCGGCTTTGATTCCGTAGCCTCTTTTCCTATCACAGATGATTGTAAGCGTAGTAGGCTTATAATTATTTGTGTTTTAAATTGACTAAACCTGAATTCCTATACGTCATGAGTGATTTTTTCGAAGAAAGAGTTGACGAGTAACTCTACTATATTTTATTATCTCAGTCTGATTTTCGAAAATTTATTAAATTATAGTGTGAAGTTTCGTTTATTAATAAGTGTACTTCTATATAATCGTATAATAAACAGGATTAAGCGAATGTCTGAGTGATCTATGATGAGTGAAAACTTTTGGAGATTAGTGGAAGAATATCAACAACTTGGTTTTGATCCCTTACGCTGGATCCCAACCTGCTTGAATGAAGTAGATAGTTATATCCTACAAGATTCGTTAAAAGATGTTAAAAGAAGTAATATAAAGCTAACACCTAGCTGGTTTGATACTTTTTATTATACAGAGGGAAAGATCCCTGAACTTACTCGAAGAGTATACAATTTCGAAAATCCTGTGATTGAAAAGGAAGTTGAAATTAAACGAGCACTTACAATCTTCCGCATTCATACTGTTCTAGGTTATGATCCAGCATTACTCTCAGGAGCAGTTCAAAAGTTCTTCAACAGTTTTCATTCAAAGGTGTGCATAAGAAAAAACACCATGGCTTTGACAACCCGTCCTGAAGCCCAATTTGCACTTCTAGATTATATAGAGTTACACAGAGGCGACAAAGTAGGTTATACATCTGCTAATAACTCTGTGACACAAATAACTGACCCGACGCAGAGACCGGAATCTGAAATTCACAGCAACATTGCATTGACGGCCGGAATGGAAAATCTCAATCTCCTCGGATGCACATTAGGATTCAAATTGTTTCCTGTATATGATGCGCCTACCGAACAGATGCTTGACAAGATTAGAATAAATCTTGATTCATTTACTTCTCGTTATAATATAGCTATGGAAGACTACAGTTCCATTAAGATTGGCAATCTCTTTTTTGGTACAACTGCAATTGCAAACACTGTAAAAGAATTACCTACCAGATACGATCAGGTGGAGGAAGGCATGCAAATTATTCTTTCAAGTAAAATGGGAGCGATGCCAGCTTTAAGCCTATACATGTTAACACAAATGGATCATAATAATATAGTCAAATTTGAGCAAAACGGCATTTCGTTAGATGTTCTTTCTGCTGCAAAAGATGATACTATAAAAAGTCTAAGTGAACCGCACTTTTCACTAGGAAAAGTAATATCAAAATATTGTCCTGATTTTGGTATGGCATACGACAAGAATACGAATATAACGGCTGTTCATCCTGTTACCACAGAAGGTTTCTTTGCCATAGGAAAACTGGCAGAACTGACGAACTCTCACATTGTAATTAACGAGCTTCCAATGAAGTATGAAGAAATCGGCAAGTTTGCAACAAAGGAATCGCTAATTGAAAATGCAACTGCCTCTTCCAACGGCTGTCATCTTATAGTTGCAACAAAGGACGTAGCAAGTTTGGTTGTAGATGATCTGCGAAAACACAACTTTGAACCAACAATAATCGGATTCTTCGCAAAGAAGGAAAGGCCTGCCGTGACGAGTGAAAAAGATATTACCCAGTATATTGCCTCCAAATCAAAACTTGCTAGACTAAATTCCTTAACACAATCAGAGGCAAAGTAGTAAGATTAAAACTACTCTACGGATCTTTAACCATAGGGTCTTCTTACGAAGTTATCACTTGGCAAATATTCTCTAGCATCTCATATACCCGTCAGCGTCTGCTTATTATACATGAATCCTATATCGGTATGGAGGTTTCACTTTAAGTGCACCGAATCGATCTAGGTCCGAGGTATTATGCACTCAGCCGTTCAGATTTGACGCAGCAATAGATGGATCTAACGACAATACAACTACAAATAATGCTGTACTGGATGTATAGGACCGAGGAATCCAAGCGTTCCGAAGCTGCTAAAATAGCCGAAAACATTCTGTAATTAAGACCCTTTCTCACGAAGGTTTGTTAACAACAAAATAGGTAATAGAATAACCTGAGCGATGGCACTTTACTGTAGTCATAACTTAAACTAAAAACGGATGACTGCCAATGTTCTAACTTTTTGTCCATATGATATAACCAGAGCACGGACGTTAGTACCGTACCGTACACCATTTATTTTACCACCATTACAGGACAAGGCGAGTATGTTACAACACCCAATGCAACGCTTCCAAGCAATAATCTTTTAAAACCGGTTCTTCCTCGGGTGCCAATAACAATCAAATCTATACCTTCACGTTCAGCATAGTCTACTATCGTAGCCTCAACTGATGTAGAACCTTCAACAATTTCCGTTCCGAGGTCTATGCCTTCTGCATGACCTTCTAATCTAATTCTATCTAACCATTCCTGAGCCGCCCTTTTTTCCTCTTTAAACCCTTCTACTCCATAAGTAGGTGCGGTAATGAAAGTCGAAGATACAGATCTAATTCCGTGCATATGAAGAACGAATATAGCGATTAATTGAGAGTTGTATTTTTTTGCTATTGCAATAGCATAACGTGATGCGTCAATTGACTCCTCTGAGCCATCTATTCCAATTAATATCTTGGGAAACCGTCCCTTTGCCTTCTCCTCTGACAATTATTCCTATTTTGATTCATCTGATTAAAAAGCTTACGGCAAAAGAAAGTACGAGGTAAGAGGATGAATTTAGTTAATTTGGAAATAGTAAATGGGTTTATTTAGTCGTTGCAGACCTATGGATATAGAAAAAAAGTAGGAGTAGATAATGACATCGCTATGATTATACTAAATATACAGTATTATATGGACTCAAAAGTACAAACATGAGAGTGCATTAGGCTAACACGAAACAAAAATAATCATGATAATATTGATGCCGCTAGAATTAATAGAATTATCAAAAACCCTTTGCAAGTATTCTATGTTTCATTAGTGAACGTTTTGCTGGTGTACTTTCCATGAAGTCATTTTGTGAATTTCTTTGACTTCACGCAGCTATGCTTGTAAATGTCAATTCCTTGCTTGGTTTTCATTTACTCATAAAATTGTAATTAATGCATTCTGTTATTTCTCTGGTTTCAAGGAAGTCCTATCGCGTTGCTTTCCTCGCGAATATCGAGCCCAATTAATTACTCGATTAGATTGTTGGTATGGTTTGAATTCTATTGATAGGGGCTTTCTCATTATGAAAAGATACTTGAAACCACGTAGATAGAAGTTGAAACGAAGCGCTCTGTTGTACCATATCCCTGTATTTGAAGTCTGACTTCTGCGCGCTACACATATTATATCTACAGTATCAAAGTATTTACACAATCGTTGATGGACATTAAAACCCACAGGAGTAAATCTTTTCTTTACCCACTGATCACCAATAAGCCATCCTAAGACCTTTCCTGATTTCAAGATACGATGCGATTCACCGATTACTTTCTCTAGCTCTTCATAGAATCTTTCTGTTTCTGATGAGATGTTTCCTATATTGTCGATGTGATCGTTATAATCTATGTTGTCACCATAAGGTGAATCAATGAAAATCATATCAACGCTTTCATTGGAAAGTGGGATTTTCCTTGCATCACTTTGAATAATATCTGGTCTTGTTGAAACAATATCATAGGCAATACACATACGACCTTCTTCCTTGCATACATCAAGAGTTGTGCCGCTGCCAGCCATGGGATCTACTACAAGGTCATTAGGCTCTGTGTAACGTTTCACCAAGTTATAAATGATGAAGGCTGGTGTGACGCCCGCGTACTTGTTATTGCCCTTAATAGTCTTACCATAGCTTTGCCTAGGATAGTCCCATAAAGTTGTGGCTTCCAATCGAGGTTTGTCATTAATTTGTGTTGCTTCCATCTCAGGGACTATCCCTCTCCAAGAAAAACCGATTGGATCCTCTAGATAATCTAAAAGTAATTTTGTCTTATTTTCATCGAAGGCTTTTTTCCAACTAATGCCCATCTTAGAAAGGATCTTTTCAGCACTTTTCATAGACTTGATTTCGCCATTTTTTTCCACTTCCACTTGAAATGGATACTTGCCACCCCAGGCTTCAGGACTGATATTTATTCTACCATCGGATTTTGCATTGAAAGCACCGTAGAGAATATGGCTGTCTATGTTAAGCAAAAATAGCAGATCACCCTTTTTAATACCCAAGACCTTATCTTCATAGAGTTTATTGGTTGAAAAAAGCATACGGTCGAAACACTCTTTTTGAGACTTTTCCGTGCAGGCAAAGACGTAACCTCTAAGGCTCGAAGCTTGCTGGATTTCCTCCATTACCGCCCTACGAGTGCTTGACCTAATCATTTAACAATATCGGAAGGTAATGTTGCTTTTATTGAAAATTGGATAGATATTGTACCGTATAGCTGGCACAATATCTAACAGAACACCGTCACGAAATCCTCTACATGTCGAATTTCTAACCTGAATAGTGTTCCTTTCAGGATAAATTGTTTATCATCGCCATAATTAACATTGGCGTGGTGCGATTAAAGAATATAAAACACAATCTTGTTGATGCCTTTGAAAAGAGAGTAACCCTTGCACCTTTGTCCCTAGTTAAAGACAAAAAATATAAGGCAGCATCGATTTGTATGACATATCACGGAATATGCATATTTGCATTTTGGTTAGGGCGATAATATCTCGACACAGGTATAACGTACGATTGAGCTAATTTAGAAATGATCGCCTGTGCATATAAAGTGGACGGTTTATTTTTGACGCCTTTCCATTTATAATGGCAAGTAGTAAAAGTGTGCGTTGCCGCAATCAACAACGCAAACTACTAATTCAGGAATATTGTTATATGATTGGGAAATAATTCTTATTCCAAATATGACAGTGTGTACCATCCACGCAGATTTTTTTGATCATCGATGTAGCGAGTGTAAAAAAGAATACAACGAAATGAAGGGTATTCGAGACAAGCTGATTTCAGATAAAAATGGTAGTTCATCTATTCACAACAATCCGATAGTGCATAAAAAATATAAGGAGTTTACAGAGGAACGCGCAAAAAAATTGTATGAGGAACTAATCATCCAATACCTCAAAAGTTCTAATGAGGCGGAAGCTGCTGAAAAAGCAAGAAGTATTATCAGGAAGCAGTGCAAGATACGAGGTATGCCCTACTGGTCTTGGATTTAATACATTTTAGGTTATTCATTTCTAACCAAGAATTACTCTACTATTGTTAAATAATTAAAAAGAAGGACAATGCTTTAGAACAGGAATTTCACCTGAAAGATTAGCTGAAAATCCATGACAAAATTACACTATCTATGGGATCATGTGGCAATGTTTGCTAATCGACATTGATTTTGCGAACTTTACAATTGACAAGACTTCGAAAAAGATTTTGCAATGTTCAAATAACATCCTCATTCGCATTCTACCTTACTATACAGAAGGAACTGTATCATCGTCAGTATATATGATTTATATCATGTATATACACTCCTATGTGAACAGAAATATTCAGTTAACCACAGCCAGCATTATATATGCAATACGAGTAGAATTGATAGGATAAGATTATCAACTGCTTTCTGATACTCTTCAAGCAATTCCTCATGAGTTGGACGATAGTATTTATCATCAGGTCCTATTGAGGCCGCCGTTCGATATTGTTTATTGGATTTTATTAGATTTTCATTCCAAGACTAAACCTGTGTTGCGGAGAATATTAATTGCACAACTATATCTCTATAATGCTATACAAAGATACAGCACGTAAAGATGGATTTTTCATTTGGAGAAATTCCGACTGACTGTATTACAAATGTAAGTCGTAATATCAACATCATGATGAAAGCCGTATTAAGACCTCTCGCGTTCTTTCAGAGATTTTAGGATTCATGGCCCTTAACACCTCAATGTTGCCACAAGCAGACAATTGATGAGATTAATAATAGTTGGAGATCCTGGTAAGACATTTACTGAGAGATACATTACCTTGAGATCTATGAGTTTCATATCACGTGGGTTTAACAAAAAACTGAGTACCAATTAGTGGTTGAACTATGTCCTATTAGATTTGATTCTCTCTTCCTAAAAAGCCAAGGTACCATCAAAAAACTATTGATGCGCCAAAGGCAGTTACGTCGTCGCGTTTGCCGCCAGCCCAGATGGCAGCGTGTGCACGCCTCACACGGGTTTCAAGAGCCTTAGGACTAAGTGGTTGTATATCTTCCGTGCTTCCCGCAATCAATCGAAACTGTTTTGCAATGGCGTAGTTAGCAGAAAGAGCTTGTCTGCCGCCCAGCTTGTTCTTATATCGTTCTCTTGGAGGATGATTTGCGATGTCGAACAAAATTGAGTCCTCTCCATGATCAATCAGAAGATAGCGCGTTTTACGCAAACTATTTGCATTCCCAAATCCTTGTTCGATTTTCTGTATTCATTCGGTCGTTGACACTGAATTTGCCGCAACCTCGACTACAAGATACGGATCGTCACGCGCATCATCAAAGAATACGACGATATTGGCCCGATCACCAGGTGTACGTCTAGGCACGGGAACTTCTACTTCTATTCTATTCGCGGGATATCCTTTTTCTATAATTAACCATCCGTATATTGCTGCACGCACCTTTTCTTCTGGATTTGTGTAATCATCAGAATAAATTCTTCCACACCTATACGTAACTTTAGTATGATCTTCGTTAAAGATTAAGTAACCCCTTTGTTCAGCTTGATTAACCAGAGTCATATCCAAAGACATAAGATTTGCCTCTATCTTCTAATTGAATCCAAGAACTTAACCTTTATCAAAAATCAGCCTCTACCCATAAACATCATTGCAATACGATCCGAGACAAAATTTGCAGTTGGCAGTAAGGCATTGTGTAACAATATCTGTGGCCAAAGTCTTTATCTTTGAGTTGTAGCTTTTAATATTGAGTTTTTTGTGATAATTGCTATCGATTTAAGGCACCACTTCCTTGAGTGTCCTACTGACTGGGCCGGGCTCGCCACAGACTGACCAGTCTTTGTAGGGGCCAGTTGCGCATCTCTCCCTTTAACGTCATGGTGTATCATACCTTAGAGAGAAAGCAAAATACAATATTCGAAAATACGTAGATGAGAGATTACCATACGAGTATGCATCAGGTTTGTATCGGCTAACAAAGAACTGACGGTAAGAACCAAAGCAACTGTTATTTATGAAACAGAGATTAATCAACAGACTGATATGCGACCATTTAATGAATGAGAGATGATCTTCAGGAAACGCATCAACAAGCAGACAACGATCCCCCTACACGAATTACTAATGAAATCTTCTAAGGCCTATTGTGTTCGAATGATCGTTCTTATCTTCTCAGTTTTCTGACAGACCTACCTAAGAACGATCCTCTGATACTTACTGCATCAAGCCAAGTTGCCTCATCATTCCCGCCTGGTCATAGAACAGATTCTCCTCGTCAATTTGACTATTCTTCCAGTGAGCCACTGTGCAAAAATCAACTTGAAATTTCTTGTTCGTAGATGGAATCGTTTTCCCTCCAGGACCCATCATAGGACCTTTGTGAGTACCTGTGAATATGGCAATCGAGCAAGTCCACTCTCCTTGACCGAAAAGCACCTTATAGGGATTGTTTTGGACAAGGTTATCAGGAAATGTCTTAAACAGTTCCATGCCTTCATTTCGATGTGCATTTAGACCTCTTGTTGGCTCAGTTTGACCTGGCCACCTAACTATGACGTCCTCAGTATGACGTTTAGTAAATGAATGTATCCCAATCTTGGCTATTCCATGAGTCATCCAATGTCTTCATCAGTCGAATGTTTTCTTCAGCACTCATTACGTCATCAACATACAATAATTACTTAATTATTCTACACGCACATTATTTTTACTAATCCGCCCGATACAATGGAGCATGCATCATGAATAATTATTCAGATTTGATCACAATCTGAATCCCATCTGGATCAAAAACCAAGAATTGATTCTTGTCAACCCTCTGTTTTTGTTGCTCAGAACTAACAGGATCATGTGTGTTGGATTTAATTGCGTTAATAAATGATCTATCAGGAACGATTATAGTAAAATATTCTAGTCCAGCCTCCCCATGAATATGAACATCACCACCTAAACTATTCCAAGTATTCATCCCGATGTGATGATGATATCCGCCTGCAGAAAGGAAAGCGGCACCCATTGAGCGCCAATTTAAGGTTATGTCAAGCCCTAGTTTTTCATGATAAAACTTGATTGACCTTTCAAGGTTTGTGACTCTGGGGTGGATGTGTCCGATTCTTGCCCCAGTAGGAAATACTTCTGTATTCTCTCTTTCCTCTTTATCAAGTTCCTCTGATACTATAGAATTCAGATCAAGTGGTATGGTGTCCATCATGATGTGTCCTTCATTATCTCGTGGCCATTCTATAATTGGTCGGTCATGGTAGATTTCTATTCCATTATTTTCGGGATCTCTCAGATACAATGACTCACTGACTGAATGATCGGCAAATCCATCATCGCATACTACGGAATTTCTAACTGCCAAATATGTCGAGGCAAGACTCTTTCTATCAGGAACAAGTATGGCAAAATGAAAGAGTCCGGCTGAATTTTGAGAAACATTTTTCGCATTTGGATCATGCTGTATTATCAGAAGCGGACCATTAGTAGATAAGAAGGACTTGCGTTTGACGTCTAGTTCACAGACTAAATCATCATTACCATTATCAATATGATACCTTCTACTGACTTGCAGTCCGAGGTTTTTTTCGTAGAAAGCCAAGACTTTCAATATTTCTGACTCTTAATACTGGACATCCAATCTTCATCACGCTAGACATTTTGAAAACAACCAAACGGAATTCCTCTGGCTCTTTTAGTTAATATGTCGTATCATATTAAATGAACACCCTTGGAATAGCAAATTATCTAAGGCTAATCACACACAATTGATCCATAACGTGAGGTTATGCAAATACAATAGTTCAGTTGCATAATGATCGCGTCAACCTGACTAACCGTGAAATATATTATAGATTTGTAAAGACCTTCCTAGACCGCCTTCCTGATAATAAACAAATTGTTGACGCAGGTCCGATGTTTACCGACCCAATCACGTTTCAATCCTATCCTAGTTCGATTCAAATTACATCGCGCCGCTCCAAGCCACGTGAATTCCGTTGTTTCAACCATAATCCGATTTAAACAAATAATGTAAGAGCAACTTTCAATCTTGTTTTCTCGATACTTCTCTTTATAAATACTTTAACCTCTGATTCGTGAGTCTCCTCAATGGCAACAATTAATAATTATTTTTTATTTGAAACGGCTCCCTCCTCCTCGCTGTATCCTACATCAGCATAGGTCCACTGTGTATCGCCGCTTTTGAAGTCTATACATTGACTTTTTTGATTACAGTAACCACACCTTCTGTCCAACCAGCATTCACATTTCCGACGTCAACGTTCATTATCATGCCCATCGTAATGGCTTGCCTGATCCATTAACTACCAACGTTACTGGTTCTTCATTATGATTATCATTTCCAATTATGGAAAAATGGAATTGATGCGGAAGATAGAATATGAGATATTGAGGTGGGAGCTGAGTGGGCAGATGTAGAAGTTATTCCAATGTCATCTAGAGCAAGGGACCTATGCTTAAATCTTGTAAAAAAGGCTGAAAAAGAAATAATCATAATGTTTCCTACCAATGATGCCTTCATTAGACAAAAGAATATGGGAGTAATACTGTTTTCAGAACAAGCCAGCAAGAGAGCGTAATGTAAAAGTTAGAATATTGATGCCTTCGCATAAATCAACTGAAGATATATTACGACACTTGAAAGAAAATTATGCTGAATGTATTGATATTAGATATATCGAAAAAATGTCTGATACTAAAGCAACGTTCCTGGTAGTTGACAGAAAAGTCACATTGGTTATGGAATTAAGAGATGATTCAAAGCGAACTTTCGATGAAGCAGTAGGACTATCAACTTACTCTAATAGCAGACCAGACGTTTTATCATACGTATCTACTGAATTGTATGAACAATTGAAAAATCAAGATATAATGCTGCAGGAATTTATTAATATAGCAGCTCATGAACTACGCACTCCTATACAACCAATACTTGGATTAGCCGATGTTCTTCGTTTCCAAGAAACAGATAAAAAGCAAGAAGAGGAGTATCTAGACGTTATAATTAGAAATGCAAAGAGACTAGGAAGACTTGCTGAAGACATTCTCGACATCACAAAAATAGAAAGCAAATCACTAGGTCTAAAAAAAGAATTATTCAATCTAAGTGAGATGATACTAAATGCCATTGCAGACTCCAACAACCAGGTTGCTAAAGAACACAAAGATACTAATCTCAAATTAGAGTTTATAAATTCTAAAGAAGATATATTTATAGAAGCAGACAAGGGCAGGATTAATCAGGTCATTTGGAATTTTCTAAGTAATGCCATTAAATTTACAATTGACGGTACTGTAAGTGTAGCTGCGGTAACGAATAACATTGAGGTTCTTGTGAGTATAAGCGATACTGGTCTTGGCATAGATTCCGAAATATTACCTAGACTGTTCACGAAATTTGTAACGAAATCTACTACGGGTACCGGACTTGGTCTTTTCATATCAAAAAGCATAATCGAAGCTCATGGTGGTAAGATATGGGGTAAAAATAATTATCCTGAAGGTAAAGGAGCTTCGTTTGCATTTAGCTTACCTCT
>QHBN01000161.1 GCA_003176995.1 Candidatus Nitrosopolaris wilkensis
CAGTCTTTTTCTCTAGCCATAAATGTTTTTTTCTCTGAGCCAGGATGTCCAGGAGTATCTAGCCATTCATAAACATTAACAGGACAGGCCTCAATGCATGCACCATCCGCTATGCATATATCAAAATCTACAGTTACTTGTGTGCCCCATATGCCCAGCTGTCCTGGTGGGTCTAGTGGTCCCCATACTTTTATTCCTTGGAAACTGCCAACTACCTGCCTCTTTGATTTGAATTCAGGATCGATAGGACCTTCAGCTTTAGAATAATTAGTTCCAGTGCCACTAAGTGATATAGTGGTATTAGCATTACCTGCAGTCGTAGCAGTAGTAGTAGTAGCGGTAGTAGTAGCGGTAGTAGCAGCGGTAGTAGCAGCGGTAGTAGTAATGCTAGGAGTGGTAGAAGTCACACTGGGTCTTTGAACTCCAGTTGTCACAGGTTTTGGCGGAGCAGATATCTTATTACCGGGCTGCGAAGCCATTGAATTTTGGCGTTTGACAACACAAAGCTGATTATGAACATCCATCATGCTCTCGAGAGTAAGCGGATTGCTATGTATCAAAAGGCAACCACAATCTGGACAAACATATTCTCTCTCCGACGGCATGGGAGTTTCTATAAGAATAGTACTTATTTAATCCTTGTTAGAGCTCAGATGAATGCCACAAACGAAGGACGGATTAAAAGCTAAAAAATCAATAAGCAACAGACCTCCGGTATACAGATTGCTTCCATCGTTTCTATAGTCATTAGCAAAGCACTTACAAAAAATATGTGAAAATTAATAGCAAGGGTTCTTGCACTAGATTCTAGAGATGTCAGGACTTGGTCGTGGCTATTGGGGCGAGGTTATCGAAGTGTTACGCTTTGTAATTCCAGTGTACGACAAAGTAAACAGGGCCATTTCATTGGGAAAAGACATGAAATTCCGACTAAAAGGAATTCATGGACGAGTTCATCCGGGCAACCTTCTGCTGGATGCCGGCTCAGGTTATGGGAATATGTCACGAATTGCGCTTAACGAAACGAATGGCACATCTAAGATTATCATGTATGATCCTATCCCTGAAATGCTAGCTGCTGCAAAACACTTGTTCCTGCCAGGACCCTCGGAATTTACCATGTCCTCAGGAGTCTTCGAATATATGCCTTTTAAGAGCAATATCTTTGACGCGGTTCTTTGTGGCTATTCGCTCCGAGATGCGATTCAGCTTCGACCGGCCATTTCTGAGATCAGTCGAGTCCTGAAGCTCGGAGGACGATTAATCATTGTAGATCTTGGTAAACCTGATAATCCATTGATAGAGGCATGTGTATCTTTTTACTTGAGGCATATACTTAAGATTCTGGCCTTTGCAGTTGCAGGAAAGGTGGGGCTAAAATTTCAAGCTCTGTATGGTACTTATTGTAGATGGCCAAAAAACTCTGAGCTTAATAATCTGCTAAAGGAATATTTTTCCAAAGTAGACTTTCATACGGAGCTGCTGGGCGGAGCGGTTATCATCGCGGCATACAAATAGGTCTCAATTAAGTATGTTAAATTGCGACCACGACCACGCAACTGCCGAAATTGTTAACGTTTTTTGCTCTGGAATAAGGATTTCCTGAAAATTCTTAATTGATCGATTATCTGCCTTATCATTCGGCTGATAAATGGATAACCCACTCCGCCATACCGCGAGATACTCGGTTGGCAGTACCTAATACGACCATCAAGGCTTACTAATTAGGATAAGTTCGGGTCCGAATTATTTACCGTAAGTACATGAAACGCGTAAAGTTAATTAGAAGCTCTCTCAGCTTTTTTCTTGGTAATTGAATGGTAAAAGAGGCTAAGAGGGTCCAAGAAATATTTGATAATATCATTTCTAAGAAGAATAAGGTAATAACAGAAGAATCTGCGAAAGAGATTTTGACTGAATATGGAATCAAAGTTCCGACGTACGCATTAGTCAAGACTGAATCAGAGGCTGTCGAAAAGGCAAAGCAGATTGGGTTCCCACTAGTCGCAAAAATCGTTTCTCCTGAGATTTTGCACAAAACTGACGTTAAGGGAGTCAAGGTCGGGCTTGCTTCAGATGCAGAAGTCCGGG
>QHBN01000162.1 GCA_003176995.1 Candidatus Nitrosopolaris wilkensis
CAGTCAGCTGCAATTTGTGAGGGAAAGTCCAAAAATTCTAATAGTACGAATTATAGCAAAAAAATTACACCGACACGAGGAACACGAAACGCATGTAATGCCAGATACAAAATAACATCCTCTACCTTAGTAACATAGGCGTGGCAGAAGAAGCGAATGAAAAGCTAAAACAATTCCTTAATGAAGGAAGAAATTGGGGAAGGATGGCTACTAATATCCCAGGTGTATTTCTGTTCACACTACCGGCTTCCAAAGGAAGACCTGCATCTTTAGCGATCAAGATTAATCCAGTTGACACCTATGGCTCTATCACAAAGAAGGGTATGGTTGCTGCCAAGAAATCTCAAGATCCGAATTCCCCATATTCACAAATTATTCAAAAAATGGCTGCAAGCTTTGAACCTATGTTAGAGAATGGCTCTTCTGCCCATGTTGTAGCAAAAGTAGTGCTTAATGCTGTTACAAGTGAAAATCCTAGTCCCAGGTATTTAGCTGGAAAGGATATAGAAACGTGGATGGAAGCCAAAAGAAGCATGTCTGATGAAGAGTTTTATAAAATGATGAAGCAAAATATAATGAAGTAGAGTATTAATACAATTAGGTCAGATTATCTCAGGATTCGTTCCACACGGCCGCAGCTTGCTGAGACGAGCGGAAGTTCTACTTTGGCTGACGTACTTCCTAGATACCGTTGCCCCCTTAGGATTGCCAGTATTATCAGTCATTCTTCCTAATCGTATGCAAAGTAATTTGAAGGAGCCTATCTCAATTATTCCTAGCAGGTTCTCAATATCGGAAACATAATTATAATTACTAGTGCCACATGAATTCTCCAATATGGTTCTTGATAGACTTTGCTACGTTCCTGAAGATTGTGTTTTCCTCCTTTGAATTATTGGTTGGGAGCTTAGTATCAAGATCGCAACTAAACCATCTATTTTTGTTGTCTATTCCAATATCGCATACGTCATAAAACATTTAACTGCAAACTGATTGGTCAAATATGACTATTTAGATTATGCAAATCAAATGTGCTGATTGCGGATGTTTACCAGACGATTGTAAATCTAGCAAATCTTCTGGGGAATGCCCACATTGTACTCGCAAACTGGAAGAAATAGGTTGTTGTTGCTGGGCTGGCAATAATGCATCCAAGAAGGAAATTTATTAGTTACCATATTAAGACAGGATCGCCATGGTTGCGATTTTCATTTCCAGAGTAGGTTTCTAAGTATAGATGGCTCGAAAATCCACTATCTAGAAGATGCATGAGCTCGCTTTGGCTTTGTATGATATTGTATATTAAGCTCAAGAATTAATCGGAAAGGCTGTTCAATACTCTTCGAAATTTAAGGCAATCGATTCTATTGAAACACCGGAATTTCCGTCTACAGAACGTAATAAGGTCATCGATACTTTGATAAACAATAGCAAAGGAGAAATACTGGTTGGTTATAAGTACAACAAGTACGTCCTCATCCACTGATCCACAAGGAGCTGATTATTCCAGCATCGACAAAGCAACAATTCAACCCATGAATCGAGTCATGTATGCAACTATCTAAGTATTATGCGGCAAATGTATTGAAATAGGATAAGAACAGACATCGGAACATCGCCGCCCCAAAATTGTTCCTTATTCCTTAATTGCGTGCTATGTATTATCAAATTGAATGATTTAGAAATGGTCTAATAATTATGATAGATGTGACTACCGAGCAATTGTGCCCGTGGCGGTCCTCTTAAGAGAATACGTTCGGGCTTCACTAAGACGCGGTCTTAAAAAATATTTAAAATAAGAACTTCCAAAATATTATGAAAGGATAAAATGAGTCGAGACTGCCGTTGTAAAAAAAAGATTGCTCTCTTTCCTTCAGGTGTATTTTTTTACACTAAAGGATCAGCCATGTATGTCAGCTGTGTCGGTGCTAGTCGAATTCGCTATTCGAGCCAATCGAAACCACCAAGAATGCTCACAAAAACACGAAGAATTAATTGCTTAATTTGCCTTTCACAGGTATTATTAAAGGTGTAACAACTACTACAGTGATGCCTAAAAGCTATGAAAGAAATTGGAACGAAGAAATATTATTCTGTATTGATACTAGTACACACTAAGAGTTTTAGCTTATATTTGAAATTGTCAAACAAATGTATCGAAGAGAATGAAAATGCTCGTTACTTTCGACTGGCGATAGTTTGCTTTATAGTCTTCCGAGCGCGATGGGACTTGCCATATGCCATCGGTATAGGAAAAAGAGTACAAAGTAGTTCTTTCAAACACAAGGACGTTTTTGCAATTCGGTAGTTGTACCACAAACTATTTTATGTATTCTAACATATCATATTCAATGGAAAAGCTACTAAAAAGTAATTCTACACCAAAGAGTACTGCCGTTATTGTTATTTTGCTACTGCTAGTTTCGTTGTCTGTAGCAATAACCACTCCATTCAAACAATTAGCTTACGCACATACTTTTACTGGAGATGAGAGCGCGTCATTTCTTTCAGTTATAAGAATACTGCAAGCTGAAGGTAATCTTGCACAAACAAATCTTGCTACAAATCTCAGTTTGGCACAAGAACATGCGAAATCTGTCGTGGGAATAGTAAACGCTAATCACACATTTGGTGTCCTGCCAATTGAAGTATCTGAAAATAACAAAAGAGTTGCAGCTGACATAGTTAGCGCAGCAAATGCCCTGCAAACCGCAGTAAAATCAATTCCCTCTCCCATACAAGCAGATGTTAACGCCAGAATCGCTAATCTTAATGCCACATTACAGGAAGCTATTGCTGTACGCGTTCCAAAAGATCATGTTAGTAATTCTACAATTAACAGCGAAGCTACCAAAGATCTGGTGAATGAAACACTTAGACAGTACGGATACGCGTTTGGAATATCAAGTGCAAATAGAGGTAATACTAACAATATCAATAGTAGTGCCTCTGCTACCCCCGGTGCTGCGCCAAGCCGAAGTATTGTCCTGAATATGTCTGCTTATCAAAGCGCCCAAGCCTTGACTTCACAGGCAAAAGTAATGCTCACTGAAGCGCTTCTCTCAACACACGTGACATCCGCGACAACGTCGACAATAGCTAAAGTTGCTAACGACCTCTCCCAGTTGAAGGACGTCATAGATACAAGAAGCCCATATGGCAACGTAGCCAGTTTAGTCCAGGTAACTATTTATCAGGACCTCGATCGAGCATTTCGATTGAAATAAACATATAGCTGACGACTATATTCAATCTCTTTTTTTGTAAGATCCTTCGCAAGTAATCGGTGGCCGCTGCTACGCCCACAAACCTGCTGCTTTCAAAACTAAATAGTATCCGAGTCAGACTTAACCTTGCGATCTGAGAATCCATATCCTTCTTCACAGATATAATGCTGAAACACAAAATATGACAAGGACCAGAATCGATATCAGATGCATGCTCCACATTCCCATTTGCAATGAATTCGCTGTCACTAGAGTCATGTATAGTAGAAGGCTTCGTAGATTTTTCGTTTTTATTGCCGTTAGGATAGATATTTGTATATTATACTTCTAAATTAAATTTACCCTATCTGATAGGCTATACTTTATTCTACACCCTTAATAAATAATGGATTTTACTAGATAGGTGATTGCAATCCACTCCGACCATAGAAGTCGATTCTGACATAGAAAAGCAACTGCTAGAGAAAGAACATGTCCTGCTGCGTGTCAGACAATCAAGAATCGGTCCAGGGGGTTCAGCTGTTACTCCTGTCTCCATTTATATCACAAATATGAGAGTAATTTATCGAAAGCCCATTTGGGTTGGACTTAAATCTGAAATAATAGATGTCAATTATCAGGATATTGCCGATATTAGATTGAGGCGAGGTATAATTCATACGGACATATTCCTAAAATCTCGCTTCCACACTGACGAAATCGCAGTCAAGGGTACTAATACCCACATTGCAGAAAAGGCCAATGCATTTATCCAACAAGGAATTAGGGGCGAGCACCCAGGTCAAGTTATGCATCGCCAGCCACAACGGACTCCAAATTATAACTATTACAACTATAGTCAAGACGAAAGGCAATCAGAAGATATAGAGTCGAAGATGGACCCGGTAGACAAGTTGACTAAATTAGCTGACCTGAAAGAAAAAGGAATTTTAACTAATGAAGAATTTCAAAGACTAAAAATTAAATTACTCGAAAAAATATAGAATTAGGTATTGTAAGTTACCAAAAATAATAATTATTTCACTTGTCATGTTTTTATTTGGCATAGCCATCTATATAATTTCCATTTTGTGAATGATATCTGCTAGTAAAATACACAACTCTGACTGTTGCAAATCGCGAGAAGAGCGAAAATAATCGATATAG
This sequence comes from Candidatus Nitrosopolaris wilkensis, assembly GCA_003176995.1. Lineage (GTDB taxonomy): Archaea > Thermoproteota > Nitrososphaeria > Nitrososphaerales > Nitrososphaeraceae > Nitrosopolaris > Nitrosopolaris wilkesensis. Next base: position 4,374 of record QHBN01000162.1, read on the forward strand.
TACATCTGATTTGTAATAAATAATTATGCTGCAATAATATTGTTGAGAATACTCTATTAGTATGACGCATTAAGTAGATAACAGTTCTGTTATTTATAAGTACTATGCTATCAATATTAGCAAATGAAACTGCCTGCATAATAGTTTGCATTCAAACAAAGTCAAATACCCTTCTAAGTTCTAAAACCAGTCAAGTTCAAATGCGTATAGAGATTCATTACTTAAATAGAACTCACATCAAATTAGACAAAAATTCTTTTATATTTCGTTCGGGCCATCATGCAGGCCAGACGTTTTTGACATTAGTTTTTTTTCTAACTGTGAGGTACATCTGACTACGAGTCATATAATTGGCACGAATATTGCAGCAACGGCAGCCACCCTCATCCTCATTAGTGGTAGTAGTCAACATTGCAAATGTGCCACTTGCTCTGCCAAGGATAGTTCCCTTACCTAAGAATATGTTACCCATACTATCTGGAAAACGTTCTACAATAACCATGGTTATGTGAAATTGAGCCATACAACTCTAGGGCACTCAGTCCATTCTGACTAAAATCATAATTGTTAAATTCTAGAATAAAGGATAGATTGCTAACTGTATTCTCTTATACTCTTTAAGACATTTCGTGTTTGAGGTATTGTAACTACCACGCATCGGCAAAACGCCCATTATTAGTCCATAGCCATCTTTTTTGCACCACGAGGCATCATATCCCTCATGTTTTTTCATTTTAATTTCTAACTGGATTAATGTCCCTTTTACTGTAATTGGTGGTAAACCCGGGGCACCGTTTTGCAGGCGTAAATATAGATGGTCAATTTTGCTTTAAAACAATATTTATGGACGTACGAAATAATACCTTCGTACTACTCCATCCGTCTGTAATGAGGAAATCAAGAAGGCAAAGAAAGTTTACTCGGCTCTATATTACTTTATTTTTGCTTCATATTATTTTGACCACACATCTTCTAGCTTTAGTAGCTTTGTATCATGGAAAATAGTAGAGACTATGATTAAGCCGAAGATAATAAAGAGGTTATACTATTATAGGTATTCACTATCTCTTCCTCAGCCCCAGAAATTGTTGTAGGAAGAATAAACAATAGGTGTATTAAGAATCGAAGTACTATAATGATTATGATGATCGCAATAATTATCCAGATTAAATTCCATAATCCACCAGCTAGTCCCATATGCTTATACCAAACCTTTTGAGCCGATTCGGGATCTTATTTCGAACTTCTTGCTTCTGAGCATTGTGTTCTCTTAATGCTCATAATATTATCTATAGACTTCGAAATATCATTTCAAGCTATCAGATCTTTGAACGAACAAGGTTGCAAGCTGATATTAAAGTGATGGGATATGATTGGGTAACTGTGCCATTGCTGTGCCTTCATACAATCATCAGTCTATTTCAAAAACGGGGTTAATTCGTCTAGTCCTATTTGTATTTGAAACATGTTTTTCTAGTTATTAGAGTCTGTATTTAATTTACAAACAAGTTATCAATTTGTAAAATTGCTTTGTCCGATGCTATGCATGTGTATTTGATTTACTATGTCTTATAACAAGCATTTGTTCTCAACACATTTCCCAGTTCCCAACAACTACTCATAACGACATACAAGTAAACTAGAATTATGCTACTTTTCTTTCTGTATCTCTCCACAATTACGGCCGCCCCTTGGAGATCCTACTTATATGCCGGTTTGACGATGTTAGAAGGTTCTATGAAAACGGTAAAAACAACCGAACAAGCTCTTAGTAGACGAACAGGTAACATCGAGGAATGAAACAATGACACATATTTATCGACATTGATCGCATCGTTGTCAAATGACCGTCAGGTGTGAGACCGCGAAGAATTGGTCTGAAATTACATAGAACCAGATTCGAAGTAAGGTGAACATGAATATGCTAAACTGACTCGCTTTAAGGTGAATGAAGAGCCCAGTTATTAACAAGCCTCTATTGGGTAACGCGCACTTTACATGAATGGTAATTTGCAATGGGCATGCGGATCTGTCTTTACCTGTTTTTGATGTGTTATTTTATTACCCACCTAATTTCGAGCGCTATGTCAAGATCATGATTACAGGGAAAAGTTCTCGTCCAAAGTGTGCCTATATAGTGCCGCATAAAGTTCCATTCTTTTTAAAATTTTGCAGAAGAATCCGAAGGTGAATCAGGTGTGATTGCTAGATCATTTAAGGATGAAGAGCCTAAACAGTTGTAGATCGACGCAAACAACACATAGTGGAGCATGTCTCACCGCAATGAGTCATAATCGGTATGCTACAATATCGACAGGTGGTAGTAGCAATAGTATTGTCAACGGTAATGCTATGAACATTCGTGAATGGATTTACCAGAAAATATTGACCATCGATTATTATACCAAGATGAGCATGTATGTGAGAGTAATTGTTCAGCTTCATTACAGATTCCGTTTATCCTTGACGGAGTTGCCAACGATGGGTTTTGAGCATAATTATCCGTTAATGAATTATTGCGATTCGAGGAATGGGGGGCAGAAAGGCATGTCTTATCGGGTGAGTTTCTTGCATTGCCATTTCCAATAAACGATATGCTTAAAGCCACGATAAAGGACGTACAAAAGAAATGTCTTGTATAAGAAGAATCAGAGTAAACGCTGCTCCTGTGCTCATTAATATCTTTTCTGTTCTTATTATCCCTTCTATTACGTTAACGATAATTAATAATTATTCTGGTCCTTACAAGTATGTGTACGCCCAGCAGAATCAAATGAACGCCAATATTACAAATTTACTAAACATTGAAAGTGTGCCATCAAAAAAGGTTCACGTAGGTTGACATTGCACACAAGACTTTTGGTAAAGGTCATGCTCTTTTACTTTTTAGCGGTAGTGGTCTTGTTATGGATGCTTGGGCGCAGTCTATTTTAAAAAATCTCATCAAATCATACGGTGATTATATTCGAGAATCGTGGAGTTGGTAATACAACACTTGGTACCAAACCATTCTCGATTCTGCAATTTGCAAACGATGCTGCCGGCTTGCTTGATGCTCTAAAAATAAAAAAAGCAGACGTTCTTGGTTTTTCTATGGGTTCTTTTGTAGCCCAAGATCTTACTCTTTTGCATCCAGAAAAAGTTAACAGACTTATACCGAACGGTGCAACATGTGGGGGAAAGGATGGTATACCTCAAAACCCTGAGGTTGTAAAGGTTTTATCTGATTTTGTAAATAATCGCCAGGTGGATGTAGAAAAACTTCTATCTGTCACTTTCCCTCCAGAATGGATCAAATCGCATCCCAATTACCTTGAAACCATTCCAAAATCCAAAGAAATTATTACTCCTAATACTTTATTGCAACAGTTTAACCTAGTAGAAGATTGGTACGCAACCAATTCGAGTGGCATTTGCCGTCAGCTTTCAAAAAGATTAAAACCTACTTTGGTTATGACGGGAACTGAAGATGTTGCTTTACCAGCAGCTAATTCTTTAATAATTGTAGAAAAATTCCAGGATCCTGGCTTGTACAGATTAGGGAGGTGGACAAGGATTAAGGTATCAGTATCCAGAGCAGTCCAGCAAGATTGTAAAAACCTTCCTTGAAACTGCTTAAAAGCTATGCGAAAACTGCCCCAGAATAGTAGTCAATAGGTCATCATAAGGTTATCTCTTTTGCTATAGCTAACATTAGTGAAATCTGCCATTTTTAAGGCCTTATGATTGTTGGAAGCAGAAGAAATGAAATACAGACGTAGTACCTAGATATCCTACGACTTTTGCAAGCTGGCAGCAGACTCGTAACTGGATCTGAGTTTTTTACTATTGAAACTAACTTTATGCCGTCGCTTTTATGTCCACTAGCTGGAATTTGATAGTGCAGGCAGTCAGGGGAGGAAGCAAGGAGTAATTGAAGCTGAACTTGATACTCCACTTGAGTTCGACCGGCAATTATTATTGATACATTAAATTATTGATCCTTTACGCTGCTAGATTTAGTGCGAATCCATTTTTAGGTACTTTCAGATTTGAAATCAAAGATGCAGCAATCAGAAAGATGGATTTTTTCTTAACCATGTATCAATATATTCAATTCATCGTCATACCTGATTTTCTATCCCTCACTATATTGCTTTGTCTTATCCTGAGCTATTAACGGATTATCATTAAGTTCGACATGATTCTTAAAATCGTCATCGGCTTGGTTTTGTCCGTCATTTTGTCCCATACAAAAATGTTGTTGATCCAAAGAATTATGAATGTCTCAGCCTATTTGTACGGAATTACTGCTGCTGGTACTTGTAGCCGTTCTAATGACCGCACGTGAAGCATCATCCCAACCACGACAAAAATTCTTTACCATGACCACTAGGACAACTATTTCCAGGATTGTATTCTTACACTATAACACGATGGCCAGCCTGGCTGATCGCAACGTGCGGGACATGAACGTACAACGCAACTTCTGCGTAGACATAAACGGAATGCAATACTGCCCAAAATAATCCAACTAGCTCTAACGTTCTGTGTCTATATTCTCCGTAATCATTATGTGTAGATGAGATGCGACAGCATCTTTGGGTAATCTCAGCGTATCATAATTTATCACATAAGCACAGATATCATTACTCTCAGGATTGTATTAATGAGTTGATGGCAAACTGAATGAAAAGGTGGCTCCTTTGCCTTCGTCATTATTTTTGCCCCGTATCTTACCACCATGAGCTTCTACAATACCTTTGGCAATATACAATCCCAATCCAGTTCCCTGATACGACTTTGATACAAATCTTGAAAATATCCTTGGCAGAATGTCTGGATCTATCCCTTGACCGGCGTCCGTTACACTGACTAGCACCTCTGGAGGGTTATTTCCTTTTTTTTGTTGTAAGCAGATTAGTATTCTTCCTTTCATAGTGAATTTTACCGCATTACTCAGCAAATTAGTGATTACCTGGGTAACCCTATATCTATCTGCCTCTATGAAAAGAGGGATGTCTTTGTTAGTTACGTTTACCTTTATTTCAACATGATAGTTACCATTTTTATTTCGGAGCTGATTTCTATACTCTCTTACAATGTCTAATATCAGTTTGTTCAAGTGGAATCGTTCTTTCTTGAGATTCATTGTCTTACTCTCAATCTTTTGTACATCTAATATGTCCTCAGTAAGGCGTTGTAATTTCAACGCATTTTTAACTATAATATTCAAAGGATCTGCGTACTCTGTGTTTACTAGTTTATTGGATAGTATCTGAGATAATCCTAGGATGGGTTGAATAGGAGTACGTAGCTCATGAGCAGCGATATTGATAAAATCCCTCTGCATACTATCTGTTATCCTTAACTGTTCATTTAATGTACGTTCATTCCAAAGTAACCCAAAGATTGATCTAAATAGCTCTACAGTTGGTCTGCTATTAGAATAAACAGTAAAACGAGCTGCTCGCGATGATTGTATATTTGTATCATCATTACTGGGTTCTCCCAACTCTGTTCTGGAAAACTTCATACCATCAACTATGAGCACGCCGGCAGCAGGGGAAGTACTTCCTTTTAGAATTTGAATAGATGGTGCTTGATCAGAAATTTTACTTAGAATTTGTGAATTCCTCTTGCTTAGTGGACAGATTATTTTTATGCTGGCACCAACTTGTGACGCGTTTATCAAGCAATCTATGACTCCTAAGCTATCCGCCCTTCTCATCGCATTATCAGTAGGAAGGATGAATAGTGCCTCTTTTTTTACAGATCTTGATAGCTCCAGGAGGATCTTGTTGGCATCATCTTCATTAGTAATAACTTCATGAAATTCTGGTTCTACTCCCTCTTCAATTTCCTTAATTTTATTACCAGCAGATATCCCTTTACTCCAAAAATTATCAAATATGTGTTGCTGTTGTTCCACGATTTCCTTAGTGTTGCTGTATACTGCCTGAGGAGCGATTTGTCCATGTTCAAATAATATTAAGGGAGCAACATATTCGGTTTCACTAACCATGAAATTGCCTGTAATTCCATCGAGATGGCGTAACTCATCAACTAATTTCAATAGTTCTTTGCAATATGATAGATTATCTTCGGTAATCTCAGTAAGGTATCTCAAGTGCACTCCTCTACTTTTGGCATCGAGAAAGGCATTTCTAACTGGATCAAGTCCGATAGCTAATGGAGGTCTAGTATAATTCATGTAAGTATCGGCTTTCTTATTTATATTGTAGAAAAATGCTACTTCTGCATCCACCACCTCTTTAGTACCGTGAATTACTCTTGTTATTCCATCGTGAGAGTTTAACCGGTGCGTCAAGAATGATACAGCATATTCTTACGTGATTGTACATATAAAACAGCATCGTACATATTGATATCGGAGTACCTACATGGTGTTAGTTTCTTTCTTGGCGAAACTTTTCTACCGTTTCTATCAAATCGTCTATTGATATAGGCTTTTTGAGTACTCCTTTTGCTCCAGTTAACAACATCTCCTGCACATCGTTATCAGTAACAGAAGATGCAGTGAATATTACAATATTCTTAGACCTTAGCAGATCTTCATCCTTTAATGCCTTGAAAATATCAAATCCACTGAATCCAGGCATAGCTAGATCTAATAATACCACGTCGAAATGATTCTCTTTTATTGACCGTAATCCTTCCCTTCCTTCATCAACTACCTTAACTGTGATATCTTGGCTTTCAAGGCATAAGCAAACCATCTCATTGATGTCCTTGTTATCGTCTATTAACAATACTTTCATGTAGCTGTTTACCTTCGCTCTCTTTCCTGTCTGTCTGGTAGAGTGAATTTGATTGCAGTACCATTCTCATAGGCTGTATCAACCCAAATCTTACCACCATGAGCTTCGACTATGCCTCTGCATATCACCAAACCAAGCCCTGTGCCCCCATGCCTTCTAGTAGCTCCAGTATCAATCTGGTAAAACTTTTGAAAAAGTTTCTCTGCTTTCTCTGGTTTAATCCCAATACCGTTGTCTTCTACTGTAAGAGTCAAGTTATTGGTATTATCCTTTTCGACCCTTACAATTATCTTCCCACCAGCTTTATCTGGCACAAAGTCTATTGAATTTTTTATCAAATTTGAGAGAACTTGTTCAATTCTATCTGGGTCACAAAGAAATTGTACATTATCTCTCATATCTGCGCTGAGCTCTATTTGTTTGGCAAAAGTAAGTGGTCTTAATTCTGCTATCATTTGATTTATCAGGGTACCGATATCTGTATAAGAGTTTGAGAACTTTATCTTTCCCAAATCAAGTTTATAAACGTCCATTACATCATTAACTAAAGCTTGTAGTTTTTCAATATTCCTAAGCATTGAGATGATAGCCTTCTTTTGCTTTTCATTTACTGTTCCCATGAACTTTGGTCTTAAAAGCATTTGAGCATACCCTTTTAGAGGCACAATGGGGGTCTTTAATTCATGGCTTATCATTGAAATGAACTCTTCTTTTGCTCTTTCCGTTGCTAAAAGGTGTTCATTTGCTATCTCTAACTTTTTATTTGATTCTTTAACATGCTCATACAATTCGGTTTGTTGCCACAAACTCTCAAAGATCGAAATATAAGATACAACCGTTGGTTTGCTATTAGAATAAGTTGCCGATCCTATTGCATCTATAAAGTCTTCCTTTGAGTCGTCTACCTTTTCTATTACCAAGGATTCTTTTCTATCTATTACCAATATTGTGACGGTAGTTACTGTAACTCCGGCTGATGTCATGTGGACAGGTCGTATATCAAGACACTTTCCTTGATCTACTGCTAGTGCCATCATGCTCACTACGTTTTGCTCAATGATCTCATTAATTGGAGTCAGAACCCTGACATCAATATTCCGTTCTACTGTTGCTTCCATTAACAATCGTATTATACCTAGACGTTCTTCACGATAAAATGCATTAATTGTAGGGAGTATTAACAATATTTCCTCTTTGGCCGATATTACTAAATGAATGAATCGTTCTTGTATTTTTAATGGATCCTGAATAACCTCTGTATCACCTAGAATAATTCCTTCTTCGATCTCTTTGATTCTTGGTTCAGCTGGAGTTGCTCTATCCCAAAAGCCCTCAAAGAGATACTGCTGCTGTTCAACGATTTCCTTAACGTTGCTGTAAATTACCTGCTGCAATAATGTGGCTTCTTGCAAAGCTGCGGAGGCAGTATACTCTTTTTCGCTAACACCAAAATTTCCTTTAATACCATCCAGGTGACGAAGCTCTCCAACTTTCCTAACCTCCTTACAGTAAGATAAGTTATCTTTAGTGATTTCGGTAACAATTCTAAATTTTACCCCTCTAACGTATACGTCACGCAAGGCGTCCCTATAAACGTCAACTCCCATTGCTACTGAAGGCCACGAAGAGTCAGCACAAATATCCAGAGCACTTTGAGCATTGGACAAGAATTCAAGGATAGCTTTAGTTGTATTTTCGGGTCCATGCAACACTTCTGTTTTTTCTGACCCACTATTGCTATTATGAATCGTCAAATCTTACCGCCATACACTAATTGCCATTTAATGTAGCATCGACATCGTCTCTGACTTAGCCACAAGGATATTCATTGCCTTTATCTCCAATTATATCCGTCTCCTTGGGTTACTAGCTGCCCTTCATTGTCAGATGTGATAGAATATTGGTATGAGAATAATTGATTGCACTACTATGTCCGCTGCTACAACAGCTGAGGGCTCATTCGGTGTTGACAATATTATTTTGGACCTATGCTCTTTATCTAGGATATGAGGCATTACTTCACCGGTTTCTACGTATCCAATAACAACCACTAATACTTATGCTTATCATATCACTCGATCATAATCCATTAAAGTGTTTCGTAGCCCTAGACTAATTCACATAAATTATGTCATTGTATCAGAGCGGGAACAAGAAAGTCCATTTCTCAATCCATTTCTTGATCCGCTAGAGTTTTGGCAAAGATATTTTATAATTGGATTCAAGCGAACAGAAGATTTTATGCGAACGCAAGCAGGGACAACGGGCTTTGACATTGGCTCAAAGCATTTTAGGAGCCTTGGTTGAGGTCAGCAATCTCAGAACAAAAGGAACGGTGGATAAGTATGAGAGATGGAACTCTTTTTTAGTTTAATGTACAATACTTCTCACGTCCTTAGCGCATCCATGCCACTAGATATAAGCAGAATTTTACCACATTCTTGCACTTGTACGCCGACCTCAATCATCGTTTACTGTCCATTTTAATTCTCTGATTTTCGTGTCTATGTCGTAAATCTCTTTCTGTGCCCATTCTGGTATTCCATTAAGCCATTTTGAAGTACGGTCTAGATTCCTCCTTTCATAATGTTCTATCCGTTTTCGAATTTCTTTAACGCTTCTCTGTGCATCGTCTATAAAGTGCAATTTCATAAGGACATTGACCAGTTTGCCATGCTTCCCCATACGTATTCTCACTACCGTCAACTAACTGCAACTCACACTCCATGCCATGATTCAGAGTACAATTCCGCGAATGAATACGATTAAGGCTCCAGTTGGAGGTCAGATCTTCCTAACATCTCATCGAAGTATGCATTGTACGAACTACAAGATCGATCCTTCAATTCACCACCTGCCTATTAAATAATAGTTCGCCTAGATTCCATTTTAAATGAAATGGCGATTTAGTAAAATGACCTCTGAAATTTGTATCATCCTTGAGCAATTCTTCATTTCTTTGAATCTCAATACGTTCTATTCTATCAATAAAGGTAGTACCGTCTAAAGCCATATACAAATCATAACTAATTATATGGTCTTTATTATGATGTAGGATAAGTACGAATGGATTGGATTCCTTATGCAATTGGCGTTTTCCCACATGTTTTGACATCTGAAGACCGCTGAGCAATTCAAAAATTATCCCAAAGTATGAAATAGCGTTCTTAAGAAATGCTTTCAATTCGGAGGTCTCTTTTTGATATATTCCATAGGAATCATCATTCCATTCTAGATAATAATTGCCAATCTCTAGTTTGGGTTTTTCATAATTCTTAGGTATAAGGTGTTCTTTTACTACGAGTTCTGGAATTTCCAAGAATTTCGTAATCTTGTATCAAGTACATAAACGCTGGGGTTAGAAAAGTATATCTGCTTGATTCTTTTAAACTTTGGACTGGTTATAGAACCCAGTTTTATTTGTCCACCAAGTCACGTTAATGCTCCTCTCAGACACGGGCTTATCTTTCTACGTTCTGGTCTATTGTATGTTCTCAAGGGAACCATCTTTCAAGATGTTTTAATCCATTCATACTTTTAACAAAGAAAACGGTTCCTGTGACGCGTATCATTGTTATTCTATCTGTCGCTGTTATACTGACGTGCTTACCAGCTGACGTTCCTGAATAGGAGTAAGAGTTAACAACGGTCATATCAAGTAGCTTCATAAATTATATTTGATGGTATTAATCGCATCGCCAGAAGACATTTCTCATTTTCACGTCCTCATTAGTATCAGTTCACAATCGATGCACGCAAAAGAATGCAAGTAGACAGGTTGAAGCTAGCAGTAGCTTTAAACTATCTCCTATCCGGACAATAGTAATAATAGCCATACTGGCATTATTGCTACTGAAATATTAAGTATATCGTCGCAATAGACGGAGCTGACTGGATATATCGATAACTCCATTTGCTTTGGAAATATTATTTCCTGCTAATCTTGCTCTTCTTGCTTATTCACTAATGTTTGTACCCTAATGTCCGTCGACTATTGCGGAGTATGTCTAGATTTCTAATTATTATCTACTTTAGGATGCTCGTTTTTCTACACATGAATTCTGTACTGTAACAATTATGAGTCTATCAACAATCAAAAGAATCCGCGATTTCAAAAATTCTAATCAGTAACCTGTCACGTTTACACTATTAAATTTCGTCAGATTAGTAGGATTTGCGGAACAAGATATTTTTGCTGTTATTTTATTTTGTCCGTGCTTTGTAGCAGCATAGTTAGGAGTAATTGCATACCGCCAGCTAGAATAGTCCGTTATCCCGCTATGGCCTGTAGCTAACGCCTTCTGATACGGTTTTGCACCATTAAGTAGAATTGAAACTGTACAACCAGTATTCGTCTTATCTACTGTTGGCGGTGATGCTATCCCTGATACTACGATATTGCCACCAACTGGAAGCTGCTGACCTTTATGAGGAGAGGTAATTTTTAGAGGGTAGATTTTTTGCTGGTAAGGGTGATGATGATAGAGCAGATGAAACACCGGTGAGCGAGGATGCAGTCAAGAGAAATATGGCTGTTAGTCCAGCAAATGCAACCAAGCGTACGAGTTAGCCGAAATTCTTTATTCTCGAATATTCTTCCATTTTCTAAGATTGTATCATGTTACCTTTAAATTATATCGCAACATAGATTAGATAATATACTAATATTATTATGACAAGACATCACAGGCTCTCGCGGCTGAATTATAACACATAAATTCTGGGGCCTTAGTCCGATAGATATTATCAATATAGACTCCAGACTATCTGGATCTTCTGGGATTTGTCGAATATGCCTTTTTTTTTATCTATCGAACCTATCTGAATAACTACTCTGTTGAATTGATGAAGTTGCTACATGCTCGTCAGTTTGGATATTTCGAAATAAGGATTCGAGTAAACGAATTATGGAGAATGCTATTAAATAAATATGCCACCGGGTATGTTAATCTGATTTATTTCATCCTGTGCTCTGAGGTTATATCTTAAAAACTTCGTTTTCAAAGAACTCTGGTCTGAAAATTCGAATTTTGAGATATTTAATCGTATAGCACTAGAATCAAACAATTGATTTATATTTTCTTTTATCAACGATTGTAAAACAAAAAAGGCTAGGGTAGTATTTTTGTAACTAGCGGGACACATTTCAAGATTTTGATCATTACTTTTATAGAACTGGGTATGTGATAGTTCATTGGTGAAAGGGTTACAATCTATTGGCATGATTCTCCCCTTTTTGCTTCTGATATCGTCCGTGATTGCCTTAGCTATCTACTTATCTCCGAATAGCACTCTTGGACAGTCTAGCACAAGCGGTACTCAATTCTGGTTAGATAAGGAAAATACTCTAAGAATGGTATTTAGCTATACACCAGCAATACCAATTATTGACACACCTACTGACCTCAAATTTAGTATTCAAAATTTGCAAACTGGTAAACCTCTAACCGATGTATCTGCAAGAGTTGTTATACTAACCAATAGTAGTGGTCAGGAGAGAATCTTTAGATTCACTAATATAATCGCGCCTGCTGGCGTCTTCTCCATCAAGTATCTGTTCCCTGATACGGGATTATATCAAGTCATAACGAGGATAAGCTCACAATCGAATGGTGTTGCATTAGCGTCATTCAAAGTTTTTGTTCCAGGTCAACCAAACGCTTTTTCTCTGAATAATTCTAGCGGGAGTTCCAATCCTTGGATTATCTTTGTTATTGCTATCGCAGTAGTGATCGCTACCTTCTTAATCGTAATCAATAGGAGGAAAGCACGGAAATGGAATATATGACGCTTTCCCCAGTCGATATCACTGCCCAGCAGTGACACGATAAATTTACACCACGTGGATAATTGAAAATTGTACGACTCGTATACCTAGATTGGTTGCAATGCTACTACTTTTCTTTTGTAACAGCAAAATCAAACTTTTACTGACATTTTGAAGTTATACACAACAGGTTCGACTGGTCGAAACGGGATGGCGTCAATAGTTACTTTAGATACAATGATACCTGGCGTGTCAAATTTGTAAGAAGCATATTCAACTCCTCATGATGAATGAGGTGCCTGTTGATATAATGTCATTCTCTGTATTGTTAATTGAAAAGTAATAGTCTATATGTAGCTGAGTTTTGTCTGTGTTTTCGTCGATAAAGATAATTTTAAAATGGGTGTATCTCCGACCCTCGGTACAGCTGGAGTCCATATTAGTTCTACCTCTACGTTGTTCTTGGCATTAGTTACAGTTACTGAAGAGATATTGTCTGTGACAGAAACATTACCTCGCATCCGATGTTAGAGAGGAGACGAAAAATAGTCAATGCCAATATTGTTAAACTTGAATGGCAAGGAACCATTTGATTTTATAAAACCAGAATCAGACAACAACGCTTTTGCATCAGATGTAGATATGACTATCTTATTATTTATGTCATCAGCGTTATGCCAACATACTTGTAGATTAGAAAGGCGTGTCAAAAAATTTAGTATTGTTATGATTGCTTAAACACGGAATTACTGTAATAACGTCCTCAGAATATGCTGCGGGAATACCTGTAACGGCCATCAAAAAAAAAACAATTGCCAGAGCGGATATAAGTTTAAACATATTTGCTTTGAAAACTATATGGTTTCCAAGTCATACCTTAACCTTGCGATCTGAAGACGCGACGATCAAGATTTGTGAGGTGTTAGGGAATACGGAATCGGATACTGACAAGCTTGCGGATACGACAATATTACGAATATTACCGTTATCACCTCCTCCCTTATTCGAAATTGGTAATATATTCTGCTGTCCTATTGTTGTCCACAAGGATGCAACAGTACGACCATGAGGCGTGACAACAGCACAGTCAGTACGTGAACCAAATTCGTTGAAGTCCCAATCAGCTAAACCGAACGTCAATGAGGGGAGCGAATCCTATTTCATGCAACCAATAAGTAAGTCATGCGACATCCTGTAAAAAAATAGGTCTACCCTTAACTCAAACAATTTATTCACTCTGCTAATCTTCGTCGTCCACACGTCTCTTGCTGTTGGTCCTAGTCTTCTTTAATCCTTCTTCTTCAATATCATCTGTGCCTTCTCATTAAGAGTAAACCTAGTATCAGAATAGGGTGATAAGGAGAGTCCATAATCTTTGCAACTCTATTCTCTCCTGACTTTCTTAGGTATATTCTATAAGTTGAAGCCTATATGCTTCCACCAGCTGCTTTTATAGGATCTCCAAAGAAGGTATCTGGAGAGGATTGGACTTGGTTGGTTATAACGACAGCGATGTTGAATATCTCTGCCAATCTAGTGAGTTTATGTAGCATACCATTGAGTTTTTGTTGTAGATTGGCCAAAGTACCTCTTCACGAAAATTCTGCTCTATGTAAGGATATTATACTGTCAATAATCACTAATTTGGCTTTAAACTCATTGACGTATCTACCTAGGTCTTTGACAATTAGTTCGAGATGTGAACTATTGTAGACCTTGCATACTGCAACGCTTTTTAATACATGTCTGTGATCAAGTCTTCTGGCTCTCGCTATCTGCTCCACTCTTTCAGGTCTAAAAGTTCCTTCTGTATCTATGTAAATTACACCACTATCCATTCCACCTGAATCAATAGGTTGTCTAGTAGCCGCACACAATGTATGACATATCTGTGATTTCCCAGATCCAAATTCTACATAAAATTCAGTTATTGCCTGTGTTTCTGTTCCTCCAAAAAAGAGCTCGTCAAGAGCTCTAGACCCTGTGGAACATCGGAGCATTACTTTTCTTTTTTCAAGGGCTGCATCGGCAGTAAGAAACTCCTTATCTATCACCTTAGAATCTCTCAGCTTTTGGGTCCTATTACAAAGTAGCAGCACTTTCCTTTGAAGTATTGATATCTATTGCGAGCTCCTCTAAACTGGCTACTGCAAGATCGATCACAGAAACAATTCCAGCATCTTTAAGCTTTTTAGCCGTCGTTGGACCGATCCCTTCAATATCGTGTATTTCCAGATCTACCATGGGTGGTAATACTGTTGATGGAGTTGAAGTGTCGTAACTAGATAGGGTTACTTCATTATCCCCATCACTATTACATTCGTTTTCTGCAGAAGCTCTTCTATCTATCACAAAATGTTCGCAAATTAATAATAGTAAATCCTTGTATTAGAAGGTAGGAGTCCGTGTTGGGGAGGAAGAGTATCATAGAAAGGTGTTCGTCGTCTGCCGTGACTGTGTCTCAGTAATTTTGCACGTAATGAGTCAAACGAACCAAGTTGTTGCAAATATAAAAACCAATATCGATACAGATCCATGACGTGAGTTTTAAGTTATACAATTTCCATTTGTTCCTAGTAGGATCTAATAAAGCATTAGTAATACAGCTTTTAATGGCATGTATCTTTCAGCAAACTTACAGATGAAATGAAAATAGGTGAGTTAATTCATAGGTAAATAAATATTAAAAATAACTTAACTAGCCGTCCTTGCAGTAGAAACGGTTCTATAAGATAGATAGTACCGTTAGGCAAAAGAGAATAGATCATAGCAATATATTCAGTGTCCTTAACAATTTTTTCAATATTCTGATGATGGAACTGTTCATGGAAAACACAGATGGAAGTTCTGTACTAGAAAATTCACAAATCTGAATATGAATCGATAGAGCGGGTTTCTCTTTCCCATTCCTCTACCATGAAGTGGGTGTTATGTTTAATCATCTGTTTTGATATCCAATCGAACATTTAAACAATTTCTGTAACGCCATACTATGAGGTTGCAAAATATTACAAATGGGCACCTTCGAAATAACTAATTCCATTGCTTTGTAAAAATCCATTTTGAAGTAACGCACTAACACACCTACTGCTATAGCGTTGCTTCTGGACGCACCAACACGACAACATATAACCACCTTCTCGCCTAGTTCCAAATAACTCGTAACTCTGACAATATTTAGGAGATACTCAGACGGAACATTCTCTCCATCTATCAATGTTCTTACATCTATAATCCTAAAATCATCGATAAAGCCTATCTCGCAGTTCACATATCTTTCGATAATTCCGGGATTTCCGATTCCGTGAGTTGCAAGATTAGTTAAAATATTGAACATAGTAATTATGTTATACTCACAGAGTCTGTCTTAAAAGTATCTCACATAGTCAACTATGTTTGGATTTCTGGATTTCTCATAAATGGCTGGTCTACATTGAAAATGGAATACAATAGGTACCTGCGATAATATCATATAATATTGATACCAGATTGGGCTACGCCGAGCAAGTGAAGATTTTGAGAATTCTAGCAGCTAGTGTGTTGGGTTTCAAAAGCGCACCGGAGATTAAAATTCATCTAATTCAATAAGTCAAGATGACGTTTTAGATCCTTTAGTCTCGTTCTAAGTGTCATGTCGGTTATATCTGCTGCATTAGCAATTTCTTTTTGAGTTTTGATCTCACCTGTCCTTATGCAAGATGCATAAATTACCGTTGCGGCAAGTCCCATTGGATCTTTACCAGCTGAAATCTCGATTTGAGTAACAATATTCATAAGGTTGATTGCTTGATGTTTTGTTTTTTCAGTTATTTCGGCTTTATTCGCAATTCTAGTAATACATTTTATAGGATCGACCACGGGTATCTTAAGGTCAA
The DNA here is from genome assembly GCA_003176995.1 of Candidatus Nitrosopolaris wilkensis. Taxonomy (GTDB): domain Archaea; phylum Thermoproteota; class Nitrososphaeria; order Nitrososphaerales; family Nitrososphaeraceae; genus Nitrosopolaris; species Nitrosopolaris wilkesensis. The sequence continues at coordinate 20,777 of QHBN01000162.1, forward strand.
GTCCTAGCAGTAACTGTCTATAGCATTTGGCAACAGATTTTCTTTTGACATTACTCTTTGTTGCTATATCTTTTAACGTTCTCGGTATTCCCATTTCTCTGCAGGCAGTATATATTGCAGCAACTAATACTGCAGATATTGACCTTCCTAGTACCAGCCTATTTTCCTGAGCCTTTCTATAAATATAAGCGGTCTTCTCAATTACGGCACCCGGTAACCCAAGTTTATCTTTAAGTGTATCAAGTTCATTGAAGGCTTGCGTGAGATTTCTATCTGTAGAAGTATATACTTGTGTTCTAGAATCCCACGTTCTCAATCTTTCTATTACAGAAAGCATAGATGAATTAATTTTACTCCCTTTTGCATCTTTATTGGTTCTTCCTATAATGGTAGATAGACCCATATCAGAGCGAGCTAGCGAAAAAGGCATTCCTGTTCTATTTTCGTCGTTTCCTTCACCCCCCACCGCCACTGTGGCAAAAGTACGCCATTCCGGACCTTTTTCCTCTGTTTTATCCGATATTACTACTCCGCAATGCTCACAAACAATTTCGCCAGAGTCGGGAATAGTAACTAGCTGTTCAGAACCACAAACAGAACATTCATCAGTTGATAATGCTTTCATCTTGTTTTAGTTAGACACATCATATAGTGATCACGACAATAAATTTGTTTGTTGTTATGATCTCACAACGGCCGATCACCTATATCAGGGATCTTTTGAAAGGCAGGCATTCCATGGTTTTTATCAAGATTGTATATATCGTTTAAAGTTGTCATGGTCATGAAGATGTCAGTATTGGCGCCAGGAGTATTGCCAGAAAACAATATGCTACATCAAGCAAAGTTCGAACCTGATCGCATTTTTTCGTATGTCGTACTGTCTACTATTTCAAATAGTAACACGGACATTACGAATAAAGTTACGCCGCCGAAATGACCCGGTGTACTCGGCACAAAATACAAGTAAAAGGTGATAGCGTTTCTTCAGATATGAGTGAGTGAACATTAAGCTTTATCTAAATTTGTTCGATACACAGGATTAGGAGTAGATTAATTAGAGTAATCAATGCATACGTCTCCAAAAATCATAACTTATCAAAGCTAATCCGATGACGATAAGTATTATCGGTATTAATGAATAGACAGTGGTTCCAAGTATTCCTCTAGCATAATTAATAGCATCCAAAACCAGAGAGGCAAACAAAGCAATAACACCAGCCAAAAAGAGTTTAGAAAAGTAAAATCTTGCCAATAGTTATCAAAGCTTGTATTAAAGTCACTACGCTATTAATATTAAGAATTCACTGGGGTTATTGCATTGTTCCTTCCTAGGGGAATCTCGCACAACCATTCAGGAGTGAAATTCAATCTGATTCTGAATTCAAAGCTACATTGTTCACCCAGTTCTCCTGAGCCATCTATGTTCAGACATTGTTGAAACGTGGTTATATTTTTCTGTCATTAATGGTGATGCAATTACACTTTAATCAGTCTCCCACTGAATACTAGAAATTACTGGATAACGCAGTACATGCATTCAGGATGTTAACGATAGATGCTAATTGGCTTGCATCTCAATTGGATTGTCCCGACATAGTCATTATAGATGCAAGAGGAATTATACCTTACAGGTTTAGACATATCCAGAATGCTAAGCCACTTGGTATAGAAGGCGTTATTTTAGTTGCCGATAATGGAGCTAATCTGGTCATAGATCCGCCGACAGCTGAAAAACTCTTCAGCTCTCTCGGCATTGATGAATCTAAGAAAGTTGTAGTTTACGGAGAGAGTATTGATCCGTCAGCAGGTAGGATAGTCTGGACTTTGATGTATCATGGACATCCAGATGTAAAGCTTTTAGACATCAGTTTTAGCCAATGGCAGAAAGCCGGATTTCCAGTCACAAGAGAAGTAATTCCAGCACAAAGACAAGAAGAAAGAGCAGCAGCTCCAATTGGGGGTGGTGTCTCTCCTCCTCGATTCAAGTCGAAAATAAATCCAACCATCAGAGCAGAAGCAGATTATATAAAGACAAAACAAGTTGATCCTAACGTGGTAATTATTGATGCCAGAACACCTCAGGAACATTTTCAGGCTAGAATTCCAGGGTCAATATTAGATAATTGGGAAGTAGGGATAGGTCAAAATGGCGAAATGATTAAGAGTATAGCAGAATTAGAAAAGGATTTTGAAGAAAAAGGTATTACCAGAGACAAGGAAATTATATGTTATTGTCATGCAGGAACAAGAGCCTCTCACAAATATTTACAATTAAAGCAAGCTGGTTATGATAGAGTTAAAGTATATGATGGCTCAATAATTGATTGGGCGCAGCGTCGGAATCTAATAAGATAACGTATCGTCGCGAATTTGGTGTGGGATAAATGGTAAAACTGTTTTCACTATTTATTGATTATAATATGGCACTGAGACTAACTCAGATCAAGATGATTTCTTAGATTCTTACATATGTTTCTAATGGTCACTTCTGTTACTCCTGCTGTTTGTGCGAAAACAGTCTGGCCCATATTATTACATCCATTAATAAGACATGATAGGTAGAGAGTTGACGCAGCAAGCCCCATAGGGCTTTTTCCAGCAGATAACGCACTTTTAATAGCGGCATTCATGATATTGATTGCTTTTTGCTTTATCTTCTGGTTTAGGTTAATCTGGTTCGCTATCCTAGCAATACACTTTATTGGATCGACTGTGGGAATTCTGATGTCAAGTTCAATTACCATATCTCTGTATTGCCGTGAAATAGCTTTTCGTTTGAGGTTACTAATTTTACAAATCTCATTGAGTGTTCTAGGAGTTCCTTCTTCTCTGCATGCAAGATAGAGAGCAGCAACCAATGCTGCTGATGTCTGCCTTCCGCGTACTAATCCTCTTTCATGAGCTTTTCTATAGAGATAAGCAGTCTTCTCAACTATTGCATCTGGAAGTCCAAGTTTATCCTTTAATATGTTAAGTTGATCAAAAGCGGTCCTGAGGCTTCTATTAGAGCTACCTTGGGTTCTAAGATCCCACGTCCTCAATCTCCCCATCGTAGACCGCATAGACGCGGCCAACACCTGTCCTCTGGCATCTTTATGACCTCTTCCAATCATTGTATATAGTCCCATATCATGGCGAGCCAAAGAGGTAGGCATTCCTGTTCTCCTTCTATCTTTGTCTTCTTCAGTAGTCATGAAATCACGCCATTCTTGTCTTGTGTCTTGAATTTTCTCAGAAATTACTAGCCCACATTTACCACAAACTATCTCGCCGGTGACTACGTCTGTGATGATCGTCTGATCTTTTTTACATATTGAGCATACAATTGGATCTTGCATTATTGTAACGAGGAGTAAAGTGGATAAGCTATGACAGTGACACATCGATTCAAGTATATAAAGCTCGGCCTTCGTGCTCTAGCATTGTCTGGAACTGGTCTATCAGGAATATAACTAATTTTTCGATATCCTTTATTGCCACTACTTTTATAACTCGACCGTGCTGCGCCTTCCAAGCAAAATTTGCTTCGAAAACTCCTTTTTTATTCTCACCGATATAGCCAGTTTATATTAGGACGACAACCAATCAGTTCTACAAATGAGTTATGGTAGAGGCAGGAGTTATGGTGGCGGCGGTAGAGGGTTCGGAGGTTCTCCTGGTCCAAAACCAGTCGAAGTTGGTAAGGAATATGAGGTAGACATTACAGAAATCAGTAGACAAGGAGACGGAATTGCTAGGGTACAAGGATTTGTAGTATTCGTCAAAGATGGAAAAGTTGGGCAGAAAGTTAAGGTTAAGGTCACTGAAGTAGCGGATAGGTTCTCAAAAGCTATAATAGTAGTAGCTTAAAGTTCGCTATGCGAAAAAACAGGCTTTCGCGCAAACCAGACGATTTGGCGCGCGTGTTCGAATCAGCCGGGTTGTGGGCATAATTGAAATTATACCTTACCTTAGGTAACTTGGTACGATTTTCAAACACGGGAGGTTACCAGACTGTCTTTGATATTTACCAAGTCTGCTGATTTGAGCCACAGTATAGGTGACAATGTAAACAAGTATGTAAACAAGTACGAGTATGGGGAGCCCAGTGCTGTTTACATCTCCAGTCTTATTACATTGAGGTAATTAGTTATATCGAGCTAAACCTCATTAGGTCAAGTGGAATTCTAATAAACGAAATTTCTGATGTCACGGTCGGTTCTCAATTAAGCTTGTCAGTGAATTACACTACTAAAGTTTAAATCACAAACAGACGACGGGTGCTGTATGCTAGATAATTTAAAACACAAGAACTTTAAAAGTATTCGGATATAATGAAATTGAACCTGGTGATTTGGCTGATCAGTTGACTGATGACTGTAATCATAAGAGGGTTCCAAAAGGCAGTTATAGATTGTGGTTCCGGAGACAATCAACAACAGCAACTAAACGCTGTTGTTTATTTAAAAAAATATAATAAACAACACGTAGAATATTAATGCAATTCCAATAGATGACGCTAAATATAGTTGGAATGCCTTTGATGTTATTTTTGATAATCACGAGCCAATAATCAAAGGATCGAAGACTTCCAAATTTAATAAATTTTCTTCACAGATACAGACGTCCAATAATAAAGATGAAAAAAATATCTTGTAATGTTAAGAGAATGTTTGTTTAGATGAGAGAGAGGAAGAACTAATCCGTTTATAGAAGCACTATCGTCGCCAGAACCACCGAACGCTACACAATCTGGTTCACCCCGGTTGGTGTTCTTTGAATAACTGATCCATATGTAGGCGTGTATGCGCAACAGTATGGAAGAAACTTAAGATACAGTTACATCGTGAAATAGGCAGGTTCTTATAGGTATCAATGATATATCTACGAATGAATGACATTTGTTGCTATATAAGCAGAGGTTTCATCACAGCTTGTGAGGTAGGGACTTAGAAATGCAGAAAACTTTTATACATCTTAGATCCTTCGAAGACAAGCCTAACTACCCTAATTCAAAGCCTAAGTTTTGTGTAACTTGTGGCACTAAGGCCAGTCAGGAAGCTTTGTTTAATGTAGGCGATGGGGTTATTTTAGTAGAAAAATATTGCGATGCATGTGCTAAGAATGTGAAGTAAGCAAAAAAAAGGGAACTGCGTTCTAAATCCGCACATGGAGATAACTCTGGAACTACAAATTAAAGTAGAGAATGTTATGTCCACGGCGAATCCTTGAGGTAACTATTCTACTGAATACTTGTCAGAATCTGTCCAAACATTACGTCCAGTAAAAATGAAAGCCTGGAAGTGAAGATGTGGTATAAATATATATCCGGCTATCTCTTAGCATCCGCTGACAGCCTGACCTACTTTGACTTTTGAGCTTAGAGGTGTCAACTGATCATACCTTGACTATTCTTCATTCACTTGGCTGATTGCTATAACATTTGTATGGTTCCAATAAAACGTATCAAACTCACTCACGATAGAATAGTCTTTAACAAAGGGAACTATATCCTCGGATGATATATGATACATGAATGTCAAGAAGGTCATATATGTTTCAGCAAGGATGATCTGAATACATGTGGTATGAGGGGATGTAATAAATCAACTGTTATAATAAGTCCAATTGATATCAAATGGTTTTATAGAGTCTCCGAGACGGGACTATGCATTAATAGAAATGATCTCCACAAGATAATAGGAGATTCAAACATACCATCAGAGGTCAAAAAGGAAATAACGAAGATTTTTTCGCATCTCTTATAATTGTGTGTGCCGTCAATACTATTGCAATGGACGCTTTGTCCAGATCGCTATAACCTTTGATGATAATTTAGTCGATCCAGAGATCGCTGGCCCCACCACAAGCTACGGTGCCCAGGCAATTTGTCATCACTTGTGGGGGGTTGAGTCGAATTTGGGCTACTTTTAGGACGGAACTGCTCATAACCCCTATATGCAATTCATATATGTCGGAGGCATCATTGTCATTATTATGACCAGATATAACGAAGTTTCTGACAGACAACGATACATTAACAATCCAAAGAACGGTTACACAAGAGTTATAGAAGACAGAGAGGGTGTAAAACATCTCCAAATTTTCTTCAACGGCAGCTGGAGACATGATCATAAATGCCGAGAATTTACAAATAAAGAATGTAGAAAAACATAAAGACGATTATTTAGATTATAGGACGATGTTAGACAATGACACGAGAATCAACAAATAATACGATCCTGATCTCACTACAAACCTTTGGTTGATGCATTTACTAACTTCCGCGAATAGGCGCGGCCAAAAATCGGATGGTCTCGGGTCATTTGTACCGTTAAGAAAACCTGTTCCTGTAGAATGTGCTGAGATCACAGGAACAAAGTTATGGGAGTTGTAGCTCTAAATATAAGAATTACAATTTTCATGATCTTGATAGTAATGAACAGGCCAAGGCACGCCTTGAAGCGATGAAGCAGGTACTACCTGAGCTCACAATCCGTTAAACTAATTAGGGAATAACTTTTATAGTATTTTTCGATTAATTCGCACAGAGAATATTGAAAATAAAATAATGGTAGTAGATTTACTAAACAAAAAGCTTTACATTTCAACCTATTTATGAGGTGACAATATATATTGACCTGTTGTACAAAGCTAAGGATAGACGCAATTATATGGGTAGTACTATTGTTGCATTCGCTTTAGTTGCTAGCATTTTCGGGATTTTACTAGCACCATCATCAACATATGCGCAAACATCGGGCGCTGCGATGAATAAATTAACGAGCGCAGGGAGCCTGAATGTTATTCTTCAACCCTCCCCGTATCCAGTTGTAAAAGGTACACAAACGAATTTAAAAGTTAATTTCGACCAGAAGGGAAGTAGTGCAGTACAGCCCCACATTGATTACGATCTCACTATTATTAAGGATGGCAAACAAGTATTTCAGGCATCAGCACTGGCAGGGCATCCAAACCAACCACTACATACTGCTGAAGGTATCGTCACCATACCATATACATTTCAACAACCCGGTGGATACGCACTTAACATCACAGCATATGGTATTCTCTTCAATCCAATAAGACCTGAATCTGTACAATTTCTAATCAGCGTAAAATAATTTAAGTTATTATCCTATAAAATAAATAGTAGAAATATTAAATATATTGTTGCTGTCTTATCTGCTTCTTAGAGGAGAAGTCGACATTTCACCTGCATTATTACAAGCTCTTCGTGCTTTTGCAATAAAGGCGAGCGAAAATGTGAATACTTCAGTTCCTATCGAATTTGCTAAAACAGGTTATCCTCGTTTAGGAAATCCATCAGACCGTGTTGACACTATTGATCTTTGACTGTTAATATCATTCAATTGGTGGTATTCCATAGATCATTGGCGCTATATTTCTGATCGCAGTGCAGGAGGACAATTGATTCATTACAACCATGTCGGTCTGCGTTTTGTGTTAGAGAACTTCTCGATTTGCTCGATTCTCGGGTCTATTCAATGAATCGTCGTTTTTTTAGCAGTGATGTAACAAGGGCCGCGAAGTTGATTACCTACCTCCGTGCCACAATCCATCATTACATATTTTGTTCGGTTCTTCATTTTTCTGAGACCCATAACCTTACCTCGATGTACTCCTTTTTTCAGCCCAGCTCCATGAGTTGATACACTTGTTTGCCTAAATCTTCATCTGTGACTGACATTTGTGTTTCCATTAGTAGGCAAAAATTGCAGCAGTGCGCGACTGGACTGAATTATGCAATAATACATATTCTACAGCCGCCTTCTTATTTGATTAGTCCTCTGAAGATGCTTTTCCTAGGAAGCAACCCAGCTAATATTACCCCGAGTATCAGCGACGTGCTGATAGCAGCGGAAGGGAATTCCGGCACAACGACATATCCCGTCGCTACTCCATTCCTTGTGAGGTCTGGGGTTTGACCGGGCTTAACTAATCCTGTTATTTGCACTTGTATATGATAAATTTCGTTTGCTGGAAAAACAATTGTTTCTGTATCGGCTGCATTCTTTGCTAACAGATTTTGTTTGGTTATTACTGGTTGATTATTTTTATCAAATATTATTAGATTGTATCTGACATCGGTATTTGTTAATGGAGCTGTAGCGGTAGGATCATAGAATGAAATCTTTAATGTCGATTGTGTATTTGCTGCAAGAGGGTTTGGAGACCACGAGATTGCAGCATGAATACTACCAGTATTTGTAGGGATATCTGATGAAGCGGCAATCTGTGTCGTGGCGTTGAGTGGAGATAAAGCAAATTTCATCAGGCCTGTTGTATTAGTCTTCGTTATCCCTGCAGCGGCACTGTTGTTATCGTTAGAATTGACTTCTTGTGCAAGTTTTACATATCATTCTTGTTAACAAGAAAATGTACAATCATGTCATTGGGAAGGAAAACGGATCGATAGCTAGCGAACGACCTGATAGCTGCTGACCATTAACTGTTGCGTTGAATTGGTTCAAATCACCAAAGCCCTTCCAAGATTTTGGAAGCCTCATCTCCTCATGAACAAAGATAGGCTGTTGCTTGATACGTGTTAAGTTCCAATTAAATGGCATCGACCAAGTGAACGATTTGACTGCTGGCTGTAGCTTAAGATTGTTAATTTTATCATAGTATGATATCAGAGTTGTATTGTAGTTTTGTCCTTGATAATTCCAAATATTATGATAAACATCTCCGACGCTAAGATAGGCATCAAATTTCGGTGCTTCGCTGGGATGAAAATGTTTCTATCATTGTCTATGCTAAATATTTCAATATGGAAATGATATAGACCTCCCTGTAATAGTAAGGGGCCTCTTACGAGTATATTACCGCCAGGATCAGCTACCCAAGCTTGCAGGAAGGGATCTTGTTCTCCGAAAATGGTAAGCGGACCATTATTCGGCTCTATCTTTAATGTTAGTAGTCCATTGTGTGCGTGAAAGAAATCAAGCAATAGGGGCTTTCCAAGCGTTGATGTAGAAGATCCCCTTGTTACAATTATTTGATAGGTAACGTGTTGGATGGTCTGATTGTTGTTTGCATCAAATAGCCTAAACTGCATATATGCGTTCTGTGCGGCCCCCGTCGTCAAAACAGGCGGGTTCACCTTAACGTAAACACTTGCTTGCCTGTTTCCTATGGAAGCAGGTGGTAGATTTTCTTGACTCAAACCATCTGCGTATGCTTTTTGATTAAAGAAATAATACTCGAATGGGGATACAACAATTAGCATTATTAGAACTGAAAAACTAGACAAACACCACAGGGATCTTTTTCTTTCGTTTTTCAATCTCCGATAAGACGAGGATGTATCCAACTATAACCGTAGATCGTGAGGGATAGATAAACCTAAAGGTTAACCACGTCTAACATCAGTTCAATTCTCCATAGATTATCAACCAGCATGTTTACTACAGCTTTTTAATTTTAAATTGACAAAGTGCGAATCTTTGTCCAATCGTTTGCCGTCCTAAGGAGAGAGAATAGAGTAGGGCGTGACTTGAAGTGCGGCCCAGACCTAAAAAAGGCGTAGCAATATATTTCAGCTAATTCTTTAATTAGTATTGGCGTGATATTATGTATCAGGGAAAGTAGGTAGAAAAATATATTGGTACTCCTTTTTTCCGCATTTCAGATGAATATAGGAGGATCTGAGTGGATAATTATTGCAATGCTTGCCATCTTTCTATTATTTGGAACAAAGAAGGTCCCACAGATATCAAAGACAGTCGGAAAAGCCATGGGGGAATATCAAAGGGCCCATGAATTATTGAGGAAGGAAATTGAAAATGCTACAACAGCAACAACACCTATGGAAAATAACAAAATGCATCTCATGGGCACTAGAATTGATGGACCAGTTGCCTCGGAACACGAAAAGCTGGAGACCATTGCGCGATCACTAAACATAGACTGCCTGGGGAAAACAGACGATGAAATACGCTCGTTAATTTCAAGAAGTTTACACCGTTAAACGTCTTAAACATAGTCTGACATTTCCTTTTGGAATTCACCTATTTTTTTTAGTTAGCCGGTAATTATTTTCGATTGTAATGGTATAGTCATTTTGCAATAGGTGGACAAACCAGATTTAACATAGTGGACATCCATTGATCAATTTCCTATCAAGTCCATAACTTTCGACTTTGAACACTTAAATACATCAATTTTTTCAGAGAATGCATATAATGTCAGATTCACGAAATGTTTCGACAATTAATCCCTTTGAGGTAGCCCTTGAACAGTTAGACGAGGCGGCAAAGTTAATCAAACTTGACAATGGGTTACATCAGATATTGGCCCATCCAAAGCGGGTTCTTATTGTTTCAATTCCCGTGAGATTGGATAACAACGAGATCCGTGTTTTCACAGGATTTCGATCACAACATAATGATGCAAGGGGTCCGTACAAAGGCGGTATCAGATACCATCCGCAGGTCACAATTGAAGAGGTGAAGGCACTTTCTATGTGGATGACTTGGAAATGTGCCATAGCCGATATCCCTTACGGAGGAGGCAAGGGAGGCGTTATTTGCAATCCAAAACAAATGTCGGATCTTGAACTCGAACGCATGACGAGACGGTATGCATATGCGATAGCTGATATTATCGGACCGCACACGGATATTCCAGCGCCCGATGTTTATACTGGAGGCAAGGAGATGGCATGGATTATGGACACGTACTCGGCACTTAAGGGAAACTATGTTCAGCCTGAGGTCATTACGGGTAAACCGCTGGCCATAGGTGGCTCCCTTGGGAGGACTGAAGCTACGGGGAGGGGATTATCCTTTACAGTACGCGAAGCTACTACGAAGTTGAAGCTTAACATGCATACTGCCACCGTGGCAGTACAGGGATTTGGAAACGCAGGCCAATTCGCCGCCCAGTTCTCAGAGGAACAGGGTGCAAAAGTTATAGCTGTCTCTGATTCGAAAGGAGGGGTGTACAACAAAAATGGTATTCAGATTGGGGCATTGAGGAAACATAAAGAGAAAAAGGGTTCGGTAGTTGGATTCCCGGAAAGCAAGTCGATTAGTAATGAAGAGGTGCTTGAGACAGATTGCACCATACTGATCCCTGCGGCTCTTGAAAATCAGATCACCAAAAAGAACGCTCCAAAAATTAGCGCCAAAATTGTGGCCGAAGCGGCCAACGGTCCTACTACCCCAGAGGCTGACGATATTCTATACAAAAATAAAACCCTAGTAATCCCTGACGTCCTTGCCAACGGAGGTGGTGTGACTGTTTCTTATTTCGAATGGCTTCAAAACCTTAGAAGAGAATCCTGGAGCGAAAACCCGGTAAACGAGATGCTTGACAAGAACATAACACGGGCATTTTCAGACGTTTATGCTACGCATGATAAATATGAAGTCAATATGCGAAAAGCTAGCACCGTCTTAGCGATAAATCGAGTAGTCGACGCAATAAAAATTAGAGGATTATGGCCTTAATCGATCGGCATAAAGAGTATTTGGAAGTGATACTCTCACCGGTCGAGATTGGATGTCACGAACTTTACTATTACTTTACATTTATTCTGTGCTAAACGAATGTCCGCACGAACAGCTCTTTGTTACGTTAGGATTATTAATTTTGAAACCGGCTCCCATCAAGCTCTCAATGTAATCGATGTTTGCACCTTTAAGATATCTTTGGCTATAACCATCTATCAGAACTTTCACTCCATTTTGTTCAATGATGTGGTCATCTTCTTCAGATTTTTCTTCAAATCCCATTCCATACGAGAGGCCAGAACAACCACCACCCGAAACATATACTCTTAAGAAGAGGTTATCTTTGCCTTCCTGTTTCATAAATTCTCCAACCTTCTGAGCCGCCTTTGGGCTAACAGTGACGACCTGACTTTGTTCTGCGCTTTCCATTGAACTCAATTACGGCTTATAAATATAATAACCTTTTCCTTCGCTCGTCGTTAATCTCCCTTTTGCGTACTATACAATTAACTAGATTTCTATAGAGCTGTTATCAGGAGATGCTAATAATAATATAATAAAAAATATAGTGCGATATCAATAAAAGTAATGATAACATGACAAGTGTTAGTGCTGTGTTCCTGCCAATACTCTTGACCACTTTGCCAGACTTCCAGCTGCACTTACCCACGAAGTTACGGAGTGGTAGACAGGAACGTTGTGATCTTCGATTTGATCCGAGATCTTTTGAGTAAACGGTCCACCCATTGCCCCAACTAATATCGGTTTTTTCTTCTGCTTCTGGAACTCTGCCAATACATCGATGATGGTTTCTTCCAACGGGTCATCTTGGAATACGAACCAAGGCATGATGATATCCACATTTGGGTCATCGAAGAATGTTTGGATAGCGAATCGATAGTCATCCGCGCTTGCCGAACCTGTAATATCGCATGGATTTCCGACTACATATGTCGGTGGGTAATGCTCCTTAAATGCTCTCTTGCTTGCTTCGCTAATTTCGGCGACCACCAATCCTAGCTCTTCAAAATGATCTATGGCAGCTATAACTGGGCCTGCGCCATTTGTAACCATCGCGACTTTACTACCGTTCGGAACGGGTTGCCATATCAATGCCTTAAGCGATCCCGTGAGCTCCTCGTAGCTATTAACCGAAATTATTCCTGCTTGGTCTAATGCTCCTTTAACAACCGCATACGAACCGCCAAGCGATCCTGTATGCGACAGGGCCTGCTTCGCACCTCTAGTAGTCCTGCCGTTCTTGAACACTACTACCGGCTTCTTTGCTTCACGTATTACTTTCTTAGCAGTATTCATAAATTTGCGTCCGTCGCCAAGTCCCTCTACATACAGACCAATAACTTTTGTATGAGGATCCTTTGAAAGGTACCAGATCATGTCTGCCTCGTCAACGTCGGACCTATTGCCATATGAAATCATCTTGCTCATCCCAAAGGCGTCAGCTGTTTCCATAAATGCAATGCCTACGGTTCCACTCTGGGAGAGAAAAGCAACGTGACCATTCTGTGGTCTTAACATCCGCTCATGACCTTGGAATGCGCAGTCAAGGCGGTTTTCGCCATTAAACATGCCAATGCAGTTGGGTCCGATAATTCTTACCTTAAGCTGAGTCGAAAGTTCCTTGATCTGTTGTTCGATGGCAGCACGCTCTCCTCCAAGTTCTTTTCCTCCGCCTGAAATGATGACCATGTTATGGATATTCTTCTTTCCACAGCTTTTCAACAAGTCCGGTACAAACCTAAGATCGACTGTAACTACTACTACTTCCACAGGCTCGTCTATATCCTCGAGGCTCTTGTATGCCTTGATACCCATAATTTCAGGGTATCCTTTTGCATTGACTGGAAAGACCTTTCCTTTGTATTCATGTTTCACCAGACTCTCGAAGACAGAATTTCCCACCTTGCCCCGTTCTGGGGATGCGCCAATCAATGCAATCGATCCGGCATTGAAGAAAACATCCATGTAGCTTGAGTCTGGCTGGGATTTGGAAATGGCTTCTGAACGCGGCTTTTCCTTCAAAATTATTTTTGCATCGACAACATAATAATCATGGGGATATGCAATCACGGGATTGAAATCGATACTTTCGTAGTATGGAGCCATATCAGTTCCAAGATTCCCAATATTTGCTATTGCATTCCCTAACATATCCATGTCCACGGGTTGTGAACCTCTGAATCCTTTCAGAATTTGCTTTCCTTTCAGATCGTTGATCATCTCTATTGCATCTTCTTTTGTGATCGGTAGAACCCTAAATGATACATCTTTAAAAATTTCTGTATTGATTCCGCCTACCCCAACCATAATAACTGGCCCAAACTGTGGATCATTCTGTAAACCAACGATCAACTCGATTCCAGGCGGAACCATCTTTTCAAGTAGTATACCTTTAGTTTCATATTGATTTGAGAGGCGTTCGTGCATGTCCACAAATGTCTCCCGGACTTCTGCATCTGAAGCAAGCCCGACCTTGACTCCCTTAACGTCAGTTTTGTGCAAAATCTCAGGAGAAACGATTTTTGCGACTAGTGGGAACCC
>QHBN01000163.1 GCA_003176995.1 Candidatus Nitrosopolaris wilkensis
TGAGAATTGAGCTACAAACTATTACAACGGATATCCCCATTATCACTACGGTTATCCAACCAATAACATTGGATGTTCGACCATTGATGTTATCATTTAGAATTTTCTTATCATTAGCAATCTTCATAACTGCAACAAGAATTGGGACAGCTACGATCCCATTGATAACAGCACTGTAGCGCAGATTTATGCAATGAATGAAAATGTCTGCGGCAAGAAATAAAGCGAAAACGGATTTGTTTAAGCTTCAAGCATATGGGATAACAGACAATGAAATAGTGAAGGTGTATGAATATTTGAGTAATGCTCGCTTCGAAAATGCCACACAAATCCGACCATAACGACTTCAATTGCAGCACGCTTAGGAAATCCAACATCGTTCCCGTTTATTTATTACATTGATTCCTCAGGAAATCGATCGCTTTGGCGGCGCGTTCGATTGATAAATTATTGTTTTCATGATTTATGGTGGAGGATCGAATGTAAATTCTGATTCTGCCGCTACTGAAATAAAACAGCGCGTTCAGCAATTGCTTTTGTATAGACCACATGACGACCGACTTTTTGGTTACCGTGTGATTGAGAGGACATTCAAGACTATAACAAATTGGGAGTATGAAAAAAGAATTGTATAACACAATTTACGGGCGAATTCCGGCTTATGCTTACCCTCGCCTTCAGTATCGCATCCTTCCTCGTAAGGGGCATGCGATAAATCTATTTTCGATACACCAAAATAAGCAACTATGTCGTTGTTCAAATTATAAAATTATCGCGGCATAACCGATGATCAATTATTTAATTTGTGCATATTCTTTGACAAGTACCGTCGCAACATTGCTACTGCTTAGCGCGCCTTCTAGTGCTTCATATCGAACGCCTTCCTCGGCTTGGTCGTTCTCCGTTGCAAGCTGGTCGAGCGCTATCGATCCGGCAGTTACCGACAGTATGTGCTTGCGATAATTTGATTGAATTTCATCGGAACGTCCTATTCTCAAATCGGCGCGCTTTGTAGCAATTGCAAGTCTTTTATTAATCAGAACAAAAATGAGTCTTGCCGGTCTGGGTGGCCATAGCATTTTTCTATTATTATTGAAATTACTATCCTTAGAATACTTTATTATTACATTACTTGTTCTCTTCAAATTTCTCCTTAAAATGTAAAATACCCTGGTCACCCCGGTCAGCAATTGCTATTGATTTGAATTGAATCCAGAATCGGTTCGACCAGACTCACTCTTTTGTTAACATACATTTTATCCGCATTAAGCGCACTTATTTGCGAGTGAACCGATGGCATAATTAGTCTCTAGATGAGAGCTTGGTTTCCGTCTCTAATATGTTCACTGAGCACGAGCCCATCATAATATGATTCTCTTGGCCCATGTTCTCTGTGTCTCACATTGTATATTCCCCGCGCTGCCAGCCTCTTACCAAAGACATTCATGTCTATTGCACGCGTTCCCTTTTTGACATAAAAATTAACGTATGCTGCGTACGAATCAGTCGCTAGGGTAGAATATTCTGGATTCATGATGTCCACTACGCACTCTTGGTACAGAAATGCATTGACATCGTTGGTGTTTTCTTCGTATTCTCTGCGAGTCTGTTCTACTTCTTTGTCATGAAATCCTCCTTCGTCGATTAATTGTTTTAGGCCTATCAAAGCCAAATTCAAAAGGCCGCTTAATTCCTCGGATGTGGTTAATTGCTTAATCAGGTTGGGATCCTCTTTTCCGTTTTGGAATTTTTTATCAAAATGGAATATCCTTATCCGTCTATAGAATGCATCAGTCTTATCATGGCTTTCTGGTATTTCATTTGCGCTAAATATAGTCTTGGCATAATTTCTGAAAGTAAACGGTTGGCCAAATTTACGTTCAGCTGCTATCGAGTCCCCAGACACAACCATTTTAAAGTTGCCTGTCTCAAATAATTGGAGTGATTTTAAATCGGCGCATGTATTTACTAATTTTCCATGCAAGTCAGCCGAAGCCAATCGATTTTTGTCCAAGTCCTGTATACTCCTGTGACTACAATTGGTCTCGCCCAAAAATGCTTCAATCAACTTTATCATCACTCCCTTTCCATTAGCGCCCCCACCGAACAGCATAAACGCTTTTTCGAATTCACAACTGCGATAAAGACAATAACCAATCATTTGCAAAACAACAGGAACATCCTGACTGTGTAAAACTTCCCTGAGAAATCGCAAAACTTTCGGACAGACTGTTCTTGGCTTGTACTTCTAGGCAGCTGAACACTCGACAAATAATCTGGCGAATGTGGGCTTTACTGCTTAGTGTGTATGTTTAACAATCCATTCTGTAAATTTAGGACTTCGATATTTGAGTCAAAACTTGTCCGTTCGACATATGTTCGGCGCTTTATTTGATTAATCACTTCCTGTAGTTCACGCGTTCTTATTTCTGGGTACATCAGTTGGCAGTGTTCCGTTATACGCCATTCTTGGCCCGCTACATAAACGCCCTTTTCTGGGTCATAGCAGAAAATATCCTCATTGTCTGTCATTGTCTTGAAAGTATATTCATTCATTATTCCTCTGGTCAACCACTGTATAGGACTTCCTTTGCCAATAATTCTAAAAATTTTATCAAGTATTCCCTTTGCAATGCCAGAGTCTTCCGTAGCAGCGGCTAGAGCATCCAGAAAATATTTGCTGCCGGCGACCATATTCGCGTTTTGTTTGAATGTCTCTTCGACGCTACTTACTGCCTTACGCACATCAGCTGCATTGTCATTTTTTGCAAGCTCCTCTATTACTGCAATAGCGGAATCCTTCGAAACACTGCATTTATGAAGTAGTCCAGAGAGACCGAAGACTATCGGGTGTCGTCTTCCCTTCTTATAGTATGGCTGGATACATTCAACAATCGTCTGAACGTCTACTTTAGCAAGGTCGTCCTGGCTGTCATTGTAGGTTTTTTCTTTCTTCCCTTCCCATTTTGGCTTTAGACAGTGTGCCAGGGGGATTAACAATTGGTCATACAAATCATCCGACACGAATAATTTCAGCGTGCCATAATTTTTGTAATAGAAGTTTGGATCATCCCTGTGTTTGCTTGGCGGAAGAGTTGAATGTCCCGAATTCTTACCACCCTTTATTTCAAATTCGTAACCAGTCTTACAGTCCGCTGTCAATATTGGTTTATGCTCCTGATGGCTTAACCAATAAATATGAAAACCATTTGGCTTTCTAGTTTTTACGACAACGCACCGTTTCTGCATCAATGGAATAAAAGAATATTCCTCATCGTCACGAGAATTCTGTAGTCTAAATAATGCTTGATAGACTTCATCACTGTCAATATCCAGGGAGTATAAATACAAGCATCCTTTTTCATCCTTCAGTTTAGTCTTACCGAATACAGTGGCTACGCCGTTCTTAAATTTTGGCGCTTCTTGGACAAGTTTTTCAGGAGTCCAATAATCAGGATCATCATAGATTGGCCCCCATGGCATCAATGGTGTACTATCGTCACCTAGTGGCACTAATTTGAAACCAATTTGGTATAATTCTATCAGTTTCGCAGGATGAATAGTTGTACTCTGTTCTTCTGTCATGCTACGCTCGACTCCTGGTGGTGAATGTTCTAACCATCAATTTTCAACCCGAGCTGAAAAGCGGACAACTCATGCCGATTGTAATAGTCGATGACTTTCTGAATTTGGATTAGGCACTTTTCTTCATGTGATATACGATTCGAGCCGTTGCAAAAGTGTCTCTTACAATTCAGATCAAAGAGCGCCTTCTGATTTACATTAAGGATTCCTACTTGTGAATTACAGTCTGGACATCGGGTCCGAAGTGACTCGCTATTAATCGAAGTGAACGCGACGGGTCCTATTCCTAGCGCTTTTGGTATCATCACGTTATTGTCCGAAGGGTCGCCTGCCGCTTGACTTAAATTCGACGAAATACTATACTCTGTCATCCAGATGCAGCTCCTGTGTGCTTCTGTGATTCGCAAGACTCTGGTCTCGCCGCTCAACCATTGACTCAGAGTAATGCGATTTTTCTAGGCGTTTATCCAAACTTCGTACAATCTCCTTTAAGGAATCATTTTCTCCACAATGAGCCGGCCGCTGTCGACCCGACACTTCATATAGTCTCCTCTTACAACTCTTAATTCTGTCGCGAATTGCTTCGGAAGAACCAGTGTAAGACTTCGCTCTCCGGTAAGCGCTTGCACTTTTCTGATTTCAATACTGTCTATATAATCCATACAAATATTGAATGAGTCAACATTAAAGAAGTCTAGTTTTTTTGAAAAGTCATGCATGACATTTATTGTGGAAAAATGTCATGCTTATTATGAAAGGAATTGATTCCGTTTTCGAAAAAGACGACACGGAAAAGCAATACACTGAGAAGGCCAGGTTTTACCAAGACATACTCATTTTTGCTTCCACGCTACGTGAAGATGAACCATTCAAGGTGTGGGATCTCGCTAAATTTCTCTTAAAGAATAACGCAGAGTTGAGAAATCAATATCACAATAGTGGATTGAGAGAGTCCACCATAATAGAACGCATTTAAAGGCGTATTAAAAGAAATATTGACGGTCTTGTTACTATACGTTTCATAGTCCATGTCGGCGAAGTAAGAGAAGAACGTGGAACCGCCTTCGTACCTACTTATCGATATACGCCGATTGCCTTTATTTTCTCTCAAATCATAAGGATGTTAGAGAAAGAAGACGCAGAGTCGAAATTGTATAACTTGTTTCAAGAACAACTCTTTAAAATAAAGCCTGAATCCACATCCTTTGTTATTCTAGGTTCAAAGTTAATAAAAAAAATACACGACAAAGGCCTATTTGGCCAATATGTTTCTATTCTTAGAGATGTCATTCATTCAAAGTCTATAACAGATATTACTTCATTCGGGTTATTACTACAAAATTCAGTGAACCTAAGGTTTCGTATTCCCGCAAACGCAATAATTTTTGTGGATGCTTGGGAGCAAGCAATTGATGAATTAGAACCCGACACAAAGAGGTTTTATCTGTACGAGCAAAAATTGGATATTGATCAAAAGATGGGAAGACGTCATATAACTAAAGAATATGAAAAATTGCGGTTCGATATTAGAGACGACCCGGAAGTGGTTGCTCTAGAGGTTATTGTCAGGAATGTAGACGACATGGAGTAATTCAGATGAAAATCGTACAATACAATCGGAGGCTTGCATATGCGCCTACTGTACTAAATGGTTTAGCAATCACATGTCCCGAATGTGACGCACGTGGTAGAACTCTACAATTGCCCAACCTTTGGGAGTGACCTATTTCCTCTTTTGTTTTTCTACCGTAGAGTTGTTTCCAAAAATGCTTATCGCTTTTTTAGCTCTTGTACTTCGACCATGAGCTTCATAACTTGGTCCGATAGGGTTGCTAAAGCGTCTTCTTTCATGTTATCATGCTGCTTGAGAGTTTGTATTTCCATTTCTTTTTCAGCTAGCCTGCCTGTAATGATATAATTTTCTTCTTTGCTTTTTTCGCCAAGTTCAGCGACTTGCTTCTGTAGCATCACCTTATCAGTGCTTATCGTTAGCAGATCCACTGCTTTCAAATAGTCATTTAAAACATCGCGTTCAGTTGGCTTATAATAAGAGCCTGAGAGGCCAATATCGTGGCCCATTGTTATTTCGACATTAATGGGGTTTCATCATTTGTTCTGCATGAGATTTGTAGAACTTTCGGAAACCATGGGCCGCCTTCCATTCATGACGTTTCATTCCATCTGGCAACGGATGACGAAGCCCTTGTTCCCATAAAGCACGCTCCAACAGTCGTTTAATCCCGCTACTCTTAAGTTTCTTGGGAGACGTTGCAAGGCCCAAATTCGCGCCATAAGTGATATTTGTTGTCTGCCATATGTCACGAATTACCCATGACTCTCCAGTAATTTTTTCGCCGCAGCTAACCCGAAAATCCATCCAGTCCTTAAGAGACTTATAAGCCTCTGCCGTGATAAAGCTGAAGTATTCTTCGGAATCTCCGGCATATACCACTAGATTGGCCGCACGGATATCGTCTTTATCATCGTTGACAGGAGTTACATGTTTCCACTGTAAGTAATCCCACGCGCCAATTCTTATCCCAGAAGAAACCATAGTATAGACGATTGGCCTTATACGCCGATCAGGATATTCTATATGTTTCTGTATTTCGTCGATAGTTGGCGCCCTATCGTTTGCAGCATCCATGCCATGTGGCATCCCACGCCGTATTTTATCCTAATTAAGCGAGAGATCATTCATTTGACAGAACAATTTAGTGGCTTTAATATAATTTCGAATAATCGATTCTACGATTTTACCAGATTTTACTCGTTCTAGCTGAAAAACTATGAATTTCATAAGCATATTCTCAGCCCATTGAGGGCTTAGTCGTGCTTTCGATAGAAACTCCTTGGCTTGTTGTTCTAATGGGCCTTCAAGTTGCAAAAAGTCCAAAAACGTCTTGAAACGCTGCGGATACTGTCTCTTTGTTTCAGGCGCCTTAAGAGCATACATGAACGCTGACATAGCGTCTTGTTCTATAGTAGACAATTACTTGTACTGTGGCTATTGGGCCCTAATAAAGGGACAAGATTGTTACGGGCTCAGAGGGACTCGAACCCTCGACCAACTGCTTCGCAGGCAGCCATTCTATCCAAGCTGAACTATGAGCCCTTTGCATAATCAAGGAATGTCCTTATATGAGCTCTTGCGACTCATTCTCCGTGGCCACCCACGTGCATAAGCTAGCAAAATAGTATAACTATATCAATCGATGTAGTACCCATCGAGTCAGGTTCCGAGGGGCTGAGATCGGCATCCCAAAACGCGACTAAACTATTAAACTGAGATCATGCGAAATCGATTTTATCATATGACATCATTCCTTGAAGCTATCACTAGTAAAATTGTGCTGTTTGACGGCGCGATGGGGACAGAAATTCAGCGCTTGAATCCAGAGCCTAGAGATTTTCCAGATAGCAGAGATGGTTTTAATGACGGGTTAACTCTAAACAAACCGGAATGGATCAAGCAGATTCATAGAAGCTATTTGAAGGTTGGCGCTGACTGCATAGAAACGAATACTTTTGGGAGCAACTATTTGAAGCTAGCGGAATACGCATATGGAAATGAGACCTTGGAATTCAATAAAAAAGCCGCCAACCTTGCTAGGGAGGTTTGTGAAGAGCCTGAATTCAGAGACAGGCAAAGGTATGTCATAGGTTCTATGGGCCCCACAGGCTATTTGCCCAGTTCCGATGACCCTGATCTTGGTCAAAAAACAACTGACCAGATAAAGGAAGCATTCCTACCGCAGGCAGAAGGTTTGATCTTGGGAGGTGTAGACGCTTTATTGATAGAGACAAGCCAAGACATACTAGAGGTCAAACTCGCCATAGAGGCATGTCATGATGTAATCAAAAAGGTAGGCAGGAAAGTCCCAATCATCGCCAACGTTACACTTGATCAATATGGCAAAATGCTTCTTGGCACGAATATTCAGGCTGCATATACAACCGTAAGCGATATGGAGATTGATGTTTTTGGTTTGAACTGCTCAACAGGGCCTGCGGAAATGACTCCAAGCGTCAGATGGCTGAATGAACAAGACGAATTGCCTATACTAGTCGTGCCGAATGCCGGCATGCCTCAGAATGAAGGCGGTAAAGCTGTATACAAAATGACCCCATCCGCATTGAGTGAAAAACTGAAAGAATTCATTGAAAATTACAATCGTGTTCGCATAATAGGAGGATGCTGCGGTACTAATCCATTACATATTGCTGAGATGCGCAAAATATTGGATTTGTACTAGGACAATTATTAAATAGACACGCGTCGAGAAGTAGAGAGAAAGATGTATACGCATAGATGATTATTATTACAACACTCGCCTTATGTAGCAGGATAATTTCAACATTAATCGTAAGGTTTTAGAAAGGATCTAGCGCTAAAGATTTTGTTATATCTTAAAGATGAAGCATACACCCAGAATTAGTTCCGCCCTGAAGGCAGTTGATCTGAGGCAAGAACCTCCACCTCTAATAATTGGTGAACGTCTCAACACTCAAGGGTCAAGAAGAGCAAAAGACATGGTGCTCAATAATGATTATGATGGTCTGGTTAACTTAGCTAGGACACAAATTGAAGACGGTGCTCACTGCCTCGACGTTTGTGTTGCAACGACTGAACGGGCCGATGAACTTGAATTCATGAAATCCCTTGCTAAAAGATTAAGCTTGGAAATCGATGCACCACTCGTTATAGACTCAACCGATCCTAAAGTTATGGAAGCAGCCCTCCAACAGATCCCAGGTAGACCTGTCATAAACTCAATTAATCTTGAGGGTGATGGGAGTAGGTTTCATGCGTTAGCGCCGTTGATGGCAAAATATGGCGTTCCTGCCATAACGATGTGTATAGGACCAGGGGGAATGGCCAAAACACCCCAGGAAAAGTTAGAAACTGCGATTCTCCTTTATGAAACAGGTAAAAGATACGGCCTCCAACCCTGGCAGTTTATTTTCGATGTTCTGACTTTCACATTGGCTACTGGAGAGCAGGAATTCTTGGAATCAGCAAAAGCCACCCTTCAAGGGATACGATTGGTAAAGCAAAAAATTCCAGGTTGCTTCACAGTATTAGGACTAAGCAACGTAAGTTTTGGCCTAACACCAAACGCCAGAAAAATAGTCAATTCAATATTCCTACATCATGCGATAAAAGCTGGCCTTGACGCAGTAATTATCAATGCAAAAGATATCATTCCTTACTTGGATATTGATCGGGAACAGCGAAAACTCGCTGAAGATCTTATTTTCAACAGTCATCCTAACGCGCTTGCTGAATTGATTACCTTTTTCGAAGGAGTAAAATCGGTATCAGATTCTTCCAGTAAGAGGATAGAAGTAGATCCAAGCTGGGAAGCAAGCAAGAGATGTTATTTTAGAATTGTCCATAGATTAAAAGATGGAATAGAATCTGACGTTATCGATTCAATAGAAGATAGAATTCATGCAAACCTTACAAAATCAAAAAAAATCGAAGTAAATAGATATATGAAAAAAAAGGTAATCCTTGAAGCTCCAAAACAATTAGTTCATGAATCAGCTGTGCAGACTCTAAATGAAGTTTTACTACCAGCTATGAAGGAAGTAGGAGACAAATTCGGTGCAGGCGAACTAATTCTTCCGTTTGTGTTGAAATCTGCCGAATGTATGAAAGCGGCGGTAGCGGAACTCGAAAAATATTTAATCAGGCGGGAAGGTGTAAGCAAAGGCAAGTTAGTACTGTGTACTGTATACGGAGATGTGCATGACATAGGCAAGAATCTCGTCAAGACAATATTTACGAATAACGGCTATTCGGTTTATGATTTAGGGAAGCAAGTTCCGTTGCAGAGTATTGTCGAAAAAATTAAGGAAGTTAATGCTGATGCGGTTGGGCTTTCTGCGCTGCTCGTATCAACTTCCAAGCAGATGCAGTACTTTGTGGAACATTCAAGACAAAATAAAATAGCAATCCCTGTGCTATGCGGCGGCGCAGCGATTAACAGTAGTTACATAAATAGAATCGCAAAAGAAGGAGGCATTTACGATTCTGGAGTATTCTACTGTAAGACCGCATTTGAAGGTCTGACGGTCATGAACAAGTTGATGTCAGATGAGAGAAAGGCTTACGTCTCAGAATGGCACCAGAAATTGATAAGGTGGGAGGAAAAGCGAGGACCTGCAACACAATCCCTAAAACTGCCACATAGCGGGATAAAGCCAGTTCACGCACCCATTCCGCCGCATATTGCTAGAAGAATAAGATTGGAAGCTGAGCAGATAGATCTAAATGAGATCTGGAAATTCATTAATAAAAAGTCCCTTTTTGTGCTTTCTTGGGGGTTTCGCGGAAGAGGCGCCAAAGGCTTGAGCGAAGAGTCAGAGAAATTATTTGAAGAATGGAAAAAACGTGTTATCGAAGAAAGACTGTTTGATCCTAAGGTTGTGTATGGCTATTTCAAATGTCATAATAGAGACAACAACCTGGTTGTAGAATTGCCTGATGGCAAGGGAGAGGTATCTTTTGATTTTCCAAGGTCCTCTAAAGAAAAAAACCTGTGCCTGACTGACTACTTTGGTAAAAATGATATCGCCGCATTCCAGGCCGTCAGTGTTGGCGACAAAGTAACAAAGATTATTGATGAATGGAATAAAGAGAACAAATATACTGACGCATATTATTTGCATGGTTTGGCAGTAGAAACAGCTGAGGCTCTGGCCGAGTGGATCAATTCGCGTATAAAGAGTGAGCTTAAGATTGGCAACAAAGGTGGACTTAGGTATAGCTGGGGTTATCCTAGCTGTCCTGACGTGTCACAACATCATTTGGTCTGGAGAATATTGGATCCTACGAAATCAGGGATGAGTTTAACCGAAGCGGGTCAAATAATACCAGATCAATCTACTGCTGCCATTGTGGTCCATCATCCACAGGCTGAATATTTTGTATTGTAATGGAGGGCTCATCCATATTAATACGAGGATCTGATCACGCCGATGCGACGACGGAGATGACGAAGACAGGTTTTATCGGTGTGATAACGTCTATGGTACCTGTTATATTAAGCTCTATGACTCTTTTTGCTAAATAGTTTGTGACATGGCTATCAATGATTTTGCCGTAGCTTGTGCTGTTGACGACTCGACGGCGTACTTCACTTATGAAGGCGAAACAATGTTGATAATACAATCAAAAGATCATGCCAAGTCTGGACGAAATGATTTTGAAGCCATTCAGCCCTTCGTAGAGGCACTCATATCACATGAGAGCGTTCATGTAGTTATAAAAAAATTAGAGGGGGCAAACATATCTGATTCCCTCGACGACATAGAAATTATCGTAGAACGCGACGGGGTAAAGTTTCAAGTTACATTGAACAACATATTATTTGCACAAGACACATCAGGAATAGTTACGCCCTAAGTCTTGCTCGTATGGGACCAGACTTAAGTCTTGATGATACGATTACTAGTATAGATAGTCAGTTATCTTAAGATTAGATGTCTGCCTTATCAGCTCTGTTAGATTCTTTTTTTCCGGGAGTAGTTTTATATCTGCCAGTTTTTGAACAAATTCAAGCTCTTCCTTTGCAAAACCGGGATCTTGATCATATAGCTGACTAAAAACAAGCTTTTGGCAGATCCTTTGGATATTTTCAAAGCAATTGTATACACCGCTGTTACTATCGATTTGGTTCGCCCTTAAAAGTTTGACAAGTCTTTTCTTGTTGAGCCCTATCATACCAGTAGTTATGAATCGTCGAAATACTGAAAGTACTTCAAAATAATCCTCTCTACCTGTATAGCCAATGATGGTGGCAGGTATTAAGTTTAAAATACCTCTTAGCCTTGCTCTTTCGCTGTGTTTCTTGTCCAACACAAGAATAGCCCTTCCGAAAGTCAAAATCGCATTAAGAATTTGGTTGGGTAAACGATCATCCAGGACGTCGTCATCAGATTTTAGTTCTACAGGGAAGAAGCTAATCCAATCTATTCTGCATCTTTCTTTGTGTGCAAATTGAATTAGCTGGCCCGTTCTCCTTATTATATTTACATAGTTATCGTAAGAATCTGTAGAATCAAATTGAATATCTGAATCATTTCTTTTTTTAATTATCGCAACAACCAGATCAAAAGTTCGGAAGTAGCCTTCATCTCTTATTTTTATTTCAATACCAGAACGCTCTGTTGAAAAAAAGTCGTTACCATCTATATGTCCTGCATGAACCGATTTAATAAAGAGATCTTTTAAGTCCTTCTCTTTCATACTGGTGATCCCTGTAGAGTATCTAGTTCTCATAAGGCAGTATTTATTTAATTGCCACATTCAGGACGTATATTGGGTACGTTGGACTTTAGAAGTATATAGTTGGTACGAACAAAAGAATGACACAACCATTCGATCGGATGTCTATAATTTTAGGTCAATCTCGACTTTAATTTAATTTGATCCTTTGTTGGCTCAGGAGATTAGGTTAGCGGGTTAGCACTAGGAAGTACTTCCTGCGTTTCCATTGGTGAATGTAACCATCTTGTCTATTTTTGTTGTTAGCCCGATTGGAACGGGAAGTCGTGGCATGAGCTTTGAGAATAGATAACACTGGACTTCTGGTTCCAATAATCTCAAATGATGGGAATATGTAGATTAAAGATTAAGGCAGCAAATAGTTCTGTCTGCATGCTTTTTTCAGATCTCGAACAAATACCTCGATTTGTTGGAGCATTTTCCTCTTGTTTCCAGAGAAGTTTCTTATGATGTTCACGATCGCGCTGCCGACTATAATTGCATCAGCACCTGCTCTTATCACGGGCTTTATATGAGATGGGCTGCTAATTCCGAAACCAACTGCTACTGGCATCCGAGATCCTACAACTTGCTTGACATTCCGAATAGCAGTCAAACTGTAATCTTCAAAAGATCTACGTTGTCCTGTTATCCCATATACAGAAACAACATACATGAAACCCGAGGTTCTTGCTAAAATGGCTTCAAGTCTCCCTGGGGTCGTATTGGGAGATGCTAGAAATATTGTTGCCAGATCTAATTGAGACGCCTCCATAACATACTTATCTGATTCTTCAATTGCCATGTCGGGCAGTATAAACCCGTCAACTCCGCATTCTTTGGATTTCTTCATAAAATATTCAAAGCCGGCTCTTTGCAAAATATTCGAATAAGTCATTATAACAACGGGTAAAGAGGGATATTTTTTTCTAATATTCTTTGAAATTTCCAACGATTTTTCTGGTGTGACTCCTGCCAGCAGGGCGCGATATGATGCCTCCTGAATAGTTGGCCCATCGGCGATCGGATCTGAAAAAGGTATTCCTATTTCGATTACATCTGCCCCTCCCTTGACAATTGATGACAGAATTTCATTTGTTGTAGGAATGTTAGGATATCCTGCAACTACATAACAGATAAGAGCAGCCTCATTCTTTTCGGACAACTCTTGAAATTTCCGATTCAGCCTATTATTTCCTAAACTTGTTCTTTTCATCATTTCTTTTTTTCTCGTTCTTCCTGTTCTTCTCCTTCTTCTTCTCCTTCATCTTTAGATATCGCTGCACAACGTCTACGTCCTTGTCCCCTCGTCCAGACAAGGTTACAACAATGTTTTCATTTCTGTTCATGTTCTTTGCAAGTTCCATAGCATATGATATGGCATGTGAGGGTTCGAGAGCGGGAATTATCCCTTCAAGTCTAGATAGCAGCAGAAATGCTTCTGCAGCATCGTCATCGATACAATTTACGTAATTTACTCTTTTGATGTCCTTCAACAATGCATGTTCGGGTCCGACGCCGGGGTAGTCTAGGCCTGCAGAAATGCTATGTGTATCCGACACTTGTCCGAACTGGTCTTGCAAAAGGTACGTAAACATCCCGTGTATTATTCCGTGCGAACCCGCTGCCAATGTTGCAGAATGTTTCCCAGATTTAATTCCCTTACCTGCTGCTTCCACACCGTATAACGAAACATCGGAATGATCTACGAAAGGGTAGAACGTACCAATTGCATTGCTACCGCCTCCTACGCACGCAACGACTGCATCCGGACGCTCACGCCGATTTGATAATTGCTCCATCTGCATTTTGATTTCTTGCCCAATTACACTCTGGAAATCCCTAACGATAACAGGATAAGGATGAGGTCCCACCGCAGAACCTATCATGTAATAAGTATTTTGAACATTTGTGATCCAGTCCCGCAGGGCCTCGTTAATTGCATCCTTCAGAGTGCGACTCCCAGACTGAACGGGATGAATTGCTGCGCCCAATAATTGCATACGAATTAGATTAGGCCTTTGTCGTTTCATGTCCTTGGAGCCCATGTAGATCTCTGCATTCAGCCCCAATACTGCAGCTGCAATGGCAGTTGCTACTCCATGTTGGCCAGCACCTGTTTCTGCAATAACTCTCTTTTTGCCTATCCGTTTTGCCAAAAGACCATGACCTAGGGTGTTATTGATTTTATGAGCACCGCCGTGAAGAAGGTCTTCTCTCTTAAGGTAGATCCTTGCACCCCCTACGTATTCAGTAAGATTCTTAGCGAAATAAAGTGGAGTTGGTCGACCAGCATATTGTTCTAGATAATATCGGAGTTCTTTTCGAAAATCTATATCGTTTTTGTACCGATCGTAGGCTTTTTCAAGCTCCTCTATCGCGGGAACAAGTGTTTCAGGTACATATCTTCCCCCGTAGTCACCAAATCTGGCATTAACGGGGTAATTACTTAGCATGTTCAGCAGAAACCTACGTCCTAGGTGTATTAAGATGTTCGGGATTTAATGAAATCTAGAGATACATGAATTCATACTGTGTATACCAACACCACAACTACGCACAACGGGCCCACAACAGGCACAAAGATCTACATTATTATCAAACAGAAAGATATAGTTCGGCGACTTTAGATGCTATGTCACTCGATTCCATTATACTTGTTCCTATCAAGAATGCGTCAGCTCCTGCCCTTTTCAATTGTTGAATTTCTTCCGCTTTGCCTATACCACTCTCACTGATTATGGTGTGTCCTCGCTTATCGACTTTCTTGAGCAAATTCATGGTAGTGGCAATATCCACATTTAAGTCGTTCAAATCTCTATTATTGATACCAATCAAATTTTGTCTTGGATCTATTAATGATTTCAATACTTCTCTAAATTCCTGTTCATTATGTACCTCGAAAACAACCTGCACCCCCTTTTTATTTGCATAATCAGCAAGTTTCTCTATACTTCCTTCAGTTAGGTTGCTATCGAATATTGATTTAATCAGCAATATGCAATCCGCTCCCATTCGTTTAGCAGAATCGATTTGAATGTCGCTGACAATTATGTCTTTCATAATCAGGGGAACAGGGACTGTCTTGCGAATCATGCTTAGGTATTCCGGAGATCCTCTAAACAAATTAGGTTGGGTTACTATGGATAATCCAACCGCGCCTGACCCCACCATATTGGTTGCTATGTCCATCGGGCTGGAGGTTGCTTCATTGCTTTCAGCAACAATCCTTCCTTTAGAAGGAGACGCAAATTTTATCTCTGTTATTAGCGGAGCATGTGGGCACGACAGAATTGATTTCCTCATACTTATCGGCTCATGGCCGCAATAATCATATTTTGCATTGCTATAAACACCTTCATCTATAGCTTTGTAAGAATTTTCAGCTAACTTATTTAGGTAGTTTTCTGTTTTCAGGAATCTGCTCATATACTAAATTATAATATTCAGCTATTAGATGACTTCATATTAACATTCCACTGGCCTCACAACAACCACTCCGCTCGCTCAGTCCAATGACACTAGCATAATCAAATTTTCCTCGAGCTCAAGTATATCGACAAATACACCCTTAGTAATAAAAAAATACACATTTAGACTATACGCAGACTCGGGAACATGCATGAATCACGGAAAAGAATTCATTAATTTTAATCTGAAAAATACTTAATATAATATAATATATATCTTGAATAGATCTTTATCCATATTAGCAATGGAGTTCAGCAGCCCAATATTTCGCGACAGATCAAAATTGTCTCCAAGATACGTACCGGCTGAACTCCCACACAGAGAAACCCAGATCGAACAAATTCAATATGCTCTAAAAGGATCTTATTCTAAGCCTGACGAATTCCCCTTAACAGTATTACAAATTATCGGTCCCGCGGGTATAGGGAAGACCTCTACTGTTCTCAAATTCTCGAAATTATTTGAGGAAGAATTCAGGAAGAATAGGCTCAAGCTCGTAACCGGTTACGTGAACCTAAAGTTGCAGGGTGGCAACAAATATACGATCTACCGGCTCTTATTAGAAAGAGTAGCGCCTGAGTTACCTGCTCAGGGTATGAGTGCTGAAGAAATGTTAAGATACTTATTGAGGTACTTGCGCGAAAACAAGATATATGTGATTATCATTTTGGATGAAATTGATTATCTTGTTAAAATTAGCAAAGATAGCGGCGGGATCATTTACGATCTAACTCGCCTTAATGAATTTGACCCTGACAAACCATGCAACGTGAAGGGAGTTATATTTATTGCAAGAAGCACAGATTTCTATAGCAAACTTGACAGCGCCGAATTGAGCACGCTGGGCAGAGTCCCAATGGAATTTACGACGTATTCTATCAAGCAGGTAAGTGACATATTAGTTAGCAGATGCTCCGAAGCATTTAATGCAAACGCTATAGGATCTGATATCATAGACGAAGTATCAAAGTTTACAACTTCTCCCTCTGTCAATGGCGATATACGGTTTGCATTAGACCTTCTGCTATACGCGGGAAATCTTGCAGAATCTCGAGGAACAGGCAGGGTCCTTGTCGATCACATCCGAAAGGTTCATGGCCAAATTCATCCCTCCATAACGACCCCAGATATCGAAGAGCTACCGAAGAATCAAATACTCACGCTGCTCGCGCTAATAAGGGCACTTCGAACAAAGAAAAGGCAGTATGTTGATCTCAAAGAAATTCGTCTCTTTGCTTCCGAGCTTGCTGAAGAATTTAAGATAAAAAAATTGGATGTCGAGGATCATCTTGATGATCTGCATGCCAAAAATATTATCGAAATAAAGTCATTAAAAGAGATCGGAATGCACGTAAAATCTCTAAATGAGCTTGAACCCATGTTACAAAGACAGATCAATCGGAGGAACGATCACCGGAGTCGGAGCGATGGTATTGGTGAAAATGGCGACCGTGTGGAATGAGTAGCAAGGAAATTATAGAGATCGGACTCGGCAGCATAGGCAAGATAAAGATAATAAGAGCCTTATCAGAGGCCGAGAAGATGGCAACCATATATGCACTCCATAAAAGAACAAACTTGAAGCGAGAGGATATCAAACGAAATCTAAGTGATCTCATTAAAATTGGTTGGGTAAGGGAAACTAAGCTCGCAAATGCCATGTATAGTGCAAATAGGGAAAACGAGTACGTGAACCACTTGACATCATTCTTTAGAGCTGTCGGGTATATCGGTCAGCCTGAAAGCTAAAAAGAACTCAGAAGAGTAAGAAAAAAATAACAAGACTAACAACCAATACTATGATTGCTTTTCCTACTTCTCGGGTGGGAGCCCGAATTGCCTCTTCCGCCTTAGGAACAGAGAAACTCATCCACCCTCTAGCGTCTCGGTCATTCTTCCATCAATAAAGGATGAATCACCAAAATTCTTTTTAAAGAAAGAATAAAAAGGTGATTCTACAAAATCTAATGTGCAGTCGAAGGGGAGAAATCGTAGTCTAAGTGGTGATAATGGTAGTAATGAGGTTAGTGCTACTAGTATTAATAACACTAGTAGCGCCGTTAAGAATAGTAGTATCAAGCGGAAGTTTATCTTCATTACTGGCGGTGTCATGTCAGGCCTGGGCAAAGGCGTTGTAACTTCATCGACCGCAAAATTATTACAGCTAGCGGGTTTCAGGGTTTCTTGTGTAAAAATCGATCCGTATGTTAACTATGATGCAGGGACGATGAATCCAATTGCACATGGCGAGGTTTTTGTAACCGATGACGGTGGAGAGTGCGATATGGACGTGGGCAATTATGAACGCTTTCTCGATCTTGCCCTGACAAGAGAACACAGCCTCACAACGGGAAGGGTATATTCAGGCGTAATTCAGGCTGAAAGAGAAGGTAGATACCTCGGCCAATGCGTTCAGATTATCCCGCATGTTACTGATGCCATAAAAGGCCAGTTACGAAAAATTGCTGCGAAGGAAGAATTGGATGTGACAGTAGTGGAATGCGGAGGTACGGTGGGTGATATAGAAAGTCTCCCTTTTCTTGAAGCGCTACGGCAAATGGAGTTAGAAGATGGAGAGTCTAATACCTTATTCATACATGTGACGCTTGCACCAGTACTTGACGTTGTGGGCGAACAAAAGACTAAGCCAACTCAGCATAGCGTGCAGGAGCTGCGAAGAATCGGAATTCAACCTGACATTCTGGCTATTAGATGCAAGACCCCACTCACAGCGGAAGCAAGACACAAGATATCACTGTTTGCTAGCGTAAACGAGGACTGCGTCATTTCCTGTCATGATGCTCCATCAGTCTACAAGGTTCCGGAGGTTTTGGCGAGCCAAGGCATGATCAAAGTTATTGGCAAGAAATTATTGTTAAGAAAGTGTTCTCCTAAATGGGGAGACTGGAGATCCATTGCAAAATCTTTCTATGCTTCTACATGCTTAGTGAAAATTGCAGTTGTAGGAAAATATGCCACACTACCGGATAGCTACGTCAGCGTCTACCATGCTCTATCACATGCTGCAGCGCACATAGGTAAAAAGGTTGACATAGAGTGGATCGAATCAGAAAAATTTGAAAACGGTCCGAGTAATCATCCCAATGATAAAGACCGCAATAACGTCAAAAACATGAACAACAACACCAACAACCTGTTTTATCTTAAGGGATTTGATGGTATATTAATTCCTGGGGGATTTGGGAAGAGGGGAAGCGAGGGTATAATTAGGGCATCAAATTTTGCTCGAGTACAGAATATTCCGTACCTGGGGATTTGTTTTGGATTTCAGCTGGCTATAGTGGGGTTTGGAAGATACGCATGCGGTCTAGAAGAAGCCAATTCTACGGAACTAGATCCCAGTACGAAAGACCCGGTTGTCGAGTTCATGCCTGAACAAAAAACAGCTCATGACGCAGGTGGATCGATGCGGCTGGGCAGTCACGAAATAACCATTCATTCAAATACAAATGCAGAAAGGATCTATAAAACCGATACAATATACAGAAGACACAGGCATAGATATGAATTTAATAAGAATTACCGCGAGTTACTGGAAAAGCGTGGAATAGTATTCTCGGGTCATTCCGACTACGGCCAAAGGATGGAAATTCTAGAGATCCCCGAGCACAAATTCTACTATGCGGTGCAGTATCATTCGGAATTTAATAGCAGGCCCGGAAATCCAGAGCAAGCTTTTGACGCATTCGTGAGGGCTTCCGCTGCCTCGTCGACCGCTGAAGTCGGCATCATCAGATCCTGAGCTCATAAATTTTTTGTCGTGCGTCCCGTAGAGAAGTTTTTCTCTTCACGTATCCCCGGCCAAGCAGATGGCTGAGAGAAAGTCTCACAGTTCTTTCCGGGAGCAGGGTTCTGGTAGTCAAGTCCCTCTGACTTAGCGCACCCTCATATTCTAGAGTTTTCAGAATAAGTTTCGCACTAGGTGGCATACTCAACAAGTCCTCTGCCAATTTGACTTTCTTTGTAATAAGTGATATTGCTGCAGAATCAGCCATTAGTCTGACAAATCTAGCAGGAAATTGGTGCTTTTGGCACTCAAGTTCTCTACGGATAGCAAATCTGGAACCGCCATCAAGCACAACTTCGCAGTGATATCTGCTCATAATATTAGAAATCTTCAATACGGTCTCGTTTGGAACAACCAGAGGACGGCGGGTGTTATCCACTGAATTTACTGATACTACAATGAATACGCGCGACCTCTGAAGGACCATAGGCCCACCTGCAGACATAGAGTACGCTGTTGAGCCGGTGGGGGTAGCTATAATTACGCCATCACTATTGTCATGCCACACATCTTTGTTATCTATTCTAAGAACGTGTTCCATGAGTATTGCGCTTTTACTAGAAAATACTGCCACGTCATTTAGAACAGGTTCAACCTCCCTGCCATCAACTTTAACCGCTATCCGAAGTACTTCGTCAATTTCGTAGTCACCCTTCTTTAGTCTCGATGCGGCGGATTCCAAATCTCTAACATCTAACTGTGCGAGAAATCCAGTCGAGTCTGATTCATATACTCCCAATACTGGTGCTGAATCAGTTACGACTTTGTGAAAGTAATCAAGAATACCTCTATCCCCCCCAGCCGCTAACACGAGATCGACCTCGTTCGCTAGTTTGTGGTTGGAATCTCTCATTAGCTCTGTGTTAATATTTAGCGATTCTAGTGTCGTTTTCATCTGAGATAGTAAGGCGTTATCTCTAGAATCTGCTGCTGAGATAGCGATTTTCATGCTACGGCCTTTAGGTACTCACTTGACCTAATTTAATTTAAAGTTAATAACTTACCCCCTCCGGAACGAGATAGTATTGTAGTAATAGGAAGCACTTTGTTCGATCTTTGATTTCGAGGGAATCTTATCCAATCCGATCTTCCTTGTTTCAAGAGCAGCCCGCACTGCCCCTGCCCCAAAGGAAAAAGCCCACAACGGATCGTTCTCCTTTATGTAAGCGCAACAAAATGCTGAACACAGAATATCACCAACGCCAGTGGAATCTGGCGATTCAATATCTTTGAGTTGTATCCAATAGTGCATCCCGTTATATAACAAATGGATAATACGATATTCTGTTGATATGACAAACTTTATCCCAGTTCTGGATTGTAGATGCTGCATTGCTGGAAGTCCTTCGAGACCACCCGTCAGGAGTGCTAGCTCTGTTTTGTCAGCTTTTATTGCACTCACCCCTGATAGGTTCAAAGATAATTTATTGACTGATGTGATTTCTCCTGATGAATTAACAATTCTAGTATAACCTTGTGGGTCGACCATAACGAACCCGCTTCTGCCTCCGTGTATAATTATCGCTCTGAGCACATCTTCAGGCACTTCATCGATCACGGGACTTACGAGCCAGCAATCCGTCTCTATTTTTTCTATATCATCTATGGTGATCTGTGCGCATTTTGAAGACAAAAACAAACTCCTTATGTTATTATTATCCCTATTTGATGTGAGTCGGAATCTTGTCGTGTCGCGATCATGGCTCAATTGGTAGTCCGTTAGCAGAATACCTTCAGCTAGCAGGAAGCGCTTGTATGCTGGTGGGAAATCTGTTCCTATTTTTGTAGCCAGACTAACATCGAAACTGAAGCGTCTAGCAGTCAGACCGCAGTAGCCTGCGGGACCTCCAAGGCTTTCAGTCACAATCCCTTCCGTGTCTCGAATCGAATCCAATACAATGTTAGAAACCACTGCTAGTTTTATAGACGTCATACAAAACTGTCCAGTAAATAATCGTACTTAAGCATGAAGGCCGAATTTGGCGAAAGATTGTTTATTGGCCATTTTTTTGTCAGCCATGCTGATACAATGGTAAAAAAATTCAGATGCCATCTAGATAAAAACTGATATTATTGATCCAAAAGGCCGGAATGTCGGGTTAGTTTATATCTGAATCATTTGGTTCTTAAAGGGTCAACGTTTAGATTTGAACTCCATAGGTATTGTGGCCTGACATGCACAATTATACAACGAACATGAGTGGGACTAGACCAGTAATTTCACCGAAATCAACAAACGGATAAATTAAATAATACTATTGAACCATGCACTTGTGCCGTTGAGCAACATCGAGATCGACGACCAGAGCTGGCTATTGCTGAGATTAGAATATCAAGTATTAAAATCAATAAAGGTCAACTCGAAGACCGAGAAGAAGATCGCTAGACAATTAAGTGTCAATGTTTCAATCATTTCCCAGGTAATAACGGGTTTAATGTTAAAAGGATTTGTTGAAAGGACACGAGAGAGGCGGATGCTGTTTTACTCTGAGTACTTCTCGACTACGATTGACGGACTTCTTGCGTTGGAAGCTAACAGCGCCACTATCATGAATCCATGGAGTCGGGTTCTATTGTTATGTAGGGATATTGCGAATAGGATGCTGATCCCTCTTGCAAGTCAATCACTAGCTGTTAGATTAGGTATAGGCGCAGTAAAGACAATATACAGACTAGCCAAATTCACTTTTAAATGATCAACTTAAGAACGGAGAAGAGGAATATAATCTCCTGTAAACTTATTTACTTGTCCTATTATTCCATTGTGTGGTAGATCTAATCTATGGTCGTGGTCTAACTGATCTTCTTCGCGAAATGCCCTTCTATATTAGTATATTTACGAAGTATGCTAGCATCAAACTTTTTCATGCAAAACCTCCGATGTACGGCTCTGTAGACATCATTAATGTGTGCAATCTGCATTGTACCCATTGTTATTGGTGGTTGAATAGGAAGAATAACAACAATGATTTGAGCCCAGAAGAATGGAGAGAAATAATTAAGAATACTTTCAAAAAGCATCACCTCTTTGTTGTGACGCTAGTCGGGGGTGAACCGACTCTGCGTCCTGACGTTATTCAAGTTTTCTGCGAGGAAATGCCTAAACGCGTTTGTGTAGTCACCAATGGAACATACCCTCTAAAGAGATTTGAAAATCTGTACTTTTATTGGATATCTTTGGATGGGACAGAGAAAGTACATGATAGTATTAGAGGAGAAGGTTCCTATTCGAAAACTAAACAGAATATTTTGGATTATATCGCAGGAAGTCCTGATCACCGAGGAGGAAAACCCATCTGGAAAGACATATGGATCACGATGACAATTAATTCAGTAAATTACTTCGCTGTTGAGGATCTGGTACAAGAGTGGATAGGAAAAGTGAATAAGATAGGATTTCAATTTCATACTCCATTTATTAAAGGTGACCCTTTGTGGCTGCCATTTGGAGAGAAACGTAGCCAAGTGGTCGACAAACTTATTGCGCTAAAAGAGAAATATCCTGGCTTCGTGGTCAATGGTGTCAAGCAACTATCATTGATGAAAGGTAACTGGGGAGGGGTGGGTACTACACCTGTACAGTGTCCTTCCTGGGCCATACTCTCGTTAGATCACATGGGAAAGGTGAAGCAGCCGTGTTGCATAGGTAGTGCAGACGGTGACGCGTTAAAGCCCATATGTGAAGACTGTGGCCTTGGGTGCTATTCAGTACTTGTGGCGCAGGGCATTAAGGGTGCCTGAGTCAATGTATGTTTTTTGACGGCTACCTGCCTACATAAAAAACTATTCATATACAGCATTAAGGACGTTCACGGCAGATCTGGGTAACTTTAATGAGCAATTCTCTCGATCGGAACT
>QHBN01000164.1 GCA_003176995.1 Candidatus Nitrosopolaris wilkensis
CATTGATGGTTTCTACATAGCCTGAGTTAAATTATCTTTAAATATTTAACGAAACATAATTCTGCTGATCCGAGCCCCCATAGAGTTGACGTTGTAAACAAGTAAGATTATGGGGGACTCTATGATCTTTACGTGTCCAGCGTTATTATAGTGAGATAGTTAGTTATGTCGAACTAAACCTCCTTGGATTAGGAAGAATCCTAATCAACAAAACTTCTGAAATCACTTCTCATTAAAAAAAAGATACTCCTGACAATGAACTAAAAAGACATTAGGATTTTTAAAGTCTATTATTGGAGGCATGTACGCTTGGGATTTCTCTGGCAGTAGAGTATTACAGCTTTCATAAATAGCCCTTGCCAGTCTTCTACGATGTCCAAAGGAAAGCTTTCCGTCAGAGGTATACTTTGTTATCCTATGAATTGATTTTGTAGATGTAAAGAACGGTTCATTATTTTCTATCTGATTAGTTGAATCTATTCCGGAAGAGTGCTTTATTTTAGTTAATGGAAAAGCATCTGGAAGAATAGTATCTGTGAAATTGGTGTCTTCGCTGATCTCAACATTTGTAAGGTTAGCACCGGAGAGATTAGCACCTGCATCAATACTTTTTGCAAACATCGTTTCCCAATTTCCAGTCTTTTTATCCCACCACGTAACGAGGGACTACTTGATACAACACCGAAGGTCTGTCTTAATATTCATTACAGTATGGCGTGCGATAGATTGCAATCTCTGATACCGGCTGTCCGATATAATATTAGAGGTCTGAGTACGATTCGTTCCCTTTTTCATTGGTTACCCTCGATTTTTGAAGTATAATCCATGTCTCGTTCAACTAATTTCCGACAACTAATCTAGTTTAGTCATGGTCCTTGGCCGCCTGAACTACCGCTGCCGCCTGATGGTGTGGACGGACTGCCGCTGCCACTTGGACTAGATGGACCACTTGAAGGGTTTAACGCATTCGATGGCGTTGATGTTGTTGGACATTTGTCTGTTGTAGGATTCGTCGATCCGTCAGGGCATGTTTGTGTCGATGGCTTTTGTGGTTGCTTCGTGCATGACGGATCTGAGGGATTTGCATTGCAATCTACGGTTAGTGGTGGTGGCGTCCCCATAGTGCAGTTGTTAGTACATGATGGTCCTGTTCCCTTTCCGCCTGATGCTGGAATTGTCATGTTATTTTTGGTCATGTTGATTGGTGTTGTTGTCATGTTGGTTTTTGGTATTACGATAAATGTTGTCGTTGCAGATCCCGACTTACCATCTGCAGATGCTTGTACTTCTACCTTAAATTTCCCCGGCGTGGAATCTCCACTTATTCTCCACTGGTGTGAATATATGCCCTGGCCATTCGTAACACCTGTGAGAGGTTCTTGATGACCGGTTACGTAGGTTACTTTTCCATTGACATTCGTACCAGCAATCTTCATACTTGTTTTTTTGCTATCTGCTACCGAAACGGTGATAGTTTGAATATTTCCTCTAACAATAGGATCTTTTGCAACCCCGATTTCAACCACAAATTGCAACCACCTAATTTGTGGGATAAGTTCTGGCCATCACCGCCGCCTCCGCCGGTCGTACTAGTCGTCTCATGCACCACGACCTTTATCACAGTCGGATTGCTGAACACAAAATTGGCCGGTACATACACTGTGATAACAACGACTTGTTGACCATTGCTTAGATTTTGGGTGGCATAGGAACACGATAATTTCTGGCCTGAACTCTCTTGACACTGGACTGCGTTTGCAGGTGCAGGTAGTGTCGATATGACCATCATACATGGTAGGTTTTGACCTGTGGGATCGGTGCAAGTTGGTAAGGTTGTACTTGTCTGACTTACCGCAAAAACATGTGTCGCTGCTGAGGCACTGCTAATGATGAATACTGTGAAAGCCAGGATTAGGCTGGCTGAGATCAGTTTCTCTATTTTCGGCGTATTCTTAGCATTGTATTTCTCATTTTCTTTCTTGTTTTTTACCATGCCATTCTCTACCTGTCTTGTTTTTTTACCTTCTATTCGTATAACGTGATGGTTTCATTTAAGATGGCTTCCCTTTCGGTTATGAATACAAACAAAGTTAGTAGAATGTTCCGGTCAAATAGAGAACAAATCTACCAAAAAACGGTAGTGTATTAACTCGCAGCCTATAATCATTTCACATACAAATACAAAATAACATCCTTTATCTTAATAATATAGCATGACCGAAGAAGCAAACCACATTATTATTGCT
>QHBN01000165.1 GCA_003176995.1 Candidatus Nitrosopolaris wilkensis
GAAATCTTGCCATTATCTGTAGTTACAGGTGATAAGGGATATGATAGTGAAGATAATCACGTTCTGGTTAGAGAACAGCTACATGCTTTTAGTGTGATACCTGCCAGATACAGACATGTACCAATATGGAAGACACATGGGAGATACAGGAAACAAATGAAGCGTGGATATTCCAAATTGTTGTACAGTCAACGAAATAAGGATGAAACCATACTTTCAGTGATAAAACGACTATTTGGAGAGCACATTACATCAAGATTGGTAAGAACACAGAACAGAGAGNTATCTCTTAGNTGTATAGCCTACAATATGCATAGATTAACTAATCTTATCGTAACATTGATGGTTTCTACACAGCCGAGGAAATTCTAACCATATATATAATTGTGTGTACTATGACTAGAAGATAAGTAAATATGACTTCAGACGAAAAAATAGAAACTAAGGAAAAGAAGCAGATAAAGAGAGACGATAAGGGTAATATAATCGAAGAGAAATACGAAACAAAGACAGAAGCAAAAGAAGAATAATAATAACTACGACTCTTTATATTTATTTAGTGTGGTATCGATAGCTAGCTAGCTATCTATACAATTACTAAGTGTATGCGATACAAAACCGTCTAGTGATGTTTTGCCATGATTGTAATGCTGCCTTAGATCAGATGCACGTGTAATTCACTATCCCAACTTTTCTGTAAATTTCGCTGAATCTGTTCCCTTGATACCACTAGACTTGATAGCATTTATCAAAATAGTGATATCTCCACCATAGCCCTTAGTGAAATTGACATTTTCAACTGCTTTACCGGCAGTCGCTGGTTCGTTTGTCTTGCTCCAGAGAACCTTTCCATTATTACCATAAAGTGTCATATTAAAACTATCCACAGGCAGTACTCGTTGTGGGTAGCCCCCAGTACCGACAGGAGAGCTTGCATTCTGAAATAATAATTCTAGCGTAAATCCTTGCTTTGGCAGGCTGCCTGGTGATTGATTAGGTGAAGACGAGCTCCATTTCAACTGTACGTTGTAAATACCTTTATCAGAAATCTTTGATACTGGTGCTGAATTAGGGTTAGATAATTTTGTAGTGTTTGAAGAGCTACTAAAATTATTTGTAGTGGCATTTGAATTTCCTTGAGCGGGTGCAGTATATTGTTGAGCCAGTACCGAGGAAGCAGAACCTGAAGTTGCTAACATAATACCAGTAGCTACGGCTATAGCCACGGCTAGGCTATTATACGTCATTTTCTCCATTATCTATAATGCGTAGACCCGCTCTTTAATCCTTTCATGTGTAAAATATGGAGAACTTGTAGATATCCTGAGAGTCCCGCGAAAGGTGATGCCCGTATACGCATTACTACTAGTAGTATCAATAAATTATACTATTAAGTCACATCTTGAGTTAAATTATCCTTAAATATTTTCCCGGAAAGATGTATAGTGGGAAAACGCGCCAAAACTCACCGCGTACACCTCATTAGCAACAGTATTTAGATTTGAGGCAAATAATGTGTTCATTACATTCCTGTATGTTCAAATCGTCATACTACGACCATTATTTTTCACCGTAACTGGTTTTGTACTCGTAAATGAAGCTTTGTTTTACATCATCAGAAAGATTCTCAATTGCTTGTACGCCACCACTTCCTAGAGCCTCGGTGTTAACGCCCAATGAATTTAGTTCACTTATCCACCAGCCATATTTTTCGGGGTGTTCTTTTTTAGTTGCCATTAATCGGGTAGTCTTTTTCGCTGTAGTAAGTGTTCTTTGCATATTTTTATACGCACATATCAATATAAATAGACTCCGATTTGGATATGTCAAATAATTGATTTGTAAGCTCTACAATGTTTTCTGGAGATAAACCAATGTTAGCATGCATATTGGCTATGAATGATTCTGTTTCGTCTTCATTCGTGCCTAATTTTTCAATAAATTATGAAGTCTGACACGAGAAGCTAATCCGACTAGACTCACCCCTTGTTTTTGTGAACATACTGCTAATTCACGGATTGACTCGTACTCTGAACCGCCAAGCCCTCCTTTTTTCCATTCATTGATAATGTTGGTTACAGTACCCTCTCCAACACCATTATCGGTTGCTATTTTGTCTCGAGTATCACCAGACCAGACAACCTTTGTTTGATCACGCGCTCTTTGATTTCTACATCGGTCGCTGCCTGCATATAATGTACTAGTAAATCGTTATAGTGGATTATTATGCTTCGTCAAATGCTCGTCAAGCATATGGCGTGACGGCAAATATACTCAATGAGGGGGGCCGGTATCAGTTTAATATGCATTTGACGTATCTTTTGACGGATGCGTACTCAATCCGAACCCTCTGTGGCCGATACTTTGATATTGTCATTGATCGACTTGTAACAGCGTCAAATATTTTACCTGTACTTGGATCTATAGTTAAGATCGTCTGGTGTTACTGTATCATAACAAATATTGCATAAATGAAGTTTCTCTCTTCTTTTTTATGTCAGTCTTAAGTTGAAGTGATCCTACCATTTTTTGTTCTCTCCAACCGGAGTTTTTCCTCTGGTTAAACTCCCGTTCCCTAATTCTTCATGGAGTTGTATCAAGTCGTGTAAACCCTTCAACCTGCACCATTCCTTGAATAGCCTAGTTACATCCTCTGATTTAATGTCCAATTCAATAGCGACCTGGATAGGAGTGCGAGCTACTTCAAAGAGTGTAAATGCCTGGGTATCACTTGTTTTTTGCTGTTGCTGTTGCTGCTGTTCTCCGTTTGCTTGGATTTGTACCGCCTTTCCTGTATGTCTCTTTACGACAGAAGAGATGTCACTGAGAGTAATAGAAGAATAACCGGGAGTCTTTTCATTGTTCCTCCTGTTACCCTCTTGTTATTCTTGTTACTTGTGTTGTTTTCTCTGTTACTCCTGATACAAGTCGTTTCCTGCATTATCAGCTTGATAATGACTGTTACCAACGGTAATCTTAGAAAATAGTCTTTTACATAAATTTCGACAAACCGTGGAGAATTGTACGAATGAGATCGGCCTATTGTTCATTTTAGATCGTATTTTTTAAGGG
This sequence comes from Candidatus Nitrosopolaris wilkensis, assembly GCA_003176995.1. Taxonomy (GTDB): domain Archaea; phylum Thermoproteota; class Nitrososphaeria; order Nitrososphaerales; family Nitrososphaeraceae; genus Nitrosopolaris; species Nitrosopolaris wilkesensis. The sequence goes on from QHBN01000165.1 coordinate 3,073, forward strand.
TCTACTGTCTCGTTCACATCTTGAATAGTCTTTGATTTTCTGGCAATTCTGATAGTCTCGAAGTGATTTTCTTCCAAGACCTCTTAGCACTGCGTTTGCGAGTTCCTCATTTTCTATTCCTTAGTCTGTTCACTGCAATTTCTCTAAACTCGTCATCTGTGTATTCTGTAAAATAAGTTTCAAATCTGTCCAATAGAGGTTCTAATATGTCGTGTTTATTATTGGCGGTACCAAACCCTGTATCAGTGAACAACTGTCTTCTACGAGTTGCAGGGTCTATTAATTCGAAGACAGGCACCGAAGTTAGATACTGCGAAGATGGAATGGAATTCGTCCTGATATCAAATTTGTTTATGGTGATTTCCTGGCATATCTAGTCGATACAATGCATGAGCCAACCAAACCTAAGGGTAGGAGCTGGATTGAGTACTGTAAGAAAGGAGCTAAGCAATGACAGACAAAAGAATGGGATCCTAAGATGACTCGAGAAAACTTACTTTGGGACGGTACTAGCGTCTTCTGCCACGTGGTCATCACATAGAACATGGGTTGGTTTTGTCCCCCTTGTAGTGTCATGTGATATGGAGAGCGTTTATGCCTCAAATAATTAATATTATTGCCCAGAATTCCTATCTTCTTTTCCTATTGTAAAAACTAACAGTAAACAATTGACTAGTGCAATGAGGTCTGAAGTCAGGTGGCAAAATAATGTTCCGTCGACTTGGCACTCTCTTTCAGGATCAAAAAAGATATGACTTACAAAGGAAATAGGAAGTGGGGTTCAAATCTGCAATTGAACTCCGAGATGCAGATCTACGTAAGGATTTGGGTATTTGGGTACCATTCAAACGCCTACACTGATTCTTCATGGAGTTAATGATCATGTATGTTTATTCGATTTGGCCAAAGTGATGCACGAGGGTACGCAATAGTTGCACTAAATTTCGCACGTCATTATTGGTTTGATAATACCTTTTTCAGAATATCAGAAGCTTGGCTGATAGCTCCAACTGCAGCCGGAGTATCTGCAAGCACATTCAGCATTACAAAGTCGTGGGTGGTACCAAGATATACGGTTGCAGTAACTGGTACGCCTGCCTGAATAAGCTTGTGAGCGTATGCCTCACCCTCAGAGCGAAGTACATCGAACTCACCGTTGATGATAAGTGCAGGCGGTAATCCTCTAAGTTGCTCAATTGAAGCCTGCAGCGGAGAGACGATTGGTTCATTTCGAATTGTCTTATCGGGAGCATAGTTATCCCAAAACCATTTCATTAAGTCGCGAGTGAGATAGTAGCCTTTCTGGTATGTGAGATATGATGTGGAATTGAAATTAGCGTTAGTAACTGGATAGAAGAGCACTTGGACTGTGATTTTGGGTCCACCTCGCTCTTTGGCAAGTAAAGTAACAGCAGCAGCCATGTTACCACCTACGCTGTCTCCAACGACTGCTAGACGAGAAGAGTTTACATGAATGGTTTGACCATTCTGTGCAACCCATTTTGTTGCAGCGTAGGCCTGCTCGAGAGCAACAGGATATTTGGACTCTGGAGAGGGAGCGTAGTTGACAAAGACAACGGCCACATTTGCCTTGTTAGCAAGCTCTCTTACCAATCTATCGTGAGTATTAAACCCACCAAGAACCCATCCGCCGCCATGGAAGTACATTACAACAGGTAGAGTTTCATTGCTGCTATTTGGAGGTCGAACTATCGTGAGAGATATCTCTTTGGCATTAAGGCCACCAGGTATGGTACGGTTCTCAATATCAGCAGGAAGTTTTTGGACAGGATAACTAGCCTGAAGTCCAGATAATACATCACGAGCCTTTTGTGGAGTTAATGTGTTCAACGGTGGCTGTGTGTTCACTTTCTCTATGAAGGCCCGGACTATCGGGTCTACTCCAGTGTAATTGTACATACCAACAGTAGTAGCATGTGCTATTTGATTTGACCTTTCGAGCATTAATAGATTATTATTATTACTGTTACCACTAGGCAATACTATTAACCCCGTGACAAGGATAAATGCTGCTATTACCGCAGTAATGCATACGTTATATGAAACTCTCATTTGCAGTCATTCATTCCTCTTTCAACAAGAAGCAATTGTTCATTGTACTTTTTGACAGGGCACTGAGCTAACATGACTTGAAATTCACGGTTAAAGAACTGTCAGGACAGAAATTTATCATAAATAGATCTGCTTTCTTGTGTTGATATATATATTTTCGCACCGTGGAAAACAATCTCTAGAATGCTTTGATCCACTCTTCAGGTACATAAGGAAGTTAAGAGAATCGACAAGTCGTGTGACGGGAAGTTAGTTGTACATCAACGGAAGGAAAAATATCAACAATACTAGCACGTTTGACCCAAATCTGATATTTTTATTGACTAATTGTAAATAATGTTGATAATATTTCTATAATGTCAACTGTACATTATCTTATGTCAATATGGCCAAATCAATAGAAGAAATAACTTTCTAGTGGAAACTTTCCTGGAATGCAGGATTGCAATCTTTTGTGTGAATTGGTTCATTATACTCCGTCCATACAACAAAAAATATAAGGTTTCCCTGAATCATTAATTTATTATTCTATGGATGCTAGTAGATAGATGGAGCTCACAGTTTGTTACTCTTGCTAGTCCTATTCGTAACCCTGACGGCAGGATCTACAGCCACAATGGTGCTCTTAAAAAACACAGGAAAAGACAGTCTTAAACTAGGACTAATCGCAGAAACACACGCTTATCATATGTTATAAAAACCTCAAATACCCTTCAGGTGCACGATTGAATAATAGGTGGGGAAGTGGAAATGCCATTTTTCAGATCTTAGGCCACCTCCCAGCCATTTTTTTGGTTGCCGTGTAAGGCTCGTAAAGTGTTACGTGTTAATTATTTCGACTGTGGATACACTTACCAGCGTTGCAACTAAAAGAAGCAAGTATTCTTCCGATTGTATAATGAGCTTTAATTTCTCTAATGAAATCAACTACAAGCTCCTAGTTTTCTTATCCATTTCTTTGATCCTGACCAAATATTTTTTCTGGGCTTCAGATAATCCCTCTTTGGTGGTTCTTCTTGTTGCATTTGTGTTTGAAACAGATCCTTTTGGTTTGTAATAACTATGTCAAGAATATCCTCAATCTTGTCTAGAAGCACGTCTTTAATATCATCTCTATATTCGGGAGATATCTGCTTGATTTTTCTTTCATGTCTAGTTTCACCTACTCGCTCAGTTGATTCGACGATTACATTAGCATTATCAGGATTAAGGATTATAGCAACATGAAAATTAGACTCAACAAAATTCTCAGCTAATTGAAATGCTTCTGCTATATCCTGAAAGGTTATCTTTCTCAGGCTCTCTTTCCCACGAAAGTTTGTGATCAGGCACATGAGATTTGTATTGCCGTCATCGTAGTATTTACACGCATATCTCTTACATCAACCAATTTGTTACCTCGACCAGGTTTTTTATTATAAGGAAACCTCATCTCTGATAGCTAAACTTTTAATCTTTATTAAATTAACAACTATGGGCTAGCCTGAATATTTTTATTTCCTTTTCTGAAAGTGACGGAGCAGACTATGCCATTTTTTACATAAAACCTATAGGCCCTTGGGGCATTCAGTCTTCGTATCAAATAAGGAGATCAGACCTGGTGAACCATGGGTTCAAAGGATAGAGGATAATATAACCATATGTGACATTTTCTAGTCTTAATTACGCATTTTGCTTTAAGAAGTAAAGAAGTGGAGAAAGAGGTGCACGGATTTGAACAACAGGACCGCTATTCCAATACAATAGGAGGGTAGGAAAGATCAGAATTAAATTAATCACGGTGTGATTCCAAGTAATCTTTGTACACCTTAATCTTCCAAATTGAATATAAGATTCTACTCCACAACTCATGTAGATATGGACGAAGAAATCCGAACAGAGATTCCGGTGACAGGAAACTGAGTTTTGTGATAACAGCGACTTTAACAATTGTAATCGTGGCTATATTGACTTTGACTGCAATTCACGCAATGGCACAAACAATGCCTACCGTACAAACTGAAAGGCTAATTAGTCTCCAAGCAGCTGAAGCAACACAAAGTGCATTCACATTTGAAAAGGGGTTTTCGTTCTTCAGCGAAACTTCGTTCTTAGATCACAATAATATTACAAGTAATTCATTTAATCAAACTTCGCATCCTCCTCTGACCATATCCCCACAGAACGTATCTCTCTATAGGGATTCTATAGGCACTATACATATTGTAGGTGTGCTAATTAATCCCTTTACATTCCCTATAGCGCCCACAATGCCAATCATCAGTTGATAAGCACAGGTTCAACATACGCAAACCAACCTGACCAATTAAGACCAAGAAATAAATCTGGTTTTGATATAATCGTGACAAGTGGTTTAGAAAATGGCTTCAATTATGAGCTGTCTGTGTCATATGAAAGAGCAGGTACGTTAAAGCCAGCAGCACTTTACTTGTAAATGGGTCAGACCTCCATAGATTCTGGGGGCACTTATCATTTACTAGGAGAAGTGACTAATATGGGTAACACTCCCGCCTCATTTGTAGATGCGTATGCAATATTTTTTGATGTCACTGACAAGGTTTTTGACGTCGAACATACCTACACAACTCCATCGGATCTACAGCCAGGCCAGAAAGCTCCATTTGATCTTACTATTTCTTCGCCTAATTCTAGTCTGATAAGATTTGTATCATTAGACGTACAGAGCGACGACTACTCTCTACTTAGCAGCCAATCCTTGTTAGGACAAGCGGTAAAATGAATCCACACCGGTGAAAAGTTCTCCGTAACCTGGGAAGTTGGTAAGCATGCACTGATTCGTGTTTACAGTAAAGATATGAAAGACCAAGGAACCAGAATCAGGTTGGAGCGCCAAGAATATCCAGATAAATCACTATCAGATGCTTTAGAAGAAAAACTTGATGCCAAGGGGGGCCTGCCTTATTACTAAAACACTGGATTCAAAGTCAAAATTCACGGCATTTTCATTCTCACCATTCCAGAAAGGCAATACCACTACAGGGCATTCCAATACCTTAGGAAATCTATTAACGTATTTAGCTGACTTAGCCCTCGTAAAATATGATTCTATTGATTGATTCGCAAAGATAAACTCCGGAGTTGGATTGAAAAAGGCAATATCCCCTTCATACTATTTCTATCGCTGACAAATTCTCTTTATCTTGTTTCCAGCATTTCTTGTAAAAATTGCAGCGCTTGCTAGTTGGCGAAGGTATCCTCTAAACGTAAAGTCTGTCATATCTAGAAGTCAATTAACTATTTTCGTTTACTCGCACTCTACGTTGAGAATGAATCATAATTATTGCCTTAGTAGAGAACTATTCACTATAGTGCAGCAGTAGCACATATTATTATTAGAGAAAGATTAACAACCTGATTCCGATCTTATGGTATTATGGCCTTTCACAATGCGATATGAATTATTGAAGAAAAGTGAAATCATGGTCCTCTTTCTTTTCTTTTTGTTGATTTAGTTCTTTCTGTGCCTGCTCTAAACACGACTTAATTCCATGTACAACTGGTTTGTGGTCAGCGGTTTGTTTTTCAACATCGGCAAGACGCGTAGCAGGATTCTGCACTTCGTGACGAATCTCCTGAGTGGCCTTATTATTCGTCTTTTGGATTAAATAAACTAAGGCAGTATTCGCATTTATTGTCGATTTTCTGATTAAATCTACGTCACGTTCGGCCTTTAGGGCCTGCAGTCCAAATGTTTGTAACATCTCATTAGTTTGTCGTAGCTCGGAGTAAATCTTCGAACAGATCGTTGGTAGTACCGTGTCTTTTCGAGAATTGTTTTCTTTAAAATAGGTTTCTAAAAAGAGAGTATCCTTCATTTCGTCTGTTAAACATCCAATTGAGCAATTCGTCCTCTTCTTGCGGCGTCAATGGCTTTTCACGCTTCTATGAATGAATGAATTAAATATTTTTTGTATTATTGCTATTGCCGCTTGTTTGGTCTGTGTCAGGCGTGTCAGATGTGTCAGGGCATATATTCAGTTCCTGACATATTGATATACTCCTATTGTATACCCACGAAAAATGAATATGGGGTATGACACGGGTGACACTATAGCATAACCCCATTTCCCTCGTGAAATGGCACCAAAAACACCCAAAAGCAGCCATGCCAGGCCTCGATTATTCACCCTTAAACTAAGTCACTCCATGCAGCGCCAGCATCGTCTAAAGTATCTTGTTCTGGATCAGTGTTAGTAATATATCTATCAGCAAATACCTTATCGAACAATTTCATACCCCGCCAAGCTGTCACCCTTGTCCCGTCCCTTGGACCTATCCTAGCTTCTTGATATTTGGTTTTCATAATCTTCCCAAACTTTTCCTTCGACACAGCAGATAGTTTGTTGTGCTTCGAAAACCGTTGGTATGCTCGATAAGCTGTTTCCTTGGCGGTCCAGTCCGTGTCCTCCAATGACTCCTTATCAATTGCTAACCTGCAAAATGATTCTACTGGATTTGCTGCCATCTCATACTTATCTCTGCGCTGCTGAATTGTCTTCTCGTTTACAAATATCCGCTTATTCTTCAACATACGCCTAAGGGTATACATTAACAGATTGAAGATCCCTGATAGCTCTTCCTGTGTCGTTAGTTTGTCTATCAGGTCAGGATCTAACTTGTATATTCCCTGTGCCCTGTCTTCTTGTTCCTGCCATCTACATCCATCACAACCAGGCCTATAGTCTCGCTCCTCAAAGGTGTTCGGAAAACTGACCACAATGTTACGCCTATAATATGCAGATGTTTCATCGCCTGTCTGTGGTATTGTGTTGGCACTATTCCATAATTTAGCATGTAGAAAAGTATCAAATGCTTTTTGATTCTTCTGCTCTACCCTAGTCTGCTGCCTCCCTGTAATTTTTTTCAAAATAGCGGGATCTTGTATAATGCCACTTGATAGCTCAGCGTCCAAGTTACAATCCTTTCCTACTAAATCATACAACCCAAATGGACGTTCTATTATGGTCTTTAAGGATAAATTGCTGACGTTACCAATGCCATGTACCGCCGTCAATAACGAAAATACAACAGTCTTACCATTTGAACCACTACCAGGCATGGTAGTGATTATCTCAAAGGGATTATCGCGATAAAATGTATACGCCATGAGTTCGATCAATGTCTGAATGTCTGACGGATACAACACTTCTTTCAGAAATTTAATAAAATGCTTTGGCCTCGCCTTGGGATCATATACTATAGGTTTTTGATTCATAGAAAGATACGGCAGGTTATTGATTGAATTGGGATTTGTTTGGTGTGCCCTGAATTCGCCATTTTCAATATTATAAAGTCCATTCTTTAAATTATGAATATTGACATCTGCGTCGAATTCTGACCGCTTATGATAAGTATTCCTCTCTATATGGCCTTGGATCTCGCTAACAGTCCTGTTACTCGTATCATATTCGCACATACGTTCAGCAACTTTTCTAATTAGAACCTCGCCACCAGGAACGTAAACACCATTATCGTATCTCAATATCTCGTCGGTCTCTTCAAGAGTTACAAGGCTGTTATGCTGCAGTATGGCCTCGGATACTTCTTTAATTGGATTTTGTTCTCGGATTTTGTTCTTGGAGCGATTATCTTCAGCTTCTCGTGAATTTTGAATGAATTTAGTAGCATCTTTCCATTGCTTTTCAAATTCCCTTTCGTCAAATGGTGGCTTACAAAGCCCGTTATTCCGCTTTCTAGCAATTTCCTTTATCTCTTCTAATGGCATTATATCCGCAAGTTTGGATATGAGCGAATCCATGACACGCAATAATCCCAAGTGTCGGTTATAGCCTTCGAATATTATAGCATCAGGATTGAATAATTCTTTGATAGGTATCTGCGAATTCCCATTACCGTGTAATGCTTCAATATACTTTAGGCCATATTTCCTACAAATACAATCAATATGATTTATCCAGCTTTCATTACTTGGTAATATGAATGGCTCATGTGTTCCGATAATTTTCCAATAATATCCTTCGTTGTTTCTAGGTGAAGGTGTGCAATACGAAATCCCTTTGTAGCCTTTAACTTCAATAGCTGGAATTTTTCCTTCGAGTAATGCCTCACTTAGCCTCGGGTTTGTAGGACCAATGTCACTATTTTTCTTTGGGAATGGTGTCTTGGAGTAAAAGTATATGTGCATTTTATTCAGGTTATCAAGATGTTGCTCAATTAAAGTCCAATTAGCCAACTCTTGAATTGATTTCGTTTTTCCATCCCTAGTGCATATTTCTTCAATGGCTATTTGATTATCGGCATCGATTGCGTTAAAATAAAGCCCAGCATGTTGACCAAACCATACTTTTCCCAGTATGACAGCCATCCCATTTATAAAGTCGTTATTTAATTTCCATTGATTATGAACCTTCTCAGATACGGGATTGTCTTGATACTGACCCCACTTTACCCATGTAGTTTTATTTCTGCCATCTGCTGGGATCACGTTAACGCCGATTTGATAGCGCCATAAATCAGCCCATCCGTTACAATCATCTAAAGGTGGTAGAGTAGTCATTACGTCGTTGCCTACTGACCCGTCGTTCGCCTGTTGTTGTGTTATTTGCGCAGAACCTCCTCTGCATCGCTAGTCATGTTTGTCTGGAGCTCCTTTGCTTCTTGTTGATTGACTGTTGTGTTACTATCCTAGCGCTTTTCAATAGCTTGCCTATTGTCGAGTCAAACGTATCGCTCAAATTTCCGTATCGAACCAAATTGTCATATGTCTTTTGAGATATCGATAGAGTTTTTCTCTTGGTATTCTGTGTGTCTAAATTATTCATTATGTTCTAATTATATAATGGTATTTATGCACCCTCGAAAGTATAATGTACTATATAGTGGCCTTTCATTGTAGGGTCTGCGACAAAGAAACTGAAGGAATAGCGGACTCGAGAATAAATCAGGTTATCTGCCCTGGATGCGGCGCCGTGCTTAAAGGGGGGTATTATGAAGAAGATGAAGAGCGTCGTCAAAGAAGCTGGGAAATCAGCATTCTATCGAATAAAGCGCAAACCACCATCGGCAAACCTAATATAGATACATCACCCAATCGATTGCCAAAAATCACTACGAAGCTGAGATTCTGGGACAAGAGAGCTCAAGCCCAGTCCAGAGCAGAAAGTAATAGTTTTGATAAAGCGGAGCGTCTTCTTGAGTTCGCAAATGAAAAACTTGGGCTAAACGACTCTATCTGTGAACGAATCGCTTATCTCTTTAAGAAGGCTTACGACTATGGCTTTCCTCGTCGAAGACAAAGGCAAGGTCTACATTTCAAAGCAACAAAACACTTCTACATTATCGAGTGTTTGTGTGCATGTATCTATATCGCTTGCACAGAACTACGTAAAAGACACACGAAGTATACAAAAAGAAGATATGGGTTTAGATCTAAACGGAAGGCCATTCCTATTATATCTCAAGCCATTCACCGAGAGCTTAATGGCGTCCCAATCGGAATTCGCGAAAACAACAAGAATATTATCCGCAGTCATAAACAAATCAAAGAATGCGCCAAATTAATGAACGAAGTGTTTGATCTTAAAATAAAGAAGTTTCCTTCTCTGCCTATTGATAATAATATTAGCGAAACAACAAAAGTAGACCAGATCGAACTACTCATGATCGATATATCAGATAAATTAAAACTTAGTAGGGAGTGTTATGATAAGGCCTGGAATATGTTTAAACGGACGCTACTAGACGTCCATTAGTGATAAATCATAGATGGCCGAAGGTGCTCGCAGCGGCATTCCTTGATTTGGCGATGGCTAAAACTGGATGGTCAAATAGATTTGGAAAAAAAATAACGCAGCAGAAGCTTCTGCAAGCTGCCAATATGAAGGGAGCACGGTCACTTAACGAGACTTGCAGATATCTAAGGTAGGATCATCCAAAATTATTTAACAACTAGCTGGCGTCAGTCTTCGATTCTTGCAGCTTAGAAAATAAGTAATGCAATATTAGCATAACAACGGGAAATATCCATCCGTTTACAAACTATTCCTCACAGGTAAGTCTAAGCCAAAAGGCTAATCTAATTCATATAAAACATTTCCCTGGGTATTTCGTGCTTTTAGGCGATTTGTTTTGTAAACCTCTTCTTAATTCTTTAGTAGGATTATGATTATCCTTCAAGAAGTCTTCATACTCTGGATGTTCGTGCTCAATACTCTGATCTGTGAAGTGTCGCAAATGCTCCCTATGAAAGAACATTACGACATAACTGATCTCATGATATGATAGTTTCTCTGATTTCTCTCTCAGAAACCAAGTTATTATCTGCAAAGTACTTGTATAAAGTCCTTAAATGTTAGATTGCAGGAAAATATTGGAAATGAAATATTGATGGCTATACCAATCTGATAGTTAAGCTTAAAAGATGTTCAGTCCAAATTTGGACTTGTAGCTCTGACGATAGATCCAGCAGTCATTAATCTTAAAGTCGGGATTGAAATCCACCAGCAGTTAGCAACCTGCGGCAAACTATTTTGTAGTTGTAGATCCATGTCCTTCTTCTCCTTTGTAGACAAAGATACAAACTACCTGATTTTTACCTAAATGCAAAGCCGTTAGCAATGATTATAGTTCTAGTACCAAATACAACTATGCCTACCATTGCAACGATCGTAAATATAGTGACAGCATTCTCCCATTTTCTGTTCTGACGCAATTCAAGCAGCATAACTCTCAAACCATTAAAACCGTGTATAGCAACAAGCACAAGTATGGATTCAAGTAGTATTACATAGGGTAGATTGTGATAGTTCATAATAACATTGTGAAATGATAGGCTTTGTCCATACGGCACTATCACACGAAACTTAATATGGACTGCTACTGTGAATAATGCTCCTATGCCAGTTATGTAATGTATCTTCATTACTTGACTTTCTTTTAGGAGACTCATCTACCGTCTCTTCTTTCAACACTACCACCCTTTTTATTTTCTTCTATTTCGAATTGGGCTTTCGCTTAAGCGCTTTGAGTGAGTAATATATCTACTCAAAAGACGATTTATCACAAATGGTGTATTTTGGAGGAGGAAGTGTATCTGATGCACCTATTGATGGATTATGGGAGTTAGAAATAACGCATCTAAATGAAGGTAACAAGATTCATCCAGATATTAAGAATTTTATAGTTGAGAAGATGAGACAACATGTAGGAACTACTCAGACATATTGGTGGTAACACTATTAAATCGAGAGCAAAAAGAGACTATGTATTTATCCTGCGGGATCTGTCTTGGAATACTTCTAAGGTCATTTTACTGAGTCTAATATAGTTACATGTAGTACTTACATAGATAGGT
>QHBN01000166.1 GCA_003176995.1 Candidatus Nitrosopolaris wilkensis
ATTGATGGTTTCTACATAGCCTAAGTTGATTAATACTATAAGGCTTTTTTATTGTATTTTCTGTAATATTTCTCTTATCAATCTCGACCACGTGATGGCAGCATTTACGGATGGGAGAGATAACTTTCAGTAAAAAGATCTAGGAGTTGATTCTCTAACTTGTGCTAGGTATCTTTAAACCAAATATACATCAAAATCAATATTTGCATTCTAAATATGACTTATCTTACTCAATTGATAAAAGATATCTCTATTGGCAACGATCCAATTTTATTGATTAATTCAACCACTCCTATCATCATAATCTTTCTAGAATATAGTCTCGTTTGAATATATCAACAAATTCTTCTATCTTGTTAGTAATTGTTGTGAAGCACCTCTAATATAGCAATGTGCAAGAGGATAGAACAAGACAATAAATGAACCACGAGAGGATGACTTTGTATCTAGCGGTCTGCTTCATGACGATTGTGGCATTAATGACTGCTAATGGATTGACCGCGACAACAACGGTATACGCCGCACAGTTCTAGAATCTATAAATAAGACGGTGGGAAATGGACTATTGGAGATGTCTTCTACTTCCAGTCCATCCTACAGGTGTGAAGCATGTGGTCGATCATTTAACTGGCTACAGGAACTTGAGCAGCATAAGCGGCAAGAGCATCAGAAGTAATCGGACAAACTAAAAGGTGACTTGATTATTTTATTGTTGCAAATCCTCCAAATGTTGCATTATTGATATATGTTGACGGATGACGAATCTTTTACTTTCTGAGAGCGTCCGTATTTCTCTTCCAAAAATTTCTCGATTTCCACCTTCGCATTACACATCTTCACAGATAATTTGTCTCTCTTCTGGATTTGAGCTGACGGGAATAGAGGCCAGGTCTTAGCTTTTACTCACCTTTAGCTTCTAAAATAATATCGCTCCTCAAATTACATTATTACTGTCTGTTGATCACCATAACAAGTTAATAAATAAAGCAGTTTCTAAGGATTTTGTTTAGTCACATGGCTTTTTGATATAAGATCATAAAGTTCTTTGTTTTTTTAGCCAAACCAATGAGGTAGTAATTTCCTACGGTATCTAAGGCCTCGTTTATTTTTTGGTTTGCTTGGCGTTGAAGCCTAACCTTCCGATAGAGTTACATTTGCGTATCCACTCTTCTGTTATGTTAAACGTGCTAGCCTTCGGGTATTGATAATATAGTAAGCAGGTCGGTAGGATGAATAAGCATGTCTACCGTTATGACCACCGAGATCGCTGGAAATGTAAATTATGGACCGCCATGTACACCAACCAGTGCGTCAGGGTCACCTGTTACTTAGGGAACAGATAAGGAGTATAGAAAAATAGTGATGCTAAATAAATTGCTGCGGAATACTTATTCCACTACTGATATTAATAGCACCGAATGTATGCGCAAGACACCTAAGCGATACCCAAAGGTACAATGATGGATACTCAAACGGATCAGACGCAGGCGCAAGAGATTCTACTAATAACCCAGCTTGTGATCCCACCGAGTCTAAATCCAAATGGATTGACGACAAATGGCTGAAGAACCTTAGCTTTGGCTGTTTATTTCTATTGCAACTTGTGGTCTTTCGGTTACATTGAACATTGGAATTTTAGATAGACGGTTTGACTGTGATAATGCCAATGAGCAAACCATTAGCAAACGGCAAAGGTGTATTGTATTTTGCAACCTGCACATCTTCCCATGAGGCCTCTTTCCATTCATTACCTTTAGAAATTCGTAGGAGATGATATTGGTTCGAGAACAGTATTATCCCATCTTTCAATAGTTCGTCCAAAGCAGAATTATATCCCAATGGAAGGGTAATTATTATCATACCACCTCGCGACGTGATTAACGCCTTCATATTTTCAATTGCACGCGGTATTTTCATATTATCGCGAGGTTTCTCATCCCACCCGACATGTTCCAGAGTAGATATGCTTACAATTAAATCATATTTCTTCTCTGGCCTAAAATCCACAACATCCTCGTTTATTATACCTTTTGCAATTTCATACTTGTCTAAAATATCATGTTCAAATCTAACATGATTTGATAGCACGTTTCCAATCTCGAGAATATTTGTACCTTGATACTTTCTCACCATTTCCATTACAATTGGAATTTCTATGGCTCGCTCATTGTACCAAGTCTTAACAGTATCAAAATAGCGATAAGTTTTTCCTAGAACCAAGACGGTGTTATGTCTTCTAACATTTCTGCAATAAATAAAGTAGAGTAAACTTTGAAATCCATTGAACCGAAATGCATAGCGAATGCCTGGAGATATTGGCAGCCGTCTATTCAAAAAGACTTTCAACCTTTTAATCTGGTTGGACCTCACGTACTGCCGACAACTCATCGTACATCCTGTCGTAACCGTCCGGTTTATAGGCATAACTCAAGTAAAAATAAACCATATAAATTAAACCTCGTCTGCCAGTCACCTGACCTGTTATGAAAAATTGGAAAGATATCCCAACGTACGCTGCACAGGCAAGGTTTACGTTCATTGTAATTTTGGTGTTATACCCTTATTAGTGGCAGTAATTGCAAGCCTACCAACTGGTTTTGTGATAACGCAAATCCTGTTCAACACGCGACTGAAGATATTCTCGGGAGGCAATACAAGAGCCACTAACAGATGTCACATCTGAGTGCTTCCGTTCTTTTTTTGCAGCGGAGCAAATTAAAGAGACAAAGATAGTGGTCGAGAAGAAATGAGTCTAGCATGGTTGTCTTCGTCATCCCTACCCGGAAGAGAGAATTGCTATAAACCCTATCTCTGATGAATCTGACAAGAAGCAATTTGAAGTATATTATATATTAAGAGAAGTCATTAGTAAAGCCTGACACCCTATAAGATAATACCAATAATAAATAGGAATCGAATTTTTATTATTTGAAAAGCAGTCAAAAGTAATACTACTCTTCATTTATGTGTATTCAGCTCCTACTACATGCATCCAATTATGAGTTTAGTTACTATTATCGCTAGAGTTAGATGATTGTGGGACAGATTTGGATAGAAAATATATTTAAAACCTTGGATGATTAATTGGTGGGATATGAATGATATTCAACCGCACAAAAACCTAACATTGGGGAGAAAAGATGGTGTCGGAAAACCATTATTCGATTATGAAAATAAATATTGCAAGATTTATTTCAAACTTCATTTATTGACTCAGCAAATTCCAGATCAAAGACGAGATCTTGCCCTTCTGATTCAATCCAAGAGTTGTAATATCAGCATCAGATTTACCAGTACTGCATAATACTACGATCCCTCTATCAGGCGTGGGATTGAAGGCCATAAAGGCATTGTAACCCCCACCAGTAGAGCCATTATGCCATATGATTTCGTTACCAAGGTTGGTAGTTATGAACCATCCTAAACCAACATAAAGTTCGGTATCAGTATTATTACCGGATACATGAACATTGTTTGGTATTAAAAGGCCAGTGCTATGTCTTATTAAATGTGATTCTTGCATTGCGTTATCTAACTTGGTTTTAATTAATCCGATATTGGCAGAGATAAATTTCAACATATCACTAGCAGATGAATAAAGTCCACCTCGTGGAACAATAGGATTTGAGAAATTTAACAGAGGAAGTTCCCGACCAAGTAAATGTCCTGTTGCTAAACGAGATTTTTGTTCGTCTGAAAGATTGATGCCTGTACTATTCATTCCCAATACATTTAGAACTCTTTTTGCTACAAGTTCATCATAAGAAGACATATTTGATTTCGAAGTTAAAATATTACCAAGCAATGCTGAACCAAAAGTCGAATATTCAAATTTCAAACCTAGCTCTCTTGGAATTGTAGTGTTAGAAAGGCCTTGATAGAATTGATCAAATGTATAGTTTTTGGTACAACTCGCCAGGTTTAGTATGAGTTGAACTTTTTCATCAGGGGTTTGTGGATTTGCATTTGCGAAACCTGGACAATAGTTAGAAGGAAATTCCGGTAATCCGGAAGTAGGGGTAGCCAAGTCTTCAATGGCAATCTTGTGCCCATTGTATTGAACCACTTTAACGTTAGAAGGAAGATACTTGTCAATTGGATCATTTAATTTGATGAGACCATCTTGTACCATGTCTGCTAAAAGAGTTGTAGTAAATACCTTAGTATTAGAACCGATAGCAAAGATTGTATTTTGGTTTACTGTAGAATTGTTTGCTTTAGACATTTTACCATTGCTATAGAACTGAGTTCTACTCGGATCAACAACTCCAATAACAATTGCAGCATTAGTTCTATTACTATCTAAAAGAGCATTTATGCGATGCTTTATCTCATCAGTATAATTAAAAAACATATTTATATAAATTCAATCAATAATTGAAGATATAGCTTTTTAAAGTACTAGATTTGATTTCATTTAGGGAGTTATTACTTTATATACAAACATATTACATATAAGAATTTTAATAAAACAATCAATATGTGTAAAATTTACGTGGTCACAATGAAAATCGTAGTAGGATTTATTAATTCCCTAGTAGTACTGGACAGTTGTTATCAAACCAATGATAATATAATTCGAGACGATAACATGATATGCAATAATGCCAATGTTTCCTTACCATCAGGTATAAAGAGATATATTCTAAGTAACTATTACGAAGGAGGCGCTTAGAGTTTAAGATACTGAGTAATATCATTCACTACTGCTAGATCATAGACATATACAAAATACTATAAGAACATACTGTAGTAATCGCACTAAGTCAAATATACTCATAACTGTAATAGTGCCGATGACAGAGAACGAACCAATAATGAAATTGCTAATCATGGCAGTATTAGTGATTGGCACGTTTGCAGCTGTTAGTAATATACAGAAAGCATACGCTGATGATAATAATGGTAATGATAAGAAGAAGCCTTGCAATGATCAGCATTCTGGCTCTTCTACAAAATGCTCGCAAAAGGATACAACACCTTTTATTCTGCCTTTCCCTTAAAAGTATTATACCATAATGAATTCCTAAGTCTTAATAGTCGGACTCAAAACCAAGTTGCCCCTTTAGTAGTTTATTATTTCACAAGTATGGACTACATAACACAGCATCATAATGGTAGAATAAGTCTTACCTATACAGGTAGACAGCATTGCGATGAACCAGACGAGAACGCTACATTACCTGAAAACTATCAACCACCATAAGCGTAGCTTCATGATCTGGATATTCATAAGGTCGTTAGTTCCATATCCCATATTCCCTAGAAAATAAGTTTCAATTCTTTACCACAAAATTGACAATCTAACTAAAGGATAATCAAAAATAGATATTCAAGTCAGGATATAATAAATAAATCAATAAATAAATAAATAAGGACCAGGTTTATCTGCAGACATTGTAATATGAAATTTACTTCAGGAGATCAAATAATGAAATTATCACAACATATTATAGACAAACATCATGGTAAAATGTATTTACCATATGAGATGATTAAGAACGATTTTAAGCTGGTCTCGAAGATGCAATGAAAGCTGGAAGAGATTGTGACAGAATGGATACGTGTGGAGGTCCTAATCTTCTTGGCACATATGTCAAAGGCGTATTGTATTTAGACGACAAACAATATTGTGGTAACGGATTTGGCTGCAAACCATGTTGTAAGGAAAAGGTTGAACCGCTAAAATATGGGAGCTACTTACACAGAGTGGAAGGGGTAGACGGTAAGTGCAGATATTGAGAATCCATAAACAATTTTTCTATGTACAGCATAAACTTTTCTAAATTATTCGTTCTGTTATTGTTCTTCTAACTTAATCTCAACCAGAATACGAGTGAGCAAATCTCATACAACCCAATTCTCCTAAACCATGGTGTAAATCTTTCTTTAGAGTGTCCACGTCTTACTAGATGGTCGTGTCGGCGTTTCTTTCGATGAGGATTTTGCTTCCTTCACATTTCAAAGTCAGATGTAGTTACTGTTTTAATGACGTTAGTTGACAACTGACAAGACGTGCGAGATAATCTAAGTTACCAAGCTGAACTAATCAGTTGTTGTTGTTGTTGTTTTACTACCTTTCTTACTACTAACACTCTTCTTTGAATTCCTTCCTCTTCGATATCATCAGCCCCTTTTTCATTTATGGTAAATCTAGTATCAGAATATGGATGGTAAGGCAAGTCCATCATCTTTGCTCCCCTGTTCTCTCCAGACTTCTAAGATATATCCTATAAGTTGCTACTATATTGCCACCAGCTGCTTTTGAAGCAGAATACCCCAGCTAGAAGCTAATTCTTTTACGAAAGCGCCACCGAGAAGTTTTTTTCACCGTATATGAAAATTTTGTATTGTGGCAATGTTTAGGTTATTTACGATTAACTAACAGCTTAGTAGAAGTAGTGTTTATGAAGAACATAGGCGCCTATGCTCCCCGCAAAACACCACTACCATCAATACCATTTACGAATAATATGAATATAAGGATTAAAATAAAAGATTACCTATCAAGAATATAACTTTATTTTATGTGGTTCAACTAGTTGTGATATGTTATTACAATCTTTCTTGTCCTCAAGGAATCTTTCTACTAATTAATCATGATAATAATATATCATAATTTAATCTTATGCTTATACCATGAATCACTATTGCTAATTAATAACAAAAAATAGATGGACGGAAGTCCCATTGGTTAGTTATTCATTGATAGATTATGTTTGTGTATTGCTTATTGTATTCTCTAAACTCGTTCTAGATATTTCTCTCCACACTGTGCAAATAGCATCCAGAGATGTCTCCTCCGCGATGATTCTTTACACAGTGATTGAAGTGTTTTAGATCCTTGTAGTCATCGTGATGGTGGTTTTTGTATCCAAGTGCTGGAGCAGCAAAGCTGCTTACTGAGACGAGGCTTACTGCTGCTACAATAGCAAAGATTGACAGTGTAGTTGTCTTCATGTCCGTTCATTACGAGAATCACAAACATCTTTTTATGAGCTAAGGATAATAGATAGAGAATCAGGTTGTGCCAAAACGATCTCGAATAACTATTCAATTTTTATCTATAGAAACAGTTCTGCCCGTAGCCTACCGAAAATTGGATTGTATCTTATTTCGTGCTCATTATTCGATTCTAATGAAGTCTAGATCTGCAGCTCTAAATTGTTACAAGATGCTTCACGAGATCGTTCCTGCGCTATTGAGTTTGGAGGCCGTAGGATGAGTTGCTACCATACCTAAGTGCTAACACAAGTGAAATACAAAGAAATGAAATTATGATACTCCTGTTGAGCATTAAAGACCTTCTGAGTGCCCATCCTATTAAAAATTTGTTCACAAACACTTGTTCGAATCCACTAGAGGTTAAGGGGTGAATCTCATGTATAGACAGTTTCACAGGTTATATTCAAGAATTAACGATAGAATAGAATGAAACAGATCTTTACAGTAGGTCATTCCAATCGTTCATGGAGTGGCTTTGTTTCCATTCTCCTTAAAAATTGTATAACAATGGTTGTAGATGTACGCCGTTTTCCTGGATCGAGAAGATACCCTCATTTTAACAAAGCAAATGTGATAAAGTTGCTTCCACATGAAAACATTGAATATATTCATATCGAAAAACTAGGTGGAAGACGAGAGAAAACTGATCTGGCTCATAATAGCAATAGTCATTGGCAAAACAAGAGCTTCCAAGCTTATGCTAATTACATGAAAACTCAATCATTTAAAGAAGGCATTGATGAGATACTGTTAGTTGCAAAGCATAATACTATAGCTATCATGTGTGCTGAAGCTTTGCCGTGGCGTTGTCATCGCAGATTTATAAGCGATTATCTTACGATGCTCGGGCTGGAGGTTCAGGATATTCTGAACACTAAGGAACCTAAGCATCACGAATTTACTTCATTTGCGCAAATCATTGACGGAGAGATCAGATACTAGAAAGT